>PBRL01000070.1 GCA_002725925.1 Chloroflexota bacterium
CACCTTTATGCGCCTCCCTCATGTGACAGAGTTAGAGGATGTGGATTTTGCAATAGTTGGTGTCCCCTTTGATACAGGCGCTACCTATCGGATCGGTGCCCGTTTCGGTCCAGCGGGAATTCGTGATAACTCAGTCCTTCTAAGGCCGTATAACCCGGCTCAACAAATAGAAATTTTTAAACATTGNGCCGGTGCTGATTATGGNGACCTGCCTATAATGCCNGGATATCTTNAGGAATCTCACCGGATGATCGCGGACGGTGCCCGAACCNTCTTTGNACAGNGNATCATTCCGGTCTTTATGGGCGGNGATCATTCTGTATCCCTGCCNCTNCTCAGGGCAGCAAAAGAAAAATACGGCCCTGTGGCGCTGGTGCATTTTGACGCCCACAGCGATTTATGGCANGGCTATTTNGACCAGAAAGACACCCANGGCACACCNTTCCGCAGAGCCCTGGAAGAGGGNCTCATCGATCCGGCACGNTCCAGTCAGGTCGGGTTGCGGGGCCCATTGTACGACCAGGAAGATCATCAGATGTCANCCGAAGCTGGATTCATGGCCATTACCGGNCCAGACTTACACCGTATGGGCATGGAGCNGGCNGTGGAAAAAATAAAGGATCGGGTTGGACCTGGACCGGCCTATTTGACTTTTGANATTGATTTTGTAGACCCGGCCTATGCACCTGGAACCGGGACGCCTGAACCAGGGGGTTTCACTGGCTACGAGGCNNTGTNCCTGGTTCGAGGGTTGACAGAAATTGATTTTATTGGTTATGATATGGTGGAAGTAATGCCATCTTATGATCCGGCACAAATCACTTCTCTTTTAGCGGCAAATATTATGTATGAATTCATCAGTCTGATTGCTCTCAGTAAAAAAACGGGTACATCATCTAGCAACATATANCTATCGGTCCNTGTTCACAGTAGGTGACTCCAAAAGCCGCAGTACTCCCTGTTCTGTATCCAGTTCCGCCGGAACACCCAGCGGCAGTGAAATATTGGTNCGTACATGNCCGGCGGGAAAATTTTTTACCACGGGTACATTGAAATTCTTAAAATATTGTTCCAGCACCTCCTCCATGGTGAAATCACCAGGTTTATCCGGAGGTTCTTCTTTTCGCCGGGTAAAACGGCCCAGGATGACACCGGCCACACGATCCAGTTTGCCGGCCAATTTCAGCTCCCGCAGATAGCGGTCAATCCGGTAGGGTGCTTCACCGATATCTTCCATGAATAAAAGTTTGCCATTTGTCTGGATCTCGTATGGCGAACCCATGGCAGCACAAATCAAGGATAAATTACCTCCCGCCAAACAGCCCTGTGCTTTTCCTGGGACCATTACTTCTACTCCTAAACTATCTCCATATAGATCGAAAGGGATCTGGTACATCTCCTCATCTCCCCTAAGCAGGGACCAGAAATAAGTTTCCGCCGTGGGTTCCAGGCCTCCATCGCTGCCAAGCCCGTACATAGGATTGGGTGTATGGAACGTTACCAGATCCGCTATTTGATTAAGGGCAATGTGCACACCGGTAATGTCACTGAACCCAATAAATATCTTGGGATTGCTGCGAATAATTGCGTAATCGAGCAGGTCCAGTATACGGGTGGTACCATAGCCTCCTGTTCCCGGGAAAATGGCTTTTATGGTACGATCCTGAAAAAAATCCATCAATTCCTCTGCCCGCTGTGCATCGCTGCCCGCCAGGTAGCCCCAGCGCCGAAACAGCGATACAGGTTGCAGTACATAAAAGCCCATTTCTGTTAACCGTTTTTTGGCCAGTATGATCCGCGTTGTATCCAGTGGAGCGGCAGGAGCGCAAAATGCAATGGTATCGCCAATATTCAATGCCTGCGGTTTTATCATTTTACCATCATCTATTTTATCGCAGCAGATGAAAAATGATGAAACAACTAATAAGATAAAGGAAGGGTATGAGTATCTTTTCATATGGTATAATCTAATTTGAATCAGTTTTATCAGCCAGATTAGACTTATTTAAAATCAAAGTACAGTCACAATTCATCCCAGATAATGCGCTATAATTATTTTCGATTNTATATTTTTTCCACAATGTTCATTGCAGTGCTGNCTGGTACAGGTAACGAGGAATTTCGCAGTACCTGGGTCATCACCTGGAACCATATTGACCGTTCCAAGAATCCCGGCCAGAATATGAATACTGTCCGGACGATTATGGATAATCATGCAGCTGCAAACATGAATGCTGTCATCTTTCAGGTTCGCCAGAGTGGTACGGCCTATTATGANTCATCTCANGAACCCTGGGGGTATTACTCCGGATACCAGTANCCCGGATACGACCCCCTGGAATTTGCCATAGAAGAAGCNCACAAAAGAGGCCTNGAACTCCATGCCTGGTTCAANGTNTTTCAGACCTCCAGNACNACNNCNGGTGCNCCAGCNGCAGAGCACCCTGAATGGATCTGCCGTGATCAAAGTGGAAATNTNATGACATCCTATCGATCCGTCTCNCCNGGCCTTAAGGATGTCCGGGACTATACCGTAGANGTAGCCATGGAAATTGTGAATAATTATGANATTGACGGCCTGCACCTGGATTATGTCCGCTGGAACGAGCANANCAATACTACNCANAGAAATGTTTCTCNGGAAATGGAACTGCAGCGGCAGGATGGNTTTATTACTCCANCNGANCTGCNGCAGCTGAATACCAANTTATCCGGGCGATACCTTTACGATTATCTTCATCCCTATTCTGCCGGAGTTCCGGAAGGGTATGGTTCCTGGGAAGAATGGTGGCGATGGAGNGTAACNGAATTTGTGCACACTCTNCATGACTCNATNCAGGCAGTNAAACCCCANGTNAAATTAAGTGCNGCAGTGCTGGGCAAGTATAACTGGTCCGGNTGGCAGGGCTATGGCACCGTATANCAGGANGCNGCCCTNTGGTACAACGAAGGATACCTGGATCANATCATGCCNATGCATTACCACTGGACATCTGCCAGCGGATTTTTGGGCATGTTGGAACAGGACTGTCCCCAATGCTGGANATTATTTATCCANCCGGGCATCGCTTCCNACAGACCTTTCACAGTCGGACCNGGTTCCTATGTGCTGGATGAATATGATGTCTGGAATAATCATGGTGATATCGTAAACGCCTGCCGGGGACTGGGCTGGGTGNATGGTTTNCAATTTTTCAGCTATGGGACCTGGANNGACAGATCCTATTTCNGTNCNNCNGGACAAACNNTTTTCAAAAACAAAATGAAAATAAACCAAAACCCATTGGGCGGATCCACAGTTCCTGAACCGCCNGTGTTNACCATAAATCCACTTGATGANTTTCATAATGAATTGGTCGTTTACCCGCTTGATACGGAAAAANAAAACTGGCTTATNACCTACCGTTCCCNGGAACCGTCTGCTNCAGTTGANACCGCAGATATCATTGATATACAGTTTTCNTCTGAACCTGTAACGGTCATAGATGAATTATCTGTANTGGATACCGCAATAATATTTCTCTATTTCGCAACAACAGCGGATCGATTCTGGACAGAATCATCTCCCTCNAACCTAGTCTTTTCCACAAATGATCCATTACCNGAAAAGGNAGTATTATTCCAGAACTATCCTAACCCATTTAACGGCTTTACAACGNTTAAATTTGCCGTTTCAAAATTACAGGGGATCAAATTGATAATCTGGTCNGTAGANGGAAAGGAAATCAACACGTTAGTCAATGATATATTATTTCCCGGGGATTATTCAACAATTTGGTATGGAAAAAATATATCAGGAAAACAGCAGGCATCGGGGATCTATTTCTATTCCTTAACATCAGGAAATAAAATACTCGAAACTAGAAAACTTTTATATGTTAAATAATTATCGGCCCGTTACAATAAAAAAGTTTTATTTCANTAATCGGAGAACTCTATCTNAANTCATTGTAACCATGATATTAACGGTTACAGAAACCAAAATAAACCAAGTCCANGCNAAACCAATCTGCTTTAAATAAAAGACAATTAAANAGCTTNAAATAAGNCCTACGATCAAACTTGCGGTGTGAAATGATTGATCAAATTTACTCAATAGAAAAAGGCCCANCAGGCCTCCATAGGTGAAGGAAGCAATCTGCAGGCCCATAACAACAATAGCNGTATCTCCTTCATCAAATATTAANGCAATTCCAATCAGGATCACTGCCCANATCAAACTAACTACCTGGGATTTTNGAAGTGTCGCTTCTCCCCCAAACCAATCGTTAATGGTAGATGAAGCCAAGGAATTAATGGAAGAACTGAGCGTTGACATTGCTGCCGACAGGATCCCGGCTAACAATAATCCTTTTAATCCAACGGGTAAATGCTCCACAATAAAGGTTGAAAATTCTCGATCCTTGGCTATNGGAACTCCGCCCATATAAGAATAGATCAAGGAACCNGCCAGTAGAAAAACAGCAAACTGCAANAATACGAAAAACCCGCTNCCNATCATNGCTTTCCTGCCGGAAGCTAAATCTCGGGTCCCCAGAACCCGCTGNACCATCATGTAATCTGCACCATGGGATGAAAATGATAGAAATGNNCCGCCAATAACAGCAGTAATAAANAGGTATGGATCNNTGAAAAGATCGCCAGTGAAATTCAAGAAAGTCAATTTATTGGCNCTATACAAAGTTGAAAAGNNTTCCCCANCCCTAATATCCATATTGATGAGGATANAGAAAATCGTAATCAAACCACCGAATAAATATAATATAAATTGAAAACTATCGATCCAGACGATGGTCCTGATCCCTCCGAGCAGTGAGTAAATCAATGTTACAATACCAATAATAANAACAGCCATGGGAAGTGACCATCCCGTGACAACTTGNACGATGACAGCAGTCGCCAGAAAACGAATTCCATCNGCCAGAATNCGAGTGATCAGAAAAACGCCTGATGCTANTTTTTGGATCTCCGAGCCAAATTTNTTTCCAAGAACTTCATANATGGATGTCACACCCAAATTGAAATATTGGGGAAGTAAAAATACGCTTACCAATATCCGTCCAATGATGTATCCTATTGCCAGNTGGAGAAACAGCCANTTNCCCCTGTAAGCAATCCCGGGAATACTNATAAATGTCAAAACAGACGTTTCTGTGGCGACGATGGAAAACATGGCCACAATCCAGGGTAGGTTCTTCCNACCGAGAAAAAAATCTTTTGACGTTTTATTGGACCAACTCTGNAGTACACCAATACATATCAATGCCGCTAAAAATCCAATAATTATAGTACTGTCAATCCAATGAATATTTCGACTCCCTTAAATCAATTTNATTTGTGAACTAAATTATTTCAATAACACCATNCTGCCAGACTTGGAGAATTCATTTGAAACCAANATATAAATATAAATTCCAGAAGAGGCCATAATGTTCTCATCTGTTTTTCCNTGCCAAAATACCTGGTGNNTTCCAGGTTGGTATTTTTTATTNACAAGTTCCCTTATTTTATGTCCAGCCANGTCATAGACTGTCAATCGAATTGGTCTGGTTTTATCAACGNTAAATGGAATCATGGTGGATATATTAAATGGATTTGGATAATTANTGTCCANAGTAATTTTATTGGGTAAGCCATTTACTGATATATCCAAATCAACATCCGCTATTAACCTAAAATCATCGATAAGGATTTTACCAAAAGCTGGTTGCCCCTCANCATAAGTTAATTGAAAACTATCAAATCTCATTGTGCCATTCAATTGTCCGTCGCCAATCCAGTCACCTGTTTCATCCATATCCATGTCCCAGGAAATCAATTTCCAACCGATCCAATCAATCGGATACCACGGGCTCACTTCATGATAATCCGCCCCAGTATTGGGAAGATTATCATCTACGGCAAATCTAAACTTGTTNCCAGACCCATCCCCGAAAATATAAGCCTGCAGNGTTTTGGAATCGTCAAAAGTGACNTTTCTTGGTAGNCCGNCGCTCAAATAGACNCTTATAAGCCAATCAACGGNAGTTGTATTCCANCCGTAATCGATTTCCATGGCTTGAGTACTGCCNTACAAACCATTTACTNTTTCAGNATTGATCAACATCGAAGTACTATCCGTAACGATACCNGTGGTACTCCCGGAAACCTGTGGCGCCCACCAATTATCCTCAACGTTTTGTTCCATTGCATCGATCATGGTTACATCNACATCNACATTCCCNGTGAGNAATGAATAAGAATGGNTCACTGGAATTGNATTGTTAAACTCATCCATGAGACCAGAATAGACNCTGGTGACATAAACTTCATTCGGAAGTATATCGTTGAATGGAAAAAAACAAAGAGAACTTCGGCCATACACTGTATAGTGATCCAATTCACCTTCGATTTCAGTATGGTCNTGAAATCTTTCCAGCAAAAAGGATGANTCCAACATTGATTCCGGTCCNACAATTTCGTCGAATTGAATATTAATGATCGGACGCAATTCAACATTTTGGGCAACATTGGGTGGTACTACTGCNAATATCTGCGGNGGCTCCATATCNGCGGGGCCNGACCTGAATGTTAAAATANAATCACCTCCCGGNGTATCATCNGCGTNACCATCCAGATAATGGCCATACACATCCTGGGCGNNATCCAGNATGGTTAAAGTGTAATCCGTTTCGTAATCCATGTCNGCNGATTCAATAGTCATGGTAAGGTTATCATCACTCCAGATTATTTGGTGGTCTGTCCCAGGATTCAANAGGAGANNGGCTTCCANGATTTCGGTATTCATCGGCCGGCTGAAGTTGACTTCGATATTCTCCCANGCCGGGAAAAGAGTATCTCCCTCTNCAGGAACTGTTCCAACAACAATNGGAGGCTGACTNGATAATAATTGNANATCATGAAAAGTAATAAAAGAATCTGCTATTGCAACATTAGTTGTATCACTGTAATAGCCTGGTGCTGATACAATGACTTCATACGTTGAATCAGACAAACCCTCAAACCAGTAAAACCCATTCCGTAACTCATGCTCATCATTCGAATAGTTATGAAACAACGAAGNATANGTATCCGTTGTATACTCAAAATCACCCNCATGAGTCACCGCACCATTGATGGGATNTTGTGATTCAATGTCAAAGATCTGGCCACTCAATTGTCCCACAAATGGTCTGTCGATCTCATGGNGTTCNAAGATCGACCAGAANAATAGATAGGCCAACATTCTNTTATACTCTTCGTTCATTGTCAGCTGGTTCTGAGGTGGATTGGTGTGGTGNCCTTCTTCGCTTAATTCTGAAGGCATATTTGTATTACGATTTACNTAAAGATAGGGACCACCAGAGTTGGCACAATAATCACTCCAGGTATAAAAACTGCAATCCCCCCATGAACCAGTAGTCTGTGTTCTCATTCCTGCAGTTAAAATATCGATCATATAGGAACTCATTTCTTCACCACCCACCGGTGGGTCAGGATTTCCATTATACAGTTGCCCCCACAATAAAAGTGTTTTATTTAAGTTTGTATTTGAGCTGGCATCGCTGTGTATTGAATGGTACCAGGAAGCACCCACTGTGTTTGCATAGTTTGTACGCTGATAAAGGGATACACTTTGGCTATCATTTGTTCTAGAAATATAGACTGTATCGATGTCAGTCTGGTTTTCAAAAATATCCATTAGGTGTAAACCAACTCTTAAGACTTCTTTGGCTTCAGAGTACCCATTAATTCCCATATTCTCATCCCGACTGTGTCCCGGATCAATAAATAGATCCCAGCCCTCAAGTCCCGTTACCTGAGATTTGCCCGCACTGACAATCAGAGAGAAAAAAAGAATATATTTCATCGATCTTATTTTATACTGACTGTTTCTATCAAACCTTCCGGATAGATGATATAGGAAACCAATTCATCACTGGCCCATACAGGGTTCATTTCTATCAACTCAGGATTATGACCAACTGCATTAATTTCTTTGGTAATTGCGTCCCAGATGTAAACATCACCTGAAGTGATCTGGTATCCATCATCTTCCAGAACCATGAATGTAACCATTTTACCATTGGGCGAGACCTTTGGGGCGTTCCCCGTTTTGAGATCAGTGGTCACCATCTTATGATTATCAATGATAATGATATTACTGCCATAGACTTCGAAAGCAACTAGGTTGCCGTATTTTGAACTGGAAACATTCAGGATGGTGTTTTCTGCTGTATAAAGTAATTCAGAATCATGCTGATTTACTTTTTTAAATAGTTTATTGTTTACTGCATAAACTAGGGGATAATCCCATTCATTATCCGATCCTTCCAAATTATATGTTATCAACTTTTCTTCTGATAAATAATGGAGTGTATTATTCCCCGTCCATTCCAGCGGATACAGGTTTTGAGTTGTAAAATCCACAATAGTCTCAAGAAATTCGCCTTCTTGGTTAATCACGATCAGACTATTTGTTCTTCTTTTATTATCATACCTGGATCTCAGTAAAAGTAATTTGTCACTGTCAGGTGACCATTTTGCCTGGAATGCATTCATGAATGGAATCGAAACTTTCACATTCTTCGATATTCGCTGATTCATTATTTCCAGCGTGGTATAGTTTGAGTTTGTGAGAGCTATACAAGATCGATCAGGAGAAATAAGAATTGAAAAATAAGATCGTTCAGGGTCCAGTATCTCAGGTTTTATCAATAATGCACTCTGAGAAAAAAGCGCATTTTTCAATATAATTATAATGAAGAATTGGCTGATCACTTTTCGGGTAATCATAATTTTTCTTAGCCTGATGTTTTTGAACTTCTAACTATATTAATGGTATAAATTTTTAAGTCCTAATATAATTTGGGCGAGCGAATATG
>PBRL01000037.1 GCA_002725925.1 Chloroflexota bacterium
GGACATATAGGCGCAGGTGGAATTGAATTGGGTAGGAGTTTAGCGCGAACGATGGATTTTGATTTCGTCGATAGGATTGCCCTTCCGCGATCAACCGCTGGTGCCCACTCTAGNAATATTAATAGTTTTGNAGATCGTTTCTGGGTGTTTGTCGAGCGCGCTGTTTCGGGCATGGCCCTCGGAAACGCAGTTGGTGATCCGTACTTTAATGTCCCTGAAGATCTTCTTCTGCCATTAACTTGGGATAGTGACGGTCCTATAGCCGCACACATGAAGGATTTTCACCCGGTTAGTGTCGACGGGGTTTTCGATCTTGGGAATAGTGTTCTGGTTCATCGTGCGGGATGTGTTGAGGCTGGGGATCGTAGTGCCTTGAAGGTTGGGTTATTTGCTTCATGGGGAGATCGTGTCACACGCGTTATGAAGAGGGAGGGATTCAAATTGGTNTCTGATGCTGAGNACACTATAAANCGNCGNGAAAANCTCCAGCGAGAGTATTTNTCAGATATTCATGGTGNTCAACCNGATGATCGCAATCTTTANGACATATCGATTGACACAAGTTTGGAAAATATTCCAGCNGCTTCAATAAAAGTGGCGAAGTTCGCTCGACATGTTATGGCTCTTCAAANTGCTTGATTATTGGCTAAGTATTTGATGGTCAGGGATTGTCTGATACTTCTGTTTATGTACCGAGANCATAATTGACTTCATGCTAACCAAATATGTCAGACAAATAATGACATCCCCGGTAGTAACGATTACTGCTGACCGGCCTGTNTCCGAAGCAGCTAAAACCATGCTNGANAANAGCATTGGATCGGTAGTNGTGATTGATGCCGAAGGCATGTTTATCGGGTTACTTTCCGAGTCCAAATACTTGCCTGAAGAAACTGTATTGCCTTATCTTCGCCAATCAGTTTTGCGTCTTCTGGGTAGTGAACTGGGCGACCCTGAAAATATTGAAGAAGTGATACANAATACGCGGAACACTCTTGTCGGAGACGCTATGCAATCAGATCCCAGNACCGTTACATCTGATATGCATTTAGCTGATGTTGCCAAGATTATGGTTTCTGGAGGGAATCATCATTTGCCTGTGATTGATGATGGCGTACCGGTGGGGATGATTTCTCGTCACGACCTCTTGGCGTTGTTTGCAGATTCTGACTAATTCACNTCCTGCATTCCAGTGAGTTTAAGACTGCCCTNTTTGATCTGGTCTGANATGTCATTCAAGTCCTTTGGGCTTTCTATGCTGGCCCAAGTGCTATCGGAGTGGTAGGCAGCCAGGCGTCCTTCGTCTGCAAGATCCCGGAATGTTGTCGTTTCATGATCACCTAAATCCGGTAAAAGTGATTCAATCTGNCGGTNGAAAAGGTACACNCCAGCATTGATCCAAAANGGCAGGCGNCCTTTTTCAGTGAATTTGGTCACGATGTTTTCGTCATTGGATTCAACTATTCCATATTGGCTGTTGTATGGAACCAACATGATTGTGCCTATTGCNCCTGTTTNATGATGCAGATCTANGATAGGAGCAAGTGGCTGGTTTGTGATGATGTCGCCATTGGCTACGAGTACATTTGTTGCATTATCTGGTGCNAGCGAAAGTCCTTGTTTGAGTGCACCTCCACGACCCAGTGGTGTGTCCTCAAATGAGTAGTGTGCCGTTATGCCGTGTTTNGCTCCATTGTCAAAGTAGCTCTGAATCATCTCGCCCTTGTAGCCACACAGGAATATCACATCAGTTACTCCNTGNGATCGCATCCAATCAACCTGATAGCTAATTATTGGCTTGCCGTTGATTTCAACCATGGGTTTTGGGCGATTGTTCGTCAATGGACGTAAGCGCTCGCCCCTTCCACCCGCGATGCTAAGGGCGAAAAATCGGTCACTCATTGGCTATCCTCAAGTGAAATTGCTATCAGTGCTAAGAAGGTTACCAGTAGTTACAAGTTCGTCAGAGCTTATTTGCCGCCATATCATCAGACTAACAATTCACCATTACGCGATAGATTCAGCGATTCTCCCCAGCAGACCTTGCATCTCCTTGCGATCACTAATCTGTTCATTTGAGTCGAACACGCCTCTGGATGGGTAAGTGCCTGGTGATTGGACCACGACCAAGTCTAGAGACGGGCAGACCCATATGTGTTGGTTGCCTGCCCCGCTTGCTGCGAAGGAAACCGCTGGAAGGTCTGGCCAGACTTGACTTTGATCGTTGCACCAGAAACCGAGGCCATATACGTGTCGTTCCACTGGTTCGTTGACAATGATTTCATCTGATACTTTGGTTGCCTTGTCTATCCAATCAGCCGGGACTATTTGAACACTGTTCCAATTACCACGATTTAGCCATAGCCAGCCCATTCTTGCCATGTCACGAGGTGTCATCTGATAGACCGTCGTGTAGCCGAAAACCTCTATTCGGGCCTGGGGTTGCATCTCAAAGTTTTTATATACCCANGACCATGAACCTTCGATCGGNTTTCGTATTTTCCATTCGGTAAGCGTTCCAAAACCTGCGCCTTGATGGGGATTGGCAGTTTTATACAAAGAGTACGCAGATGCTACGGCGTGTGTTAATACGTTCATGCCGAAAGTCTGGTAGTTGAATACTTGTCCGGGAGCTTCACCAGGTTTCATGTAACCGGAGATATTTCCGATCAATTGCCTGAATGTGATTTCTTCGTTATCAGCAAAAGCGTAACGTCCCCTTTTCGGTCCTTGATCGGGTGCTACTTCGAGCATCTCAGGATAATAGTCAGCAACTCTGTCATGTTCTGAGCGAATTACGCCTTCTTCAATTGCAATGCCAAGAACGGATGAAAAAGTTGATTTGGATGCTGATGCCTGTGAGGCCCGCTTTGATGGGTCGATACCGAAATTCCATTCAGCAATAATTTTTCCTTGTCTTGCGATCAATATTCGGAAAGGCCTGTTTCCTGACTGTTCAACTTGAAATTTCCTGGCTTTATCCAGCCTGGTTCGATCCATGCCTACTTCATCGGGCTCCGAAACTTTCCACTCTTTACCAGGGAATGTTTCTTTATCTTCTTGTGTCGCCAACTGCTTGTCTCAGATCTTCACATTTGAGTAGGCTGTGTTTATAGAAGTTCTGATTGTTTTTGACATTTCATGTAATCGATAATTGTTTTTCGCTTCAGGTTGAAAACGGTTCGTTACGTAAGCAACTGATATGTTGTTCGTTAAGCTCGCCCAACTTGTACATGTTCCAAGCCCGCCGTGTCCAACGGTATCGCTATTGTTTGAACTGGCGTACTGATTAGGAGGATCAGAAGGCAATCTCACACCAAGTCCGACGCGTGAGTATGCACCTGACGTTCCATCAAGGCCTTCTGCTTTTACTGAAGTTACTTCTGATATAACTTCTTCGTGTAACCACCGAACACCGTTCATGACCCCTTTGCCGGATATAGCAGCATAAAATTTTGCAACATCACTTGCCGTTGTAATCATTGAACCCGCAGGCATTGATACTTGTGCTCTCAGTATTAAATCCATGTTATTTGCGATTTCTTTGTCATCCCACTCATTACTTATTTCAAGAGGGACTACGCGTCCAAACTCAACAGGTTCGAGAGTATATGCCGTGCTTTTTAAGCCGAGCGGCAGGGTGACTTCTCTCTTGAACACCTCATCGAACGAGAGACCGGATACTCTTGATGCAAATTCTCCAACTATCCACCCGAATGTGTGAGCGTGGTAGCTGACCGCTGAGCCGGGCTCTGTCTGGGGTGTCATGTCTTCGATATGAGATATGATTCTGCCCCAGTCGTTATAGTCTGCTGGAGGGATGTTTGAATGGTCGGATAGTCCTGCTGAGTGTGCAAGGACTTGCTCGATAGTGATGGAAGATTTGCCCCGTGTTCCGAACTCGGGCCAGTATTCTGCAATGGGAGTATCCCAATCGAAGTGTCCCCGGTCCTTATACCGCCATAAAATTGCAGCGGCTAATGGTTTTCCGACCGAGAACACCCTGAATAGCGGCTTTGCATGCAGTGCTCCGCGCGTGATATCGACTACGGGATTGCCGTCTATGAAAACTGCAAGAGTTGCAGAGGAGTGGAAACCATCGGATATTTGACGGTCAAACTCGTTTTTGATTGCTTCCGTATTCAAAACTACTGAAGGTTCAGTCATTTAATATCCGATAGCATTTATGCGCTATTGAGTTTTATGTTTGACGATTTAATCACTGTTACAACCCAGTTCAGGTAAGTCTTATATGAACTCTTTTAACGATGTCCACTTGATTACCTACAACCTGTCATCATGGAAGTATTTGATGGCTTTGCCTGTTCGGTATTTACTCTAGCCAACTGTGGGTATTTGGCGAATACTACAAGTTTACGTTTACGTNTATATCCCAACAGCCTCTTAGGATAATTNCCACTGAACGAAGTTGACAACTAAGCATCGAGTTGNGATTACTCTGGTACAGTGGCGTGTTCATCGGCCACTTTAATATTAGTAGGTCAAGATAGTGATTTTCAACCAATAANTATGTCNGGTGGGTCTTTTTGTNATGATTGAAACTAGGGTTTCTGCGGACGGTCTAAACTTCAATCAGTTCGGTAAACGATATCGAAAAGTTGATGGAGATGAGAAGGTAACTGGGCGGGCAGTTTTCGGAGCTGATTTTACGGCGCCANGTTCCTTATTCGCAAAGATTGTTCGTAGCCCTCATGCTCACGCTCGTATTTTGTCAATTGACACATCGGAAGCTGAGGCAATGCCTGGGGTGGAAACTGTTTGTACAGCTGCTGATTTCCCATCTGAGGTCTCAGGGGATGTCGATACTGGTGAGGTTGAAATTGGGATTCAATTTCTTGCCAACCTGATTATGGGTCGTCGAAAAGCNTTNTTTGAGGGTCATCCNGTTGCGGCAGTTGCTGCCACGGATATTCACATTGCCGAAGAAGCGGCGAAACGTGTGAAAGTTGAATACGATGTTCTTCCCGCCGTAACAGACCCGATTGAGGCAATGTCACCAGAAGCACCCTTACTTCATGAGGGTCTTATCGCAACATCTTTGTCCGGTTCAGCTGACCAACCAAGCAACATAGCGGGTCATATGGAAGGCGGAAAAGGTGACGTTGAGCAGGGTTTCGCCGAATCAGACGTGGTCATAGAACGTACTTATAAGACGGCTTTGGTGCACCAAGGCTATATCGAGCCAGAGGCGGAAACAGTTCATTGGCACGCTGATGGTCGGATGGANGTGTGGGCCAACTCCCAAGGTTCTTTNCCGCTCAGGCAAAACATGTCGAACCTTCTTGGTNTNGATGTGAGCAANATTAAAGTGATTCCACTTGAAGTGGGTGGTGCCTTTGGTGCNAAAAACACTCCCCGGGTGACTCCTGTGGCGGCGATTTTATCTCGGAAGTCAGGTAAGCCGGTAAAGATCGTGCTCAATCGTGAGGAGGTGCTCAAGGCCACAGGACCGGCATCTGGTGCAGTTGTAACGGTNAAAATGGGNGCNACTAAGGATGGCATACTGAAAGCAGCTCAATCCCGNCTTGTATTCGGTGCTGGAGGCTTTCCGGGNTCACCGGTCCTTAGGGGAATGCAGACAATATTNGCCTGTTACCAACCCGAGCATTCCAAGGTTGATGCATATGATGTGGTCACTAATGCTCCNCGNGTGGCAGCGTACCGTGCACCGGGNGCGACCGTGGCGACATTCTGTGGGGAATCAACACTCGACGAACTTGCCTCTGCAATCGGATATGACCCCATGGACTTNCGTATTAANAATGCTTCTAAGACTGGCGATTCAAATGTTGACGATGAGGAATATACCCGTATNGGCATTGTTGAAATGCTAGAGCAAGTAAAAAANTCNGATGAATACAATCGACCGNTAAAACAAAGTGAAAATGGCTGGCCCGTAGGTAGAGGTGTCGGAATTGGGTGGTGGCCTTGNGGAATCGAAATTTCAAGTGCGAGAGTAATGGTTAACCACGATGGCAGAGTTGATGTTTCTATTGGTGCTGTTGATCTACACGGTATCCGTACCGGAACCGCTCAGGTAGCGGCTGAAACCCTTGGTATTGAACCCGATGAAGTGAATGTACACACTGCAGATACCGAAGGTATTCCTTACACAGGTAATGCTGCAGGTTCTCGAATAACGCGAACTCTCAGTCAAGCTGTGTTCAAGGCAGGGTCCGCAGTTATCGGACAAATGAAAGAGAAGATGGCTGTCAGGTTTGGAATTGATGCCGAATTCGTTGAATATGAAGGTGGCTACTTTTATGCCAGGGATAATCAAGATTCAAAGGTGTCGTTCAAGGACGCGGGTGCAGCCGTCACAAAGAACGGATCTAATATCGTAGCTACAGCATCGAATGATCCGGGTATGCGCCCTGCAAATGGATACGCCATGTCTATTGCTGACGTAGAAGTAGATCCTGAGACAGGGAAGATTCAACTAACCGACTTCACAATCTTTCAGGATGTAGGCAAATGTGTGAATCCGACCCAGGTTGAAAGCCAAATGCAGGGTGGTGCTGTGCAAGGTATTGGGTGGGCGCTTTCGGAAGAATACGTTTATGACGATCAGGGTCTAATGCGGAATGCTTCTTTTCTTGATTATCGGATGCCTACAGCCCTTGATCTACCTATGATAGGTACCGTGATTTTAGAGACACCTGCCGATGATGGAGCATTTGGAATCAGAGGGGTTGGAGAGCCGCCGATTATCCCCCCGCCTGCAGCCATTGCAAACGCCGTTCATGATGCGACCGGGGTTCGCATGACTAGTTTGCCAATGAGTCCAGAACGGGTATTTGCAACCATGAAGGGATCTTCGTAGATCTACTTCAACTTTTTTGAGTTCATGGAGTAAACAGTATTGACCCAAACTAATCCGGGTTCTTTTCAGGTCGAATGGAATAATCCTGGGCTAACCGAGCGACAGGTACGCCTGACATTGATCGGCGTTATGTTCGCGATGTTTCTGGCTTCTTTGGACCAGACGATCGTTGCGACGGCGATTCCTAGAATTATGGCAGATCTTGATGGATTCGATCGAGTTACTTGGGTTTCAAGTGCATACATTGTGGCTTCAACCTCGGTCGTATTGATTACCGGGGCTGTTTCTGATGTTTATGGCCGTAAGTGGCTGTTTGTGGGCGGCATATCGATATTTTTGATTGGATCGGTGCTCGCTGCTAGTTCGCAAACCATGAACGCCCTAATTNTTTTTCGNGGAATTCAGGGGCTTGGNGGTGGAATGATCATGGCNNTATCGTTTGTCACGATTGGTGATCTTTTNCCNCCANCAGAGCGTGCTAAGTACCAGGGAATAATTGCTGCAATGTTTGGCATTTCCTCGGTATTGGGACCGACGCTCGGGGGAGTTATTACAGATCAGTTTTCGTGGGAATGGATCTTCCTTGTAAATATTCCGTTGGGTATCCCNATTATTCTATTGTTTATACGATTTTTTCCGAACGCAATGAGAGAGGGTCCTAAAAGAAAAATTGACATCGGGGGGGCTATTTTAATTGTTCTGGCGATTGTTCCGGNATTGCTTGGCCTTTCATGGGGTGGAAATCAGTATGCGTGGTCTGACCCAATAGTCCTGAGCTCTTTGGCGTCTGGTGCTTTTATGGCGGTTATATTCGCTTTGTATGANACCCGAGTGTCTGACCCGATTCTGCCTTTGGCGGTTTTTAANAACCGNGNTGTTGGAATTGCATTGTTCGTGATTTTGTTGACAGGTTTTGCGATGTTTGGCGCCATATTCTTTGTGCCGCTGTTGTTTCAGGGAGTTCTTGGTGCGTCACCTACGGCGAGTGGTAGTTTCTTGACTCCTATGATGTTAGGAATTGTGTTCGGAGCTGCGATCAGTGGGCAGNTNTTGTCTCGGACAGGNGGTCATTATCGAATNCAAGGTATTCTCGGTCTTTCANTAATGGGCATNGGAGCNATTATGCTCAGCNGGACAACCGCAGAAATTACTCATGGTTATGCGCTCACATCTGCGGTAATCATGGGATTTGGTCTTGGAACCTCTTTTCCGTTGTATACGATCGCTATACAGAATGGAGTACCGCAGCAGTATTTAGGCATTGCTACATCTTCCGCTCAGTTTTTTCGCTCTGTCGGGGGTTCTATTGGGCTTGCGGTGTTTGGTTCATATATGGTGCGCCGATTCAAAGATGGTATGGAAGATAATCTTCCTAGTGAGGCACTCGAAGCCGTTCCGNCTCAGTTGCTTAATCAGATCACTGGNAATCCAAATGCCCTACTTAACCCCGAGGCATCTGACAACCTTATAAACACATTTGCTGCTTCGGGTGAATCAGGAATTGCGGTTGGAACACAGGTGCTTGGGGCCATACGAGGGTCGCTCGCAGGAGCGATAGGCGACGTTTTCTTTTTATGTTTTATTTTCGTGGCTCTTGCAGTCGTGGCGACAGCGTTCATACGCGAGGTTCCGTTGCGCGGTCGAGTAAAATCCTCTTCCGTAAACCCGCAGTCATCTGATGAACCAGACGATTGATCCTTAGTTTGAATATTCTCCGCTATGCGTTATTCCATTAGCGTCGGTTATACCTACCGATATCTTCTTATTACTATGCCTACTGCTGAGGCTTTTTTCACCGCTCCCGGCTTGCGTACCGTTACCTTAACCGAAAAGGCACGATCATCCTTGAGGCAAATGTCCGCTATCTTCGCCCCGAGGGACTCAACAAGCCCATAGTGCGATTTTTCAACTTCGGTTGTTACGGTTTTAGCTATCGTGCGGTAGTTGATAGTGTCTTCAATAGAATCCGACTTACCTGCGGCAGAAAGGTCGGTGTCGATTTCTATATCTACAGTGATTCGTTGCTTGGTTAGTCGCTCCCACGGGTTAATTCCGATGATGCAATTGAGTTCAAGCCGTTCTATTCTCACTGTGTCGAGATGCTTGTGATTGTTTGTTGGCATGAGGAAATAGTTCAGATTAGATATGGGTGCTAACTTGGACTCAATATATATGGCGCCCACCATCGACGTTGATTGTTTCTCCGGTGATGAAATCGTTTTTGATTAACATCATCATCGCGTCGGCCACTTCGTTCAGAGATCCCATCCGATCAGCTGGCCCCAACTTTATGGTGATCTCGTCACGGGGGCGATCGATGGGGATATCTGAGGGCGGTAATATCGCACCTAACGCAATTTCATTTACCTGAACATTGGGAGCCATTGAAAGTGCCAATGTACGTGTAAGTCCTGATAGAGCGGATTTTGTAACTCCGTATGCGAATCGAGTCGGACGGGCTTTACGCCAATCGTTGAGATTTATTATTTTTCCTGGGGAACCGGTTGCAAGTTGTTCATTCATGGACTTTGCTAATAGAAAAGGCGCCCTTACGTTTATTGCGAAATGGCGGTCTAATTCTTCGGCGGAAACTTCTTTTAACCCTGCTTTGTCAAATACAGATGCATTGTTAACCATGATTTCGATTGGGCCAAGTTGCTCGTTTACATGCGCAGCAAGGGCTTCAACCTGTGTTGGGTCTTCAAGATCAGCCTTGACGGTGATGGCTTCCTTACCCATAGCTTTTATCAGGGAGGCAGTTTCGTTGGCATCCAGCTCCGAACGATTGTAGTGGACCGCCACGCGGCAACCCGTGTCGCCAAGGGCTAGAGCCAGGGCGCGTCCGATACGTCTTCCTGCCCCGGTCACTAACGATACTTTTGCGGTTGGATCCATTTGTTCTATCGATTAACTGGATTGCGAATGACGGACGTGTCCCATGAATTCGTTGCGTGTTATTGAATTGCGCTTGAAAAGACCGCGTACAGCGCTGGTGGTCATGACAGTGTTAGGTTTTTTTACCCCTCGCATTGCCGCGCACAGATGTTGCGCTTCGACTACCACTCCAACTCCAATTGGCTCGATTAATTCGTCCATGACCACAGCAATTTGCTGGGTCATGCGTTCTTGGACCTGTAACCGGCGAGCAAACATTTCAACTAACCTGGGAATTTTAGATAGTCCGACAATTTTTTGGTCGGGAAGGTAACCTACGTGGACCTTCCCGTAGAACGGAAGCAAGTGATGTTCGCAGAGCGAGTAGAAATCGATGTCTTTTAATACGACCATCTCATCATATTCGACTTCGAACATTGCGCCATTCAGAAGTTCGGCGGTGTCGACTGAATATCCCGAGAGCAGATCGTCGTACATGTTTGCGACACGTGTGGGAGTTTTTGCTGTTCCTTCTCTATCCACACCATCACCGATCGCTGAAAGCAAGACTGATATGCCATTGGCGATCTTCTGTTTGCAGTGTGCATCCAGCAACGTACCATTNTGGAATTCAACGTTATTGGAAGCAGTCTTTGTGGAAGCTTCGGAGATCGTCATTTCAGAGAGTCCCTACTTTGTAATTTTCAGCCCTGTAAAGGAATGGGATGTAGTAATCACTGTCAATGCTGCGTAACAATAGCTTAATTGACTTTAACCGCCGGATATAGCGGCTATAAAGTGAACTTCTTCATCCCCTTCAAGTTTGTGAAGAAGACCCCGTCGTGTCGCCGTGTGGCCAATTATCACCGACAGGCCTGGCTTGAGTGCACCATCTACAACTAGGTGGCGTTTTACGCCCGGGTAAGTGGTTTCGAGATTTTCTATTAGCTCTCCAAGGGTGCGCGCTGTAATTTCCACCTGCTCTGCACCGTCTGCATATTTGCGCAGAGCATAAGGGAGGAAGACAGTTGTCATCTTTTACCCGCCCTTCATATAGATCTTAATAATCCTTAGTCCCCGTTTGTTGCCTCAATGATACGACCTGGCTTTACCGGAAGTTCGTAATAAGTCTTACCTGTTGCTTGTTTGATTGCTTGAGTGGCTGCGGAGAGCGGCGGACAAATTGGAACTTCCCCGACTCCACGTACGCCGTACGGATGCAGAGGGTTAGGAACTTCAACCATTATGGTGTCGATCATTGGCATGTCCAGAGAAGTAGGCATGCGATAGTCCAGGAACGATTTATTGGCCATGGAACCGTCGTCTGTGATGAAGTATTCCTCGTTTAGAGCCCAGCCTAGACCTTGGACAACTCCACCTTGGATTTGTCCTTCTGCATATTGTGGATGCACTGCCTTACCGACGTCTTGGACGGCTGTGTAACGGATAACGTCTGTTTTTCCTGTAGCGAGATCAACTTCAAGATCGCAGATGTGGACACCGTAAGCGTTGCCAGCCTCTGCTAAGTTGACAGATGCGGTAGATGTGGCTGGTCCACCAGTCGGGTCCAGCTTGCCCGCGAGTTCTTGAATGCCAATTGAGTCGCCGTTTGCGTTGAATACGCCGTCGGAGAAATCAACCTTGTCGGTTTCAGTCTCCCAAAGCTCGGCAACGCGTTCTTTTAATTCAGCTACTAACTTTTGGGCTGCATTGTAGGCAGCGAGTCCGGTTGTGTAGGTTGTTCGTGACCCGCCTGTTACTCCTGTGAAGCCGATTGAGTCGGTGTCAGGAATGCTGGGATGGAAGTCCTCAACCGGAATTCCTAGAACTTCTGCAGCCTGCATAGCGATAGAAGTTCTAGTGCCGCCAATGTCTGCGGAACCTTCGTTCATCATGACTGTTCCATCGTCCTGCAGCATCAAATCACAAGTGGACTTGCCGCCACCATTCATCCAGTAAGCCGACGCTATACCTCGCCCGCGTGCTTTTCCTGCTGGTGTATCGCCCAGAGGAGAGTTCCAATGGTCAGATTCTTTGGCTGCCACAAGACATTCCTCGAGGCCTACTCGATTTAACTGAACACCGTCACCGCGACGTGTACCTTCATGGGCTGCGTTGTCGAGTCGGAATTGAATCTTGTCGAGTCCTAGCTCGTCGCAAATTTCATCTATCACAGTCTCAATTGCGAAAGATGCCTGTGGAGATCCAGGTGCCCGGTAAGCTGCAGATTTTGGCTTGTTTACAAGGATGTCATATCCGGTAATCCTCGATGCAGGTATGTCGTAGCAAGCGAAAACACATAGTCCAGCTGCCCCGACTGCTGATCCCGGATATCCGCCTGATTCCAGCATCAGGTCGGTGTCGGCCGCAGTGATCTTGCCGTTTTTGTTGACACCGATCTTCATTCGAATCTTCCCGCCAGGCGCCGGACCTGAAGCTTCGAATACAGAAGATCGGTCCATAACAAATTTAACGGGTCGTCCGCCTGATTTTCGTGATAGGAGCGCGGCTATAGGCGTGAAGTAGACCTTTGTCTTTCCTCCAAATCCACCACCGATTTCAACATAATTTACCTTCACCTTGGATTCTGGGATTCCGAGTAGTCCTGCAGTCTGTGCCCGGACACCAAATGAACCCTGTGTGCTTGACCAAACCGTAAGGTTGCCGTCTTCTGCCCAGATGGCCGTGGCATTGTGCGGTTCTATGTAGCCTTGGTGCACCATTGACATCTCGACGGTGCGTTCGATTACAAGGTCTGATTTGCTGAATGCATCTTCGACATCGCTGAACTCGTGTCTGAATATTTTTGCGATATTGGTATTGGCGACCTGTTCGCCTATATGGTCTCCGATTAGATCCTCGAGAATAATCGGGGCGCCATCTGCCATGGCTGTTTCAACGTTTGATATTGGATGGAGTACTTCGTATTCCACCGTTATTTTGTTGACGGCTTCCTCCGCAGTGTTGCGATCGACTGCAGCTACTGCCGCGACTACGTGNCCTTTNTAGTGGACTTTGTTCGCTGCCATGATGTTGGCTTGATCACGTTTAAGATTTACGGTGTCTTCGCCCGCGGAAACTTCTCTTTCATCTGCGGTTGGGAAGTCACTGTTGGTGAGAACGGCGAAGACGCCNTCCATAGCTTCCGCTGCTGAGGTATCGATTCTCTTGATGCGGGCATGTACATGTGGGCTGCGTAGAACATCNCCCCATATAAGGCCGGGAACTTTCACATCACCGCCGTAAATGGCTCTACCTGTGACTTTGTCCAAGCCATCGTGTCTGATAGGCGTCTTTCCAACTACNTTGTANTTGGTTTTNGTCTCNTAGGTTNNNACCATTCGATTTCCTTGTCCGNNTCCGTNATTGGGCCNTCGAGTGTTAGTTTAGTTCAAAGATATCGCTAANCAAGTGGGCCGGAAAGCTTTNANANAATTCCGGCCCANTCNTTGGTTATCTGNGTTTAANGNTTTTCCTTATTTAAGTGCATCCAGGATGCTTCCTGCATTCATTGGTGTGTTGTACAGCCTTACGCCGATGGCGTNCTTTATGGCGTTGGCAATAGCGGGTATTGGAGGGCAAATCGGAGTCTCNCCTACNCCACGAACCCCNTATGGGTGTAACGGNTTGGGTACTTCAACCATTACCGTCTCNATCTTTGGNAGATCAAGNNTNGTTGGCATGCGGTAGTCNAGGAAGNTTGAGTTTGCCATCGAGCCNTCATNTGTCATGAAGTATTCTTCGTTNAGTGCCCATCCNATTCCTTGAACCGCTCCACCTTGCATCTGTCCTTCGACATATGAAGGGTGAATTGCGGTNCCAACATCTTGAATGGTGGTATAGCGTATGANNTCGGTNTTACCTGTNTTTATGTCAATTTCTACATCTGCTATNTGCATCCCGAANCCATCACCTGCAGATTCTAAGTCNACGCTTCCNGTGGAATTCGCTGGACCACCAAGATCGNCCATTTTGCCNGCNAGTTCNTTCAAGCCAATNGTCTTTTTTAATTCGGACTTAGAGCTGAAGACTCCATNGNTGAAATCNACGTCGTTTTCTTCGATNTCCCATAGGANTGCAACNCGNTTCTTGAGTTCTTCAACAAGGTTGTTTGCAGCAATCCAGCAAGCGTAGCCAGTGGCATANGTTGTNCGTGACCCACCGGTCACATCTGTATAGCCGACTGATTCNGTNTCNCCGACAGTTGGCCTAACATCATGNGCGNNNATACCNAGTACNTCNGCAACGTGCATGGCCATTGATGTTCGTGATCCACCNATATCGGTCGATCCTTCAGTNAGTTGCACNGTGCCNTCGCTGTTGAGNGANAGGTTTGCNGANGACTTTAGACCAATATTGAACCAGTAGCCGNTTGCTATNCCTCGTCCGCGTTTCTTGCCTTCNGGAGCCTNACCAATTNGTGANTTCCAGTGGTCGCATNCTGTGGCTGCTTCAAGAACTTCCTGCATACCTATCTTTGANAAAAGCACTCCGTCACCGCGNCGNGTGCCNTCTTTGGATGCNTTNTCGATNCGGAACTGCATNGAGTCCCAACCGGCCTGNTCACACAGNTCNTCGACTGCTGTCTCCATGGCGAATGCCACNTGNGGTGATCCAGGNGCNCGGTACGGNGCGACCTTTGGCTTGTTNACNAAAACNTCCCANCCGTCGATTCGNGTGTTTGGGATCTCATANGGNGCGTATANACACATCGCTGCGGGTCCTATGAATGCGCCNGGGTTCGCCCCTGCTTCAAACCAGATGTCTGCTGTCGCGGCGATTAGNTTTCCATTTGAATCGGCGCCAAGNTTTATGATCATTCTTGCNCCGGGTGTTGGGCCTGTGGTTTCGAANACGGCGGTNCGTTCCATAACCATTTTGACCGGGCGNCNGGACTTCTTTGAGAGNAGAGCCGCAANCGGTTCNANNTAGACGGGGATCTTGCCTCCAAATCCTCCTCCGATTTCCAGTGGTGTCACCTTTACAGTGGAAACATCAACCTGAAGGATTCCTGCAATTTGAGTTCGTGCAGGGAATGCACCTTGGGTACTTGTCCAGACCTTAATTCGATCTTCTTCGTCCCAGATAGCGGTGGCGTTATGTGGTTCTATATAGCCTTGATGGACCATCTGCATGTTGTATTCACGTTCAATGGTGTGAGCGGCAGAGTTCATGGCACCTTCGACATCACCGAATTCATCTCTTGTGTGCGTTGCCATATTGGTGTTGGTGACATCTTCACCCAGATCGTCCCCAACCAAGTCTTCCAGGAGAATAGGAGCATCTTCTGTAAGCGCGTCTACAACATTTGTGATTGAAGGGAGTACTTCATATTCCACAACAACCATTCTCGCGGCTTCCTCAGCTGCATATCTATCGGTTGCCGCTACTGCTGCGACGGGGTGACCCTTGTACAGGACCTTATCGTCCGCCATCAACTTGTTTGAGGCCCATTTGAAGTTGATAGCGCCTTCACCTAAGTCGACTAGTTTGCTTGGTGCTTCCGGCATATCGGCACCTGTGATGACTGCAAATACGCCATCCGCTGCCTCAGCTGCGGATGTATCGATAGATTTTATATTGGCGTGGGCGTGCGGGCTCCGCACGCAGACCGCCCAGATCAATCCCGGAAGTTTCATGTCCGCGCCGTATATCGCCCGTCCGGTTACCTTGTCGTAACCATCGTGTCGAATTGGGCGTGTACCAACCACTTTGTAGTCAGTTTTTGGCTTAAATGTTTCGACCATTGTTTCTCTCCAGATCATCCCATGTAGTAGGTGGGGTGCATGTCAAGATTTACCGACAGGCGCCTAAAATTACGTTTCAGTTACTTGCTTTCTGCACTGCTCGCACAATTTTGTCGTAGCCGGTGCAGCGACACAGGTTGCCAGCAAGCCAGTGTCGAATTCGATGCTCACTCGGTGATGGCTCGTTGTCTAATAAACCTTTCGCGGCTATCAAGAATCCTGGAGTGCATATGCCGCATTGCAGCGCTGCTTCTTCAAGGAAAGTTTGTTGCAGAGGGTGGAGTCCTTCGATTGTCGCCATACCCTCGACGGTGTCAACGGTCTTTCCGTCAACCTCTGGCCCGAGCACGAGACAAGAGTCTACAATCCGACCGTCTAAGCTGACTGTGCAGGCGCCACAATTTCCATCCAGGCAGCCTTCTTTGGTTCCTGTAAGCCCGATTAGCTCACGGAGTGTATCGAGTAGGCTCATGTACGGCGGCACGAGTAATTCGTGTTCTTGATCGTTGATTGTCGTTGTGACGTGAATCTTATTAGGGGATGATTTAGTCATGTGTTTTTTTAGCCTCTTGCCCGCTCAACAGCCTGATTGATCACTCGGCCTGAGAGTACTTTTATCAGTTGTTTTCGCTGGTTGATTGTTCCACGCATGTCGGTGATCGGACTGGCGGCATCTCTTGCGAGATTGGCAGCGGTATCAATTGTCTTGTCATCGACCGGCTTGCCGGCCAGGCTGTCACCAGCCTCTGTTGCCAATATGGGTGTCGGACCGACTGACGATAGTGCGATCCTGGCACTTTCGAAGTTATTGCCCGAGTCATCTAATTCAACATAGACTCCGACTCCAGCTACCGCTATGTCCATCTCATTGCGAGGGATAAAGCGTGCGTAAGCTGCCCCGGAATTCGGTGCGGGTTTTGGAACCTCGATACTAATGAGAAGTTCACCGGGCTTAAGCACCGTACGGCTTGGTCCTGTGCAGAATTCTTCAACTGGAACTTCACGAGTTCCGCCAGAACCTGCGATTCGGGCCACCGCGCTGTGCACAATTAGCGCAGGAATTCCATCACCGGATGGAGCTGCGTTGCAAAGGTTTCCACCCAAGCCCGCACGAGATTGGATTTGGATCCCACCGATGATGGATGCTCCATCAACTATTCCTGGGTATTCATCAGCGATTTCGCTGTTTTCATAGACCTGGTAGCATGGCACGCCCGCACCAATGCTCAGTCCGTTTTTTCCGATCGTAAGATTCATAAGTTCGGGAATGTTCTTGATGTCGACCACAGCGTCTAATTCCCAGGCGTTGGCACGAGCTTTTACTAATAAGTCGGTTCCACCTGCAAGTGGACGCGCTCGATCACCATGTTCGTTAAGCACGGCCACGGCTTCTTCAACCGTGTTTGGGGTAACGTATGCAAATGGATGCAAGAGCCCTCTCCTTTCAAGTGTTTATTCAGAATATTCAAGCTGGTAACACTGGAATAACAGCAAGAAAACCCGGTATCGGGTGACCATCCAACAACATCAGGACGATGTACTGATGGCGAGAAGGCCCATTATGCCCGTAATAAGGGCTTTCTCGCAACTAATCAATATGGTCTTGTGGAGAAAATTCATAGTGAAAATGTAAAGTTTAACTTGTACTTTGTGG
>PBRL01000038.1 GCA_002725925.1 Chloroflexota bacterium
AATCGCCGCGCACCCGCCGCTAACAAACGTGACCTCAGCAGGAGGCACCATAAGAGGAATCTAATGACTTACCAACACGTTATTCACTGTATAAATCGTCTGGAAAGCACAAATCGTAAGTCAACGGGAGATTAAGTATTTCAGAACGACAAAATTAGAAAAATAACTGTTTGACTTAGATTGCACACATCAAAAATAAAAATAACGTCATCGTGAGGAGAACTTAGTGATGATCAACAACACAATCATTGAAGCTAATAAAGAGGGCCGAAAGGCTGCAGTTTTCGCACTTGCACATCCTGCGTTGTACATGATCGAAATGGCGGCGCACGTCGGTTTCGACGCTATCAGCATAGATGGTGAACATGGTGGCTTCCCAGAAGAAGCGATCGACAATATATGTCGTACAGCGAACGGCTACGGCATGTCTGTCATCGCACGAGTTCCAGACAATGCCGCTTACCAGATCAATCTGTATCTCGATCGTGGGATTCAGGGAGTTACCGGTCCTCACATTAACTCCGGTGAAGAGGCCCAGGCGCTGGCGGATGCATGTCTCTTTCCAGTCGAAGGCAAACGATCGTGGGGCGGGGGCAGAGGTACAGAATTCAATGATCAGACAGTTCTCGATGAGAAGTACGGAGGCAAGCTCGGATTCGCCAAATGGTCGAACGAAAATATGCTAGTAGTTGCACAAATAGAAGACAAAAAGGCATGGGATAACCTTGACGATATCCTGGCGGTCCCTGGCCTTACTGGTGTAACAGGTGGGCCACACGATTTCGCTCAATCACTTGGTCACCCTGGTGAGCCCAATCACCCTGATCGCATTGCAGCCACACTCGATGTCGAGACACGAGCACGAGCTGCAGGTAAGACTGCCGGTGGCGATCTAACAACGGGGATCGGTATCGCTGAGTTGATGTTAGGAGAAGCGCGCTCCTTCGTGGCCGCTCATAAGAATGACAAAATTGATTAGTGGATAGTAGTTAATCCCCACCAACCGTATACAAGACCCAAAATAACTTGCTTTCAGACGTCGTGGAGAATTTAAAAACCCAACATATTCCTGACCTAATATAGGATTACATGCATGGGCAACGATACGACCCCGGAAAGCGATCAAATATCTCGCACCGGTAATACGCAGATATCCAACATCTTTTCACATGAAAATGATCAGCTACTACCAGGCGAGCGGATTATTTCTAAACTTAGATCAAATAACGATGGAGGGTTTCAACTCACTCACAATAGGATCATATATACCCGTGAATCACGGTCAAGCACTGTATATTCTTCGACTCAGATCCAAGATATTTCGTCAATCCAAATCTTTAGACGCCCACGAGCTCGCAGAAGTGCTGCATGGGGCATCATAGGATTATTCAGTGCAATCGGCGTATGGCAAGTCACCCTGGATTCCGTCGCTGGCATCATTGCATCGTTGGTTGTGGCATTAATTTCATTGATATTGGTGGCAGATTATTGGGTTCGTCCGGTCGGAGTTCATATTGAATTCAAGACCACTGCAGGAAAAATTACCGGTGAGGTAGGAAGTAAGCTATCGGAAGCTGTAAAGTTCGCTCAAGAAGTTGAGGACACAAAGCGACGCCTAGTACCCAGACGGATTGGATCCCCTTTTCGTAACTACCCATCCAATTGACTTTAACTGGTAGGTCTTGCCAAGCAAAGCATTCACATGCATCAACTGAAACAATCAGTCTAAGAAAATGTGGTGTTTTCAATCCTCAGGTTCGGAATCACATCCAAATCCCATTGATCACGCCGACCATGACGATAGTTAACAAGGCCACTCATGGCAATCATTGCACCGTTGTCAGTGCAAAATTCTAAAGGTGGTATACCAACAGGAAGTGGTGATTTCTTTACGAGAGTTTCGCGCAAAGCTTGGTTAGCCGCCACGCCACCTACTAACACAATGCCAGCACAGTTTTCTCGTAAGGCTGCCTCCACTGTTTTGGTTACCAGCACATCCACAACCGAATCCTGAAATACCTTTGCTAAACCAGCAATGATCGTCTCATCGATTTCTTTGACGGAGTTATCCGGTGGGTATATTCCTAACGAACGAGCACGATTTAAGGTCGCTGTTTTAAGCCCGCTAAATGAAAAATCATCTGTACCTTTCATCCAGGCTCTTGGTAATGGCTCAATCGTCGGTGCACCTTGAGCTACACGCTGTATTTCGGGGCCGCCAGGATAACGGAGACCCAATACACGCGCAGCCTTATCAAATGCTTCACCCGCTGCATCGTCTCTAGTTTCACCTAATAATCTGAACTTGCCATGATCCTCTAAGAGAACAATTTCGGTATGTCCGCCAGAAACAATAAGGCACATAATTAACTTGTCACCGACATGCTCTTGGAAGGGTTTTGGATCGTTTTCTTCAGTTCTGATCCAAGCTCCATACACATGGCCTTCCAAGTGATTAACTCCGACCAACGGGACACTAATCGCAGATGAAAGGGCTTTGGAAAAATTCAATCCCGTGATTAAAGACCCTGCAAGTCCGGGACCATACGTAACTCCCACTGCATCAATATCGCTCCAATCAATCCCAGATTCCAAAATCGCCCGTTCGCAGACAGGGCGCATATCCAAAACATGCTGACGCGACGCCACTTCTGGAACGATCCCGCCGTATCGGGAGTGAACATCGACCTGTGTAGCAACCACGTTGGATAACACAAAGCCATCCCCGTCCACCACACCAACGGAGGTCTCATCACAACTTGTTTCTATTCCTAGAATAATCATCTCAATATCTTCAATGTAACGCCGAAGTCGGTGTTTTTCCTTACCCACGGATAGTAATATTCTCCATGGTCAAGCATAAAAGCGTCTGGCAACAACGGCATTCAACCAGAAAACCTAAAGCATGCCAAACGAAAAATTGAACTTCCCTTTTTCAAATGGGTCACAATAGGAGCGTAAAGAACTTGGATTCAAATAACTGGCCGGAATGTATGGCATGTAACGTAGGGTGTCTGGTGCCTTTGTCTGATTTCGGCGCCCAAGGAGCCCCTGTTCACTATAAGGCGTGGGTCTGCACCAATCCAGAGTGTGAGTTCAATTTGAAAATACGAAACGGCGAGATACATCTAGGTGAAGATATCCATAAAGGCGCTAGAGTACGTTAGTATTTGTCCATGCAATTCACACTAAACGTTGAATTGCATAATTCGGGATAGAGATGGCTAAAACACCAATAACAGCCACTGATAAACCTTCAAGGTTTTCACCGTTAGCGATCTCTGCATATGCAATAGCGCTATTGGGTGTAACGCTTATCGTTGCATCGAGTTTGTATTTCTACTCCATAATGCGCTCGGGATCAGACGCGAACAAATTTACCTATAGTATTCCGAAAAAATCCCTTGACAGCCACCTAGGCAGATCAATTTCAGTTGTTGCGCGAACCCCGTCGGAAAGCAAAGCCCCGATCCCTCTAACTCAACAAACAGCTAACACGAATCGATTCGCCGCTCTTTATCCTGGGGCGTTATTAAATCCTAAGTACTGGTCTCAACCCGAGTGGGCAGGTTCAGATCCATACGGTGGTCCCACTATTTCAGACGAGTTCGCTCCAATTTTATCCACCGATCTTTTTCAACATTTCAACCTCGGATCAAAAGCAACTAGAATCAGGATTCCTTCTATTAACGTGGACGCTACAGTGGTTGAGCTGGGAATTGTTGACATAGGAAATGAGCGGTCTTACCAAACACCAGACAATACAGTAGGCCATATCCCAGAAACGTCAGATCCTGGTCAACAAGGAAAGGGTTGGTTCTTCGCACATCTTGAAAGCTTTGCAGCAGGCGAAGGCAACATATTCAGGCATCTCCCAGAAGTTACCGATATGATCAAAGAAGACCCTGTAGACATTTATCTTCAGACCAGCGATGCAGAGTTCATTTACCGAGTCACAGCTACCAGCCAAGTGGATGAAGAAGATCTTCATCTCACCACCTCAAACGATGCTCAAATTACACTTGTGACGTGTTGGCCGCCTCGGGTGTATGACCAACGTGTAGTCGTTAACGCCACCTTGATTGCATATCGGTATCTGTAAGTTGTATAGACATGGAAAAGTCCCGTCGTCTTGTCATTAAAGACCGTAAACTCCTGACCACATTTATCACTTCTGCGCGATCATAATAAAGGGGTTTTTCAATCAAAATCCCACCTGCTAAAAAGAGCAACCTCAGCTAACTCAATATTTCAATATTGGAACCCAAATAACAATGGAATCATACGGACGCTCGTCAAATGCGAATGCAACTAAGCTCCCAATCGTAAAAGACAAGCTTCTACTGGTACTACTTTCATTAGCTGTCTTGGGCGCCATGCTTCAAATAACAGTTGGCGGAGTCGTTCGAGTCACGGGTTCAGGAGATGGGTGCCCAGATTGGCCCACTTGCTATGGACAATGGATACCACCACTCGATCAACAAACAATCGATGAACTATGGACCGGGTCACCTTCNGNNATACCACGCCCNCATAATGTCTTGCTGGAATACAGCCACCGCTCAANTGGATCATTNCTAGGNATCACGATCATAGCTGCAGTTATAAGACTNTGGCTCCGCCATCGATCAGATTTAGTCGNAGCATGGCTTGCAAGTGCAGAACTTGGTCTAATCGCCGTTGTTGGAATGTTAGGTGGTTTAGTCGTGCTTAACGACCTAGACCCAGCAATCCGTACTACGCATCTATTTCTAGCTGAAATCGTAGTCTGCTTAGGCGTNTTAGCTTTGGTAGCCGCTTCACACTCAAGAAATGGATCCGTTGGCGCAAGTTCACGCTGGATCTGGGGCAGAGTCAGTAACGAACACAGGAGTGCGCTAAACATCGCCGCTGCTGCAGCGATTTTATCTCTGGTTGCTCTGCTTTCTGGATCATTTGCTGTGTGGAAAGAGGCTGGAGCTGTATGTACATCCTGGCCGCTGTGTGGAACTGACATCATCCCTAGTTCAGGCCTTGCATGGATTCACATGTCCCATAGGTTTTTATCCNTAGTATCTGTAATAGCAGTTCTTTTNGCAGGACACCGCGTGTGGCGCCTTCCAAACATCTCNAAGACCCTACGTGCAGCAGCATTNGGNTCAGCTATTCTTATCTTCGTACAGATGCTNATGGGAGCCGCTAACCCGTGGACTACATTTTCTGTTTGGGCTCGCGCGGGTCATNTGAGTCTGGCTACGGTAGTCTGGATCGATATGGTTCTACTCGTAGCATTAATCCTGCGTCCAGTTTCTAGGCACNATCACGATTCCGTCCGAACAAACTCCACCCANTCGGTATCGACCAGTTAAGATTCAACAATGACAACTAATGAAACAGTCAATCGGAGACACTTACTCCCGTTGTTAGGGGATTTTTTGGCCCTCACAAAGCCCAGGGTCATGTCGTTACTTCTTGTATCGGCGATTGCAGGAGCATTTCTCGGCGCTCAATCAATGCCTAGCTTCAAAATAATAGTAGCGGTGCTAATCGGAGGANCACTAGCATCTGGTGGAGCCGCTTCTTTGAATATGGCTTACGAAAGCGAACTCGATCAAAAAATGGGACGGACCAAAAACCGTCCTGTCGCTGAAGGNCGAATATCTTTCAATACAGCGATANTTTTCGGCATCGCTCTCAACGTGGGATCATTTGTAATACTTGCACTGATGACCAACATATTGGCCGCCGCTCTAGCAATCGTTGGAACGGTGCTCTACTTCGGTTTGTATACGGTNATACTCAAACGCACNACAACCCAAAACATCGTAATCGGGGGAGCTGCCGGAGCTNTTCCTCCACTTGTGGGTTACGCAGCNTCAGCAGGCACTATCGATCTTTCAGCTTGGTATCTGTTTGTAATNATATTTTTCTGGACCCCTCCACATTTCTGGGCGCTAGCCATCATGATCAAAGACGACTACGCTCGCGCAAATATCCCGATGCTGCCCGTGGTTATGGGCGTCAAACACACGACTAAACAGATACTCCTATATACGGCTGTACTCTCTGTATTAACCATCCTGTTCGGGTTTGTGTCGCAGCCTTTAGGTTGGATATACACGGTTGGATCTGGATCATTGAACTGCATTCTGATTTGGTACGCATATCGACTAATGAAGGGCCCAGATCGTCCAGCAGCAACAAAACTTTACAAATACTCNCTACTNTATTTGGCGTTGTTTTTCTTACTGATAATGATCGATTCTNTGTTGGAATAACATTATTCACCCACACGGTGCTTCCAAGTTAGAATCTTGACATGGGACTCTTGAAAACAACTTTGACGATTATCGGAGTAATTGCCGGTAGTTATGTCGGTGCCTCTTCCGCAATGGCGTCTGGACTGACGCGAACATCCCGACTTAAACCAGAGGACACACCGGAATCAGTAGGGCTTGTCTATCAAGATGTAACGTTCACCAGTCGTGGTGGTGNATCGAAACTTTCTGGCTGGATCATNCCGCCTAAACCCCATTCGAANTCTAAAAATGCACAGATAAAAGACAACCCTTGGATCGTGATGGTTCAAGGGAACAACGCAAGCCGCAGTGACCNGAAAACCGGCATGCTCGATATTGCCCTTGCCCTAGTGAAGCATGGATTTGGGGTGTTGATGTTCGATATGCGTGCCAGAGGAAATTCTCCGTCACNCAAAGCATCNGCCGGATACTATGAAAGGTTNGATCTTCAAGGCGCATCCGATTACCTTGTGAGCAAAGGATCAGATCGAAACAGAATTGGGGTNTTAGGGTTTGCNCTAGGTGGNGCTGTCGCCCTGATGGCGGGTTCAAATCCAGGTAATTTTAGCGCTGTGGTTTCAGACAGNTCTTTCGCTGATTATTCGTTAATNCTCAAAAGCTCAATGTCAGGGTTTAAACGACCNCTTATTTTGTGTTTTCCAGGAATAACATTCATGGCAAAAGCCATGTATGGCATCGATATATCAGAAATCTCTCCCGCACGATCGATAGCCCAATCTGATACACCNGTTCTAATCATTCATGGAGAAGATGATCTTTTAATTTCTGTNGATCACGCCCGGCGACTTGGAAGAGCAATCGGAGCCAGCTTCGATGAAATTGAGAACGGTAAAGAAACAGTTTGGATCGTCCCAGGTGCAGGGCATATGGAAGCATTCAGAGCCCAGCCANAAACGTATGTCCAAAACGTAATAAAATTCTTCGACGCCCATTTAACGAATAAGGCGGTTACTAATGAACAACTCAAGCCACCAACCCATTAGGTTGCCCTGAGTATTGAAAAGGACACGGAAAGGTTAATCTATANTGCAGATTGAGCGGCCTTCACGACCTCGGTAAACCCTTCAGGTTCTCTAATTGCCAGTTCCGCNAGAGANTTACGGTCTAACTGAATTCCCGCGAGTGCCATGCCATGAATCAAGCTAGCATAGTTGATTCCGTTCGCTCGCGCTGCCGCATTAATCCTAATTATCTGAAGAGATCGATTAGTACGCTTTTTAAGACGACGATGAGCGGTTGAATATGCCTGTGCATGAGTTAGAGATTCACGAGCGACGCGATACCTTCGATTGCGTGATGCTCTATGCCCACGTGTGGCCTTTAATACAGCCTTATGTCGCCGTCGTGTAGTAGTTCCGCCCTTTACCCTAGCCAACTTACCTCTCCTCCATGAAACGAACTGCGAACCGTAATTTCAATTCNCACTGAATAAAAATATCTAAACAATCTTTACTAATGCAGCGCACTGATAGCCTGCTTGATGGTCTTTGAAAACGTTTTTGAATCAAGAGCAACCTTCCCGCCGAAGAGGCGTTTAACTCTCGCAGCCTTACGACGTCGGAAGTGGCTCTTAGGGCCCTTCGTCCGCAAAACCCTGCCAGTCCCGCTAATGTGGAACCTTTTCTTCGCACCTTTATGGGTCTTCATCTTCGGCATAGTAAGGTAATTCCCNTTCTAAACTTTAACTCTATGAATAATCATTTATTCGTCGNGNTATTCTTCTTTCGTTGTGCCCTCGACATCGGGGGTACTGCTTACCGTGGTTGAAACCAANTCCGCTTTTTGCTGTCGATCTCGCTCTTTTTGCTGNTTTTGCTGAGACGATGGCGCAAGCAATATACTGAGCACTCGGCCTTCCATCCCAGGTGGCTTCTCAAGTTTTGCAACCGTCGCNACACCTTCGGCAACTTTCCTTAGAACCTTCATAGCTATTTCAGGATGNGCACGCTGTCTCCCTCGAAACCGAACNAAAACCCTGACTTTTGCACCCTCAGAAAGAAGATTCTTTGTCATCTTAATTTTCGTTTNGATGTCGTTATCTGACATCACAGGACTGAGTCGTACTTCTTTTTGCTTACTNGCACTTCGGGAAACTTTACGAGCCTCTCGTTGTTTTTTACCTTGTATGTATTTGAAACGACCGTAATCGAGAATACGACAAACCGGTGGACTTTGGTTAGGTCCAACCTCTACAAGGTCTAGACCTTCTTCCTCTGCCATATCGATAGCATCACGTATTGACATCACGGCTGATTCAGTCGAANCCTCGCCGCGAATAACACGAACCTCATCNGCCCGAATTCGGCGATTTACCCTAAATTCTTTTGCTATGTTCACTCTCCGTAAGACACGCGGAGTGGTTATTCCACTGAACTGCACTCGAAAGATTTGAGCGCACTAATNNCCCGTGTCACATTGGTAAGACTTCCAATATACCAACCAAGCGATGGATACTCAATTGGAAGCCAATACGATTCTCTACACGATATCGCCTGATAATGCCTACTTACNTGATACGGCGAAAACCGAGCTTTATGCTAGAATTAGGTGACGTTAAGAATGTAATTTATCTCGCCATTTTCTCGCTTTAACAAGTCATACGGAACTCACAAAGTGAAAGTTGGCAACCCCGATTTATTCGTAGTAATTGGATGGACAAGGTAAATGGACAACCGCTGGGTGCGGAAAAGTTTGTTGTATTTGGTGATCATCATCGCGGCGATCACCATTTTCTTCATGTTTTCCAACCAACTAGATAATCCCCAAGAAATCGGTATCAACGAAGTCGTCGAATTAGCAAAAAACAAAAGCGGTTCGTCCAAACTCGAAATCGAGGTTCAGGGCGATTCCTTGACCATCACTGATGGTGTTAATGTGTTCACCTCCCGCAAAGAAGAGGGCTCAAGTGTCGCTGATCTCCTTAGCGGAGCAGGCGTGGACAACTCGAAATACTCAGTCAAAGTAAAAGGTTCTAGCGGTTTCTCCAGCCTNTTCGGTATCTTGATCGGATTTCTACCGTTAATACTGTTCGGCGGAATTTTATTATTCATGATGCGTCAAGCTCAGGGCAATAGTAACCAGCAGATGGGTTTCGGACGTAGCAAGGCTCGTCTGTTTGTNGGTACTAAGGCAACCGTGACATTTTTCGACGTAGCAGGGGTACCAGAAGCCAAAGAAGAACTAGAAGAAGTTGTTGAGTTTCTCAAATACCCTGAACGNTTTCAGGCATTAGGTGCAAAAATNCCGTCAGGTGTTTTNTTAGTCGGACCTCCAGGTACCGGTAAAACATTNCTGGCNCGAGCCGTTGCNGGTGAAGCTGGCGTTCCNTTCTTCTCTATTTCGGGNTCTGAATTTGTTGAAATGTTNGTGGGTGTCGGNGCNTCNCGAGTNCGCGATCTCTTCGAACAAGCNAAACGCCACGCNCCATGCATAATTTTCNTTGATGAAATAGATGCCGTCGGAAGACATCGTGGCGCTGGTCTNGGTGGAGGNCACGATGAACGTGAACAAACACTTAACCAAATNNTNGTNGAAATGGACGGCTTCGANTCTGCAACAAATGTAATCGTCATTGCGGCTACCAACCGCCCTGACATACTTGACCCTGCTCTACTACGGCCAGGTCGATTTGATNGACGCGTAATTCTAGATAGTCCGGANATCCGTGGGCGAACCGCCATTCTTGATGTNCACGCAAAGGGCAAGCCTATCGAAAAAAACATCGATTTAGCTGAAATTGCAAAGCAGACTCCGGGATTCTCGGGCGCTGACCTTGCAAACTTAATCAATGAAGCTGCTCTAATGGCTGCGAGAAATAATCAACAGTCGATCAGCTTTGAAAATCTCACTGAGTCAATCGATCGCGTATCAATGGGCCCGGCGCGTAAAAGCAAGGTAATCAGTGAGAAAGATCGAAAGATAACGGCATACCATGAATCTGGACACGCTCTTGTAGCCCACCTTATGCCGGGCGGATCCCCTATCGGCAAGATATCTATAATCGCGAGAGGCCAAGCTGGTGGTTTTACCAGATGGCAGCAGGAAGATAAGTCTTACGCCTCTCAAGAGCAACTTGAAGCTCAAATTGCTGCAGCTATGGGAGGTCGTGCCGCCGAAGTCATGAAAGTGGGGGACGTCACTACTGGTGCATCAAATGACTTCGAGCAAGCTACCAGTATCGCTCGTGAAATGGTCATGCGACTGGGCATGAGCGAAAAGCTATCTAACCGATCTTTTGGTAAGCGACAAGGGGGAGCAGTGTTCCTCGGACGTGAAATGTCAGAGGAACGAGACTACTCCTTGAAAACTGAAAGTATTATCGATGATGAAATCAATCGCTTATTATTGGAGGGTGAAGAAAGGGCCAACACACTACTAAAGGATCACGATAAAGAACTTGAAGCAATTGCTGGATTCTTACTGGAGCACGAAACAATAGGTTTCGAACAGTTCGAGGCAATCATTGATGGCAAAGACCCATTGCTAGCTAGTCCAATGGCTGCCGATAAGCCAAGTTCTTCCGAGGACCCCCCAGTTCCAACAAATGAAACACAGAAGGAAGTATCAGATAGCGTAGATCCAGAACCTCAAGCGACATAAAGCTAACGGTCATTACAGGCATAAGATGTTAGAAACGGCGCTCGATGCGCCGTTTCTTTTTATTACTCAACCTAAATCTTGANTTCATCAAAGAAAANAATGAACACANTATTCAGNGGNAAGNATTGGTCGATCCAGAGATTNATCTCTGGATTCGCAAACAACGCCTTCTTNATCACATGCGCTCAAACTAATAAATCCGTNATCATTGACACGCCTGCCGAACCTTCAGCANTGATCAGCGCAGCNCANCGTACCGAGGTNAACGCAGTGNTGATTACCCATGGTCATCGCGATCATGTTGAAGGATTCATAAACGTNATTGCNAATTTCAATGTCCCCATAGGTATAGGACTCGCCGATAGGGAGTCACTACCAGATTCAGCCCAAACATCAATCNATTTTGCTNNCNACCATCGTATTNANATAGGCAATATCNTTNTTCAGCCTGTGGCTACACCNGGACACACCCCAGGATCAACTTGCTTTATTATCCAGNCGATTGACAAAAACAAGGAACATGCCCACGTGTTCAGCGGCGATACTTTATTCCCTGGCGGACCAGGCAAATCAACGTCNCACGCGCGATTANTTCAAATGATCNGCTCCATCAAATCACANATATTNNCCCTTGAAGAATCAACTGTGNTNTTACCAGGACATGGAGAATTCACCACTNTTGGTAACTCGAAGANAGAATATGATNTATTTTCNTCCAANCCCCTAGACCCNACACTCTACGGAAACGTGACATGGTTATAGTGANCATCTAGNTNAAGAAATGCGTTCCCTCCATTGATGGCACNAATTGAACCACGAGACGAAGTTTTTGTTCCGCCAGTGAAATGGGGANCACTCAATGTGGTTNTTGCNTCGACGATCACCGTACTGGTNGCAATTTCAATTCTNAGCCTAGGTGGTGNTTTAGGAACCGCTAACGGGTTNGANACNTCGGTAACGTCACCAACGGGTTATTACATAGGCTTTTTGTCAGGTAGCGCTGCACTAATTGTCCTCCGACTCACGCGATCCCCATTATGGCCGATATCTNTGGCACTTTTATNTGGAATCGTGATCATATGGATCTGNTATTTACTAGCNNTAGATGTAGGTNGCGGGAGGGCAGAATTCGTAGGTGTGCCGTTGGNAATAATTACCGCAACCGTCATGTCAGGAACTTTCGCCNTTACAGCCNTAAGTTTCTCNACTGTTCTCTACCGTCAAAAGCTCAGCACTCTTGGTTTCGTGAAAATNTACGGATTTAAACCATACGCTTTCGCTATTGGCATGTGGCTAATAGCTCTAACNATTTTAATGATATGGATTGCAGCCCTAANTTGGTTGAANCTTGACTTCCTGTTACCTCCAGACACAGCACAACAAGTGATGGATGAGGCAGGNGGCAGTCTTATTACAACACTGATATTGGTAGGAATTATAGGNCCAATTGCCGAAGAAATATTTTTCCGCGGCTTTGTTCTCCCAGGACTGGTAAAACAATTCGGTGTAGTACGATCCCTTTTACTATCATCNTTNTTGTTTGGAATTTTCCACTTTGANCCAGGTGCANTTGTCCCTACNTTCACATTAGGACTNGCCCTCGGCTGGGTGTACCTTAAGACTGGNTCAATATGGCCCTCGNTTTTTGCTCATGGGCTNCACAATTCTCTGGCCATTATGATGGCAAAATACGCAACTGAAATTTNATCNCCGAATAAAGGAACTGAAACAAATATGGCAAGAGACAGAATCCGACAGGCATTCGAGAAAGCTAAGNACGAGGGTCGTATTGCTTTGGTACCGTANGTGACNATTGNTTTTCCGGCACNNGGTATAACNAAAGACATTGTCCAGTCTNTCGTAGAAGCGGGAGNTGACGTTGTCGAGTTAGGTATGCCGTTTAGTGATCCACTAGGAGACGGACCAACTATCCANGCGTCCGGCCACCAGGCACTTGAAAACGGTGTCACACCAAAAACATGTATAAATACAGTGAAAGAAATTCGAAAAGCNGGAATCGATATNCCCATTGTGATGATGGGCTATTACAACAATATTCTGTCTATGGGTCTTGATGAATTTTGTTCAACTGCGCGCGANGCCGGTGTCGATGGGCTCATCGCTGCGGATCTCCCTGCAGCAGAAGCCGAACCACTGCAAGATGCAGTCGACCGNNCAGGTTTGGTNTTGATTCCTTTGNTAGCGCTAACATCTACCGAGNGCGCTATNGAACATGCTTGTAAAAGGGCACGCGGNTTCATCTANTGCATATCAGTTCTGGGAGTCACAGGTGCAAGAGCATCTATGTCAGAACGCGTGAAGATGCTTGCCCATAANGTNCGTCGNTTCACNGACTTACCAATTGGCATNGGGTTCGGCATCTCAACTGCNNACCANGTAGCGAACGTAGCTGAATATGCTGACGGNGCGGTTGTAGGAAGCGAACTAATTAATCGGATNTCTTGTGGAGATGCCACCGATGCTCCAAANCGAGCTGGGACCTTNATACGATCATTAATTCCGGGCACGACAAGNAAAGTCGTGGCAAACTAAGTCACCGGTGTTGNTAACCTANCGTAGGATTCCCNGCAAGCCATACGAATTCGTTTTGAGGAAAAGATTGNCAACAAAGGTTCGAGGCATAAAAGGCGCAACGACAACCAAAGGGACATCAGCAAGAGACGTGCTGGATGCAACTGAAGAGTTGTTGTCCAAGCTCATNCAAGTTAACAATATCAAGCAGGATGATGTTGCATCTGTGCAATTTAGTACCAGCCCTGATTTAGTCGCTGAATTCCCAGCGGTTGNAGCACGAGAACGGTTGGGCTGGAACGACGTACCATTAATGTGCAATCATGAGATGGCACGCTCAGGAGCGTTGGAGCGTTGCATCCGTATACTTATTCTGTGGAACACCAGCAAAGTACAAAGCGAGATAGCGCACGTGTACCTTCATGATGCTGCTAAACTCCGTCCGGATCTTTCAAATTCAAACACTTAAGTTGCGAGAAAACCTAGCGTGCAAGCAAATTACTTAAATAACTCCCNGCAGACACGCTTATCAACTTTAAAGCAGTCACATTCNTNCTGGTTTNTCNCNTCGTATTTTTGNTATACAANCGGGTTGNTTNCATGTGGAAATTCATATCGTNGCTAAGTTATTCCACNGCATTTCTACCCNNTATGAATTTGGAAAACCCTGAGATCCACACAGCGCAACTGTGGNCATCANNCCAAGTCAAGCAACCCATCAATCTTTCACACATCTAATATTTNTACAGAAACCACCNNAGATCATGACCACATCAGATATACGAATCACNGATCTCAAACCACTCGGTCCTCCTAGATCATTCCTCGAGTCTCAGCCAATTACTCCGCAAATTNCGAAGATCGTNACCGAAACTCGTACTGCTATAGAAAANATCGAAAACGGCACTGACTCTCGTATGATGATGCTCGTCGGACCTTGTTCTATACATGATGAAAAAGCAGGAATTGAATACGCGAAAAAACTGTACTCAATCGCCCAAGAAGTTAAAGACACCATTCTGGTTGTTATGCGCGTCTACTTCGAAAAGCCCCGCACAACCGTAGGTTGGAAAGGACTTATAAACGATCCCAACCTAGACGGCACATTCGATATAGAAAGCGGCCTTAAACGAGCGCGAGCTTTTTTGCTGCAAATCGGTGCAATAGGTCTCCCATCAGGAACCGAATTTCTGGATCCGTTCACGCCCCAATACATGGCCGATTTAATTTCNTGGGGAGCTATCGGNGCACGAACAACTGAAAGCCAAACCCACCGACAGATGGCAAGCGGACTGTCAATGCCGATCGGTTTTAAGAACGGCACTGGCGGTAGTTGCCAGATCGCCGTGGACGCGATGGTCGCAGCACGTTCGGCACACGCGTTTCTTGGAATAGACCTCGATGGTCGNGCTTCAGTTGTAAACACAACAGGCAACAAGGCGCAGCAGCTGATTTTACGAGGGGGGTCGGCAGGACCAAACTACGATGAAGCCTCNGTTAGTTCAGCAACATCCCTACTTGAGGTCGCANATCTCCGTCGNAANGTGGTAATCGACTGTTCACACGCAAACAGTAATAAAGATCATAACCGACAGCCAATTGTATTCCGGGAAGTGATTCGACAACGTACCGCCGGAAACAGCGGCGTTATTGGCCTAATGCTTGAAAGTCACCTAAATGAGGGCAATCAATCCTTNGGCAATCCCGCGGATTTAAAGTACGGTGTATCAATAACTGATGCATGCATTAATTGGGAAACGACCAAAACGTTGCTACGAGAAGCACACGCTATTCTTAGCTAACTAAAACGGATCCCAGCGATTAGGCTNATCCATCGTCGATTATGTCGATTTCAGAACTGTTAGCATCCATANAAATCCAAAAGGGCCCGACGGTGGCTACCGTAGGCACGTTTGATGGGGTTCATCTAGGACATCGAGCATTGCTCGAACAAGTGCAAGGTGANGCAAAAGCACGTGCGGCAAAATCAGTCGCCCTTGTATTCAAAGAGCAGCCTAGGGCTTTTATAAAACCTAAATTTAATGTTTCTTATATAAGCAATTTAAAAACTCGACGAAACATTCTGATGGAAATTGGAATTGATCAGGTCATAGAACTAGATTTTGGAACAGCCATTCAACAATTATCNGCCGAAGAATTTGTATCCGAACTTCAGCATCTAATTGAACTAAAAGCATTAATAGTTGGACCAAATGCAAAAATCGGATTTGACCGGTTAGGAATCGACAAACTTTCGTTATCTGAAAAATTATCTGACGTAGATTTCATAGAAGCCCCTGCAAAAATCNTAAAAGGTTATGCAGTCTCGAGTTCNGCCATACGAAAAGCAATCACCAAGGGCAGTTGCGAGTTCGCAGCAATAATGCTTGGAAGAAATTACTCTATCTCAGGTGTGATCGTCAAAGGTGACAGGCGCGGNCGAGAAATAGGTTTCCCAACTGCCAACATNAGGCCGGATTCCACGGTTACTGTACCTGGAAATGGNATATACGCCACGATAGTTGAAATCGATGGTACATCGCATAAAGCGGCCACAAGCATAGGTGTTCGACCGACCTTCGAAACTAATGGAGTTCGCACAATTGAGGCTTTCCTTCTAGACTTTGAAGGGGACTTATACGGTAAGCAAGTACAAATTGATTTCATATCACGNACNAGAAGTGAAATCGCTTTCGAATCCGCTGAAAAACTAATCATGCAAATGAATGAAGACGTCGATCAAGTCCGGAATATTCTGACGAAATAAGTAACTCAGTTCAAATTCCAACCACAGGACATACCTATGACCACACATACAGAATTTGCAAACGTAGCAGAAGAACTCGAGTGGCGCGGGGCGTTGTTTGACGCAACACCTGGAGCTCTACACGCCCTCGCTACCGAAAAAGTCATGTGCTACAACGGCTTCGATCCAACAGCTAGTAGCCTCCACATTGGCAACCTAGTGCCAATCATGGGTTTAGTAAGACTGCAACGCCACGGTCATACTCCAATAGCTCTGGTGGGCGGTGGAACTGGCATGATCGGAGACCCCTCAGGCCGTGTAGAAGAACGCACTCTAATGTCAATAACACAGATCGACGAAAATGTAGATGCTATCCGTCTTCAGCTCGAACCATTTCTGGATTTCAACGTAAAACCCAATCCCGCTCGAATAATTAACAACGCCAGTTGGCTCCGAACTACCAACCTATTGGAATTTCTCCGCGACGTCGGCAAACACTTCACGGTAAATTCCATGATGGGACGAGAATCCGTTAAAGGTCGATTTGATCGTGATAGTGGAATTTCGTTCACTGAGTTCAGCTATCAGTTACTACAAGCCTACGATTTCCTAACGCTATTCGAACAAGAAAAGGTTGGTTTCCAAGCAGGTGGCAGTGATCAATGGGGCAATATTCTCGGTGGGGTAGAGCTCATTCGTAAAATTCATGGAGCAAACTCAGACGGGAGACCGCGTGCGCACGGCATTGTTTACCCTTTAGTCGTCAGCTCAACAGGCGAAAAATTTGGTAAGTCAATTAACGGCGCTCCAACACTAGACCCGAATCAAACCTCGCCTTATAAGCTATATCAGTTTTTCTTAAACGTGGCTGATGCAGATGTCGTACCCTACACAAAGTTATTTACGCTGTTAAACCAAATGCATATAGGAAGCCTAACCGAAGCAGTCAGAGTGGAACCCGAAAAACGTGAAGCACAACGAACTTTGGCTGAAGAAGTCACCCGAACTGTTCATGGAGAAAACGGGCTCGTTCAAGCACTAAAGGTTACTAAGGCATTCTTTGGCGGTGATATATCTGCACTGTCGGCAGATGAAATGGAAGATGTACTCGATGGATCGACTGTGACGGAGATCAATCGAGATCAACTAACCGGCAGTGGAATGAAGTTCTCTGAACTAGCCATAGCCGCTGGGTCTGGAAAATCCGGCGGAGACGTACGACGTACGGTACAACAAGGCGGTATGTCACTCAATGGAGAGCAAATCGAGGATGCCGGCAGAGCAGTTTTGATCGATGATCTTGTTGATGGTCGACTAATGGTCATACGCAGGGGCAGAAAAAACTACGCGATTGTAAAATTAGTGGATTAGGCCCTTGCATTCCTTGGTAAAGAACATTTCTTATCGCCCTATCGCCGTTCATCTAATTTCTTTGTCCATTTTTGCAACGAAGTTACAACCGCTTAATCTAACAAGAGTTAGAATCTTTTACAGTCTTTCGTGGTAATGACCACTATCCACAAAAATCACGATTACCTCACAAGGATGGAGCACGTCGTTGGTCAACCAGCATCAGCCAAACCTTAGAATTCCAGGTCCGGTACCACTACCTGACGAAGTACTCGCAGTGGCAGGGTCTCAGATGATCAATCATCGCGGACCAGAGTACGCTGAAATGCTTGATCAGATGTCTTCAAATTTAAAAACTGTTTTTATGACCAATAATGACGTTTACTTCATAACAGCTTCTGGTACCGGAGCTATGGAAGCCGCGTTAGTCAACACAATTTCACCAGGAGACAAGGTCTTATCAATAATAATTGGTGTTTTTGGTGAAAGATTCGCAGAAATCGCAGATGCCTATGGCGCTGATGTGCACAGACTTAATTTCGAGTTAGGCAAAGCAGCTGATCTAGATGCAGTACGAGAAACCATAAGGGAAAATCCGCAGATCAAAGCTGTAATTTTTACGCATAATGAAAGCTCAACCGGTGTCTCTAATCCTCTGCAAGAACTATGCTCAGTCATACATGAAGAATCTGAGGCGCTCATCTTGGTGGACGCAGTGTCAAGTGCCGGCGGTGTCCCGATCGCTGTAGATGCTTGGGATATAGATGTCGTGGCAACAGCATCGCAAAAAAGCTGGGTTTCGCCACCCGGGATCGCAATGGTCACGTTTTCTAAAAAAGCGTGGACTGCTTATGCTAAATCAACAATGCCAAAATACTACCTTGACGTACAACAGTACGAAGATTTCCTCAAAATAGGACAACCACCCTTCACCCCATGCCTACCAGCTATGTTCACGTTGAAAATAGCCTTGGAATCAATGGTCAATGAGGGGATAGAGAACGTATTCCAACGACATTTTGATATTGCGGAACACACCCGCAAAGGAGCCGCGTCCATAGGGCTGGAGCTGCTGCCAAATCCCAAGTTCGCATCCAATACCGTAACCGCTATAAGGCTACCGGATGACGTNGATGGANGGGAATTTCTGAGTAACGTGAACGACAACTTCAATGTTGTNCTGGGAGGTGGACAAAAATCCCTAACCGGNAAAATTTTCAGGATAGGACATATGGGATGGGTCGAGACAAGTCATATAGACGAAGCTCTAAATGCTGCCAAAAAGACACTCGATCGNATGACCTCATAATTCATTGAANTCATCNTGATGAACTTTNNAAGTNCNTGGNGGNATTTTCAGCATAAATTAAAACCATTGCACATTATTTTAATAGCTTTGGCACTTTCACTCTCGATTGCTTGTGGCAATAATTTTGACGAGCAATCGCATACTACTGATCTCGATGATAATTCTTCGTCTTCAGCAACAATTCAAAACGGAAAGGTACTGTCGCCGACACAATCAGCGACGCCAATCTCAAAGAAAGCACCTGACTTTAGCCTTCCGTCAATCCAAGGTCGGACATTCACACGTTCGGATTTTGAAGGCGACAAAACTGTTCTGCTAGTTTTTTATAGAGCGTTTTGGTGAGCGGCGTGTAAAAGGCAACTCGTGGAGTTACAAAAACAAAAAAAAATCTTTGACAAAGAAAATATTCAAATTCTTGCGATAAGTACAGATGACTTGAAAGGCCCATCAGATTTAGCTTCCAAAACAGATATCCAGTTCCCCTTGTTATTTACTTCCGCAGACTCTGATGTGCCAGATTCATACGGAGTTTTCAACCTGTTTGGGGATGGCTTGGCATCAGCCTCATTGTTCCTGATAGATAAAAGAGGTCGGATTGCCTGGAAGAGTATCGGAGAAAATACGGGTCACTTCGTAACTGCTGAAAAAGTATTACAACAAATGGACTTTCTAAAATAAGCCAGTAACAAAGGAGATTCGCAGTGAAATTGAGAGACTTAGACATCAGAAAATATTGATGTCTCGAAACTGTTACAAGGTTTCTCCGAACTGCTGAATCACGGCCCCTGCCGGGGGTTTCGGAAAGAAATTCGTGGTCTTAGCAGGCAATCGCCACCCACGAGTAACAATCGAAACAAATTCATTAAGTGGTACCGGCCGCATAATGAAAGCCATCCGAGCTTCTCCGTTATCAATCTGATGAGCTATCAATCCCGCATCATGATGCGGGCTGATGATCTGTTCTTCACGTTCGACATCCACGGCCGCTCGAATCACATGCGAATGCAAATAGGAATATTCAGAATACTCGAGAGCATTCCGTGCCTGAGGCGGAGATTTCATTGTCGCTATGTGAAATTTCCCTGGTTCTTTACCGTATAGACCGAACACAACTTCATCATCTTTACGTTCGCCAAGCTCAATTGCAAACTGCTCAATCTGTTCCGTCGTCGAAAGATCACGAGGAGGATCCCATTCATCTATATGACAAGTTTCCTCTATCGATTTGACAAGATCGGCTAATTCGTTGTCTGTAGCAGACTCTACAAGTCGGTGGTAACCGCGGGTTATCAACCCTGGCTCGTCAAACGATACCAATAACATCATGCGAAAATTAACAGATTCATCGTATCCAACTTCTCGTTCAGCCCGCACTGCACTGCGATATCGCAAAGCTGCTTCATAGCGATGATGCCCATCCGCTATGAATATTTCTGAGTCACGCAAAACCGACTGAATCACATTGATGGTTCCGGTATCCGTGACACGCCACAATCGAAGTTGAGGCATATCCGGTGGTTTAAACACAGCTGTCGGTTCACCGCCAGCGATAGCCCGTACAAGATTGGTGACACTAGAACGAAGATCATCCCGATATATAACTAGGAGAGGACTATAATTCGACTGTGCGGCTCCCATAAGTCGAACTCGATCCGCCACCCACTCCGAGCGGGTACCTTCGTGAGGTAGCACTACTTCTTGATCGTAATCCTCTAAACGAACACCGGCAATAAAACCGCGTCTTCGCAGTATTCGACCCCGGTATTCAAACTCTTCTTCCGTTACATATATCGATGGCTCTTCATCATGTTTTAGCACACCTGAGTCTTTCCAAGTCTGAGCTGTCTCAGCAGCCCGTTCATAGGGATCATCTGACAAACCACGTCGTGCCAGCTCAAGGCGGACGATATTGTAGGGAGATCGATCGTAAAGTTCGTGTTGAAGTTCTGGAGTGATTACGTCGAATGGAGGGCAAACGTGAAGACTCACATCCCCGGCTATATCGAAGTTATAACGTACTGCCCTAAAGGGTTGAATGTCAGCCATATCTAATTGCGGATTGAAAACGCTCGAACACTGATATATTTACAGTTATAACAACGAGTATAGACCTACCTGCGTTGTTCCTATGTTCACTAAGCAAAAGTATCTGGTTAATATTTACGTTCAATTAGTACACAAACAGCATTGGTATACTTTGGACAACGCAGTTCACGCTGATTTTTCGATGCTGGGATTTCGATTTATGATTCCCATTACTAACACGAGTGTATGAACACGTGAATGATCAAGAATCCCCACTGCATATCCAGTCTAATTCAGTCTCCTCGGCCTCCGATGAAGTCATCAGGCGAGTCGCCCAATTAAAAGTTGAAATCAACAGAGCCAATACCCTCTATTACATCGAGAACGCTCCTGAGATTGATGATGCTGAATGGGACGCCCGAATGCAAGAGTTACTCGCACTCGAAGCAACCTACCCGGAACTTCAAACGCCTGATTCACCAACTCAAAGAATTGGTAGCGCACCCGCTTCGGGATTTAAAGAAGTCATCCACCGATTACCTATGCTCAGCCTTGGGAATGTATTTGATGAAGCCGGTTTAAGAGATTGGTACCAGCATGCTCTCGACTTTCTTGAAATCGATCACGCCCCGATGGTATGCGAACTCAAAATCGACGGACTAGCTATTGCAATAACCTACAAAAACGGTGTGCTGGATCGAGCGGCAACTCGTGGGGATGGAATTCGAGGCGAGGACGTTACTGCAAACGTCCGTACTATTCGAAGCGTTCCATTGAAACTCAACGGTGACGTTCCCTCAGAGTTGGAATTACGGGGAGAAGTTTTTCTCCCGAACTCGAAGTTTGCATCTCTTAATCTCGAACGAGAACAGGCTGGTCTACCGGCCTATGTGAATCCTAGAAATTCAGCTTCAGGATCCCTAAGACAACTCGACTCTACTGAAACTGCAAAGCGCCCTTTGGACATGTATTTCTATTCGTTAGGTTATGTCGAAAATACCGTCGAGCCAACTAGCCATCGAGAGGCTCTGAGTGCGATCAAGGAATGGGGCGGTCGAGTAAACGAATGGACTCGTAAGGCAGAAACGGTCAAAGAAGTAATGACTGCAATTGCCAATGCTAGCGTAATTCGCGACACGCTCGACTATGGCATAGACGGCGTTGTCATCAAGATCAACTCCCTCATATTGCAAAAGCGGCTCGGCTTCGTTGGCAGAGATCCCCGTTGGGCTGTCGCGTTCAAATTTCCAGCCGAACAGGCAGAAACCACGCTAAGAGCCATTCACATAAACGTCGGACGCACTGGAGCATTGACACCTTGGGCGAAATTAGAACCGGTAATGGTCGGAGGAGTTACCGTTGGACGCGCCACGCTTCACAATAAGGACGAAATAACCAGAAAAGATCTCCGGGAAGGTGATCGCATAATCGTCCAGCGAGCAGGAGACGTAATCCCCCAGATAGTAGGAATCTCGTCTAAAAATAAACGCAGTTCCAACTCAACACCTTACCAATTTCCTAATGCATGCCCATCCTGCCAGGCGATAACAATTCAAACTGAAGACGAGGCAGTCACCAGATGTGTAAACGGAGCATGTATGGCTCAATTTGAACGTTTACTAGAACACTACGCTTCACGCGGCGCAATGGATATCGAAGGGCTCGGAGAGCGAGTATCACAAGATCTTCCACGTTTAGGGTTTGTAACAAATATTGCCGATTTATATCGATTACGTGATCGTCGAAATGATCTTATAAAGATTGACAAAATGGGTGAAACTCGCGTGGACAATTTACTTCAAGCAATAGAATCTTCACGATCACAATCGTTACCTCGCCTATTGTTTGCCCTTGGAATCTCAGGTATCGGATCGGAAAGCGCTGAGTGGATTGCACACCGATTCGGTAGCTTAACAGCAGTAACAAAAGCTACCAGAGAGGAATTGCTAGCAATTGACGGGATAGGTCCAACAGTTGCTTCAACTTTGGTTGAATATTGCGCTTTAGAACAAAATCAAAAGTTAATCACAGACCTGATAGAACTCGGTATAAATCCCCTGGATCAAACTCCGAAACCAGCCGACGATCACCCAGCGAACGGAATGCTGTTCGTTATTACGGGTAGATTAGAGATGATGTCGCGCGTTGAGGCCCAAGACCAAATAAAAGAAAGAGGCGGCAAAGTCACCAGTTCAGTTACGAAGAAGACCGACTATCTGGTCACAGGGGCGGAACCAGGCTCTAAACTGGATAAAGCCCAACGAATCGGCATTCACATCATTGATGAGGACCAGTTCAGCGCATTAATAAACAAAGATATTGTTCCGGCTAAACCAAAGACCTAGAACCTAGAAGGTAGTTCAACGGGCGACCATGGTGTCGATATCTAAATCACGCTTCAAGCGGCAATTTCTATCCATCGGCTAAATTCCGAAGATAATTTATCGGGCATTAAGACCACTCCCGACGATAACATCGTATATATCGTTAACAAACTATCTGCCATCTCCAACGGAGATCTTTGAGATTGAACGTTTCCTCGATCTTAGACAAACTATTCCCCAGCGGCAGCGGGGGTGGGTCGAAATGCCCTCCATGGATAATCATCGGCCTGGGTAACCCTGGTGCTGAATACAAAAACACGCGTCACAACGTAGGCTGGTGGTGTATGGATGAACTTGTACGACGCACAAATGCCCGAATAAACCACAGAAGGAAAGAACTACGATTCGGAGAGGTCGAACTTGATGGCAACCTGCTAGTTCTGGCATATCCCCAGACATTAATGAATCGTTCTGGCAGAGCTTTAAGGTACCTCGTCAACCGCTATAAAACGGATCCAGAGAAAATACTAATTATTAGTGATGATATTAACCTGTCACCCGGTTCGTTGCGGATACGAAAAAAGGGGGGACCGGGTGGGCATAACGGTATTAAATCAATAATCGCCACATTGGGTACCAACGAATTTCCTCGGGTGAGATTGGGTGTTGGGAATCCAGAATCTGCCTCTATGCAAGTTGATCACGTTCTAGGCACATTTGACCCTGACACCAAAGATATGGTGGTTACAGCCACGTATAAGGCAGCAGACGCTATCGAAATGATCATTCGAAATAATGTTGAAACCGCTATGAATACATTCAACGGTGATGGCGAAGCCCCAAAAGCACATTGACATTGCTCGATAAAATCACAGCCTACTTCAACACCAGAACTCTCATCAGTGCCTTAACCGCGATAATCATTCTCTCTTCTGCTTGTAAAGGTGAGATTGAAGATCCTCCGCCTGCCGCCATCAACGAATCTCAACCAACAACGCAAGTAAAAACTGAACCTAACATTAATTCACGCGCTTCCACGGCCACAGCAATCCCAAAAAAATCAGGGCCGTCCACTAGCATTGTTAAGTCATCATCCAACAACTCAACAACTCTCACGAACCCAACACCAACCACCGTACCTTTGCTTATACAGGCCCCACTAGAGCGATATATTCCAGTGCCACCGGATCGCGATCTCTCAGAACTCGCGAGACGACTCATCAAAGGTTACGTTGAACCTGAAAAGATACTCACCCCACAAACGCTGACTCTAGGTCAAAAAGTTTATTTCTGGATCCTCCGCGATGGCGGTAACACAAAAGTCAGTGGTGAGGTTTCTTATATATCCGAGCATGCTTACTGGATATTTGAAAATGGTTTCATCCCTATAACAGACAATATCGAAAAAGTGGCCGAATCTTTTGAAAACAAAATTTGGCCTGTTGTAACCGAAGTATTCGGTTACCCGGTTACGCCTGGAATCGACGCAGACGAAAGGATGGTCATATATAACGGCATCTTACAATCAGGTATGGGCGGCTATTTCTCTGCGGCTGATTCCTATTCAAACAAAATTCGCAAACACTCAAATGAGCGTCAAGCACTTTATATGTCAGCGAATCAACTCGCATTAACCGGCAGACAATATTTAAGTGTCCTAGCCCATGAGCTACAACATGCTACGCATTTCGCCTCCGATTCTAGCGAGGATTCCTGGGTTAACGAGGGTCTATCGGAAATCGCAGCAGAAATCACTGGTTTTGACAGAACTGCAATTCCTACATTCATACTGACCCCGTCAACATCACTCATCGCATTTGACACATCCCCCGCTAATTACGGAGCTGCAAACCTCTTTTTTGCCTTTCTCGCTACTCATTACGGGGGCACAAAAATATTGTCAGCTGTATCCCAAAATCAACAGGATGGCATGGACTCAATCGACAGTGTCTTGGCTGATTTAGGTTTCGATGTGAGAGGAGAAGATGTTTACGCCGACTGGCTCATCGCGAACTACTTGAATTCAAAAGAAGGGCCATATAGCTATAAAAGCCATTCACTTCCATCTATAAAAAAAACAAATACGAAAATCCCTGCCGTACTGAGTGGTGAGGTGAAATCATTCGGCTCAGATTACGTAGTAACTTCAAGTGAATCTGAACAAATAATCATTGAATTCAAAGGAGAAGCAGAAACAGCCCTATTGACTCACCCTCCACATTCGGGAGAAACATGTTGGTGGTCCAACCAAGGGGATTCGATCGATTCGACTTTAACCAGACATGTCGATTTATCAGATGTAGACACAGCTACGTTAAGCTACTGGGTTAATTACGATATAGAAGAATCATGGGACTATGGTTATACGATGGTCTCAACTGATGAAGGTGCAACCTGGGATATCCTCGCCAGCGAAAGATCGACAGATATTAATCCGAACGGCAACTCTTACGGTCCTGGACTCACCGGCAACAGTATGGGCTGGGTTCAAGATTCCGCGGATATCTCTAAATACGCCGGACAAGAAGTATTAATACGCTTTGAGTACATCACCGATGACGCATTGTTTGCTAAAGGCATCTGTCTCGATGATTTCGAAATTAATGAAATAAATTGGAATGACAATACCTCAACGACCGGCGATTGGATTCCCAAAGGGTTTACTTCAGTAGAAACCACGATCCCAACAGATTACCTGATCCAGGTCATCCATGAAAAAAGTTCAGGTGATTCAGTGGTATACCGTATACCGGTCGATAACGAGGGTCATGGAACTATTAAATTAGATCATATAGACAAAGATGACCTCATAATTACAATCGTGAGTGCCGTCACTCGCCAATCAACCACGCCGACAGATTATACTTTGACCATCAGTCGGTAATGTTCATTTGAAAATAACCCGGAGTCGATGCAATTAGCCAGCTTTTTAATCCAATAACAATCAGAGGTGAGGCCATACCAAATCGAGTGTTTGTTTCTCCAATGTGCCAGTATTCGAGCAAACCCGATGGCCTGGTAACACTCTGGCATATGGTGCATTTAGGCACTCGAGCAGTTGGTGGTGCTGGNTTGGTAATGGCCGANGCTACCGCAGTTCAGCCTGAAGGAAGAATTTCTCAATGGGATCAAGGAATCTGGTCAGATGACCACGTCGATGCTCTTCGGCCGATAACTGCGTTCATCGAATCTGCAGGATCCATACCCGCTATCCAACTCGCACATGCAGGCCGTAAAGCNTCTCATGCCGCCCCATGGATCGACACGGGCCTCTTAAGTGAAGACGGTGAAGGTTGGAAACCCGTCGCTCCAAGCGCACTGCCATTCGACGAGGATTATGCAATGCCGACAGAACTCTCTAANCAGGAAATTCACAATATTATCCAAGCATTCGCTGATGCTGCTGTTCGATCTGTTGACGCTGGGTACAAAGTTATCGAGTTACATTTCGCTCATGGATATCTTGGTTGTGAATTTCTCTCACCGATATCTAATCAGCGCCACGACAAATACGGTGGATCGCTGAAAAATCGAGCGGCTTTTCCACTAGAAATAATCACGGCGGTTCGAGACGTTATCCCAGAATCAATGCCATTGTTCGCNCGTATCTCCGCAACCGAATACGTAGAANGTGGCTGGGATGTTGTCCAGTCAATTCAACTTTCAAAATGGATGAAGGATCTAGGGGTTGACTTGGTCGACTGTTCATCAGGAGGGAATTCACCTAATCAGTTGATGCCTGTAGCCAATCCTTCCACTTCAACAGCGCCGGGGTACCAAGTTGCATTCGCATCTGAAATTCGAAAACAAACTGGGATGTTGACCGGCGCTGTCGGACTTATAACCGAAGCGCACCATGCAGAAGAAATTCTCTCTAACGGAGACGCTGATGCCATATTTGTCGGTCGCGAACTATTACGAAACCCCTACTGGCCTCTTTACGCCAAAGCTGAACTCGACGGAATCGCCACCTGGCCTGATCAATANGCANGATCGGCGTTCGAGGGCAGCTACACAGGACCAANCGCATNAAGAGATCATGACACCTGATCTCTTAAATTTCTGGCTCTATGCGATCCCANCCGGTGTAAGGTACCAGCTCATCCGGAATAACTACAGATCCATCAGTTTGAAGACCGTTTTCTATGATCGCTATCCAGATCCTTGGTAAAGCTAATCCGGAACCNTTCAAGGTGTGAGGAAATTTGGTGGACACCCCGATTTCCGGCCTGTAACGGGTATCATTACGACGCGCCTGNAAATCCGTGCAAGTGGAAATCGAGCTAACCTCCAACCACTCAGCTGAGCCGGNCGACCAGACCTCTATATCGTAAGTTTTGGCTGACTGGAATCCAATGTCNCCAGCACAAAGTTCCAAAACCCGATGAGTAAGATTAAGACGCTTACATAATCCTTCAGCTTCCTGAACCATCTCTTCTAAAGCAGCTTCCGAATCTTCGGGTTCGACATAGCGAAACATTTCCACTTTTTCAAACTGATGAACCCGTTTAATCCCACGAACATCCCGACCTGCCGAGGCATGTTCCTTTCTGAAGCTCGGAGTTTGCGCAACATACTTCAAAGGTAATCGNCCAGGATCAATAATTTGACCCTGGTGTAATCCNTTTAGTGCAACCTCNGCCGTGGGTATAAGCCAAAGATCTGATTCGTCATCACGATACAAATCATCTTTGAATTTTGGCAGATTGCCGGAGCCAGTCATCGTCTCAGGACGAACGAGCAAAGGTGGATCAATCTCTGTGTACCCATGCTCTTCGGTTTGGACGTCAAGCATCCACGCCGCTAATGCCCGTTGAAGCTTCGCTCCTTTGCCCTTAAGCACGAAAAACCTTGCTCCCGCAATACTGGCACCGGCCTCAAGATCCAGTATCCCAAGCATAGGGGCTACATCCCAGTGTGCATTGCCATGACTTGGAGTGTCACCTACGGACGTACGAACTATGACATTTGACTCTTCATCCATCCCGTCCGGCACATCTTCAAGAGGAATATTTGGCAGGGACAATAAGATCGCGTTCATCTCTGTTAAAACCGATTGGAGATCATCCTCATAGGATTTGATACGATCTCCAGTTTCACGCATCTCTGTAATCTCTTTAGGAGTTGGTTTGCGCTTCTCTCTACCAATCGTTTTGCTAACGGTATTTCGTAGGGCCCGTTCAGCATCTGCAGCTTGAATCAAGCTTTTCCTCTGCAAGTCCAGTTGCAAAATCTGATCGATAGGAGGGTCTTCTCCACGTCGAATAAGAGCGGAGCGTGTTTTTTGAGGGTTTCGAACAATATTTTCCAGCGAAAGCATTAATCGTTTCTCTTATGGAAATTTATCACTACAAATTCACATCCATATTATTATTTCGAATACCTAAATCACATACTGCGCATAGCTGGAAACAGCAGAATTTCACGAATAGATTCTTCACCAGCAAGCAGCATAGTCAATCGGTCGATTCCAAGGCCTAAACCACCAGTCGGCGGCATCCCATGTTCTATCGCAATCAGGAAGTCTTCGTCCAGACGGTCAGCTTCATCATTTTCAAATTCCTCCCGCAAACGTTCCTGTTGCTCGAAACGCTCTCGCTGATCAACCGGGTCATTCAGTTCGGTAAACGCATTCGCAAGTTCGGTGCCCATGACGAACGCTTCAAATCGCTCAACAATATCGGCTGAACCCGGTTTGCACTTAGCAAGTGGAGACATTTCAACCGGATAGTCAATCAAAAAATGTGGCTGGATAAGATTCGGCTCAACTTCTGAGGAAATCACTTTATCAAGCAAGCGACCCCAATCAGATCCAGGTTCAACGTGAATCCCACACTCTCGCATACCCTTCGAAAGTGACTCAATATCACGGGTTTCAAAAAAATCGATTCCGGTACGATTCATGATTTCGTCTCGCAGATCAAGACGAGACCACGGTGGAGTCAGATCAATCTCTGGTCGTTTTTCGGGTATCGCCGGTAATATCATCGAACCGGTTGTGTCCTGCGCAATTTGAGAAACCATCTCCTCCACCATGCACATGACATCATTGTAATCAGCATAAGCTTGGTAGCTCTCAATAGTAGTGAATTCGGGGTTATGATCATGATCAAGGCCCTCATTACGGAATAGACGNCCAATCTCAAACACNCGTTCGATACCGCCTACTATCAGCTTCTTCAAATACAGTTCAGTAGCTATTCTCAAATACAAATCNCGNTTTAGCTGGTTATGGTGTGTTGCAAATGGAGTTGCTTGGGCTCCAGCAGCAATAGGGACCAAGATCGGAGTTTCAACCTCTATAAATCCACGACTATGCATGAAATCNCGCATTGAGCGAACGACTTTAGATCGTAATAACGCGTTTTGCATCGCCNTTTCATTAGATATGAGATCAAGGTAGCGCTGGCGAAAACGTACTTCTTGATCCTGTAATCCATGCCATTTATCTGGAAGTGGGCGAATAGCCTTCGTCAACAATGTAATGACTTGTGCCTCGACACTAATTTCACCTCGCCGAGTCCGTATTACGACGCCTTCTATACCGATAATGTCTCCAATATCGAGTAAGTCAAGAATCGCGTATGACTCATCTCCCATGGTATTTTGNCGAGCAAAAACTTGAATCGACCCATGGCCATCCTTAACGTCAATAAATGAGGCCTTGCCTTGCCCTCGTCGAGCCATCACGCGCCCTGCCACTCGAACAGTGTGGGTCCCACAATCAGACTCTCTGTCGCCCTCCTCTAGAGATTGGAATAAAGCTACGGCTTCTACNGANGTGTGGGTTCGATTAAATCTGGGAGGATAAGGGTCGAGGCCACGGGAACGGATCTCAGCCGTCTTGGCCAAACGATCTTCAATAAGTTTTCGCTCACCAGCCGCCTGAGATTGCCCATTAGGTTGATTTGCCTGGTTTTCTCTCGTCATATTTTCGGGGTTAACTNATTGAGGCCAAATGGCGATCAAATACACGCCAGATAAAACCCGTCCGCCAATTCGGACAGCTTGTTGAATCATTCGACTGTGCGCGTANTTCTAGAAACCACATGCTTCCATCNATGCACCGTTTCATTCTAAGCCNGAGTCACTTCATATTCAGCGTCAGATAGTTTAACCATCGCATAAATATATCGANTCCGTGTAAATCNCCCAAAATCGGTAACGACTGACGATGGTCAATAATCTGCAATCCAAACAATAATCATCTTTCATCTAAAGTTCATCAGGAAATCCATACGGAATTCTAAGGCACTATGAGAAACAGACAGAAGGAGTCTTCGGATTTCAGGCGATCTACAGGTGCAAGTTCTCTTCGTCCAACAACTTCAAAGGTCCGCTCGGCTATGTTTTCCATGCTAGGTCCCGCTGGGCCTTATGGTCTCCAAGTACTCGATATCTACGCTGGAACTGGATCTTTGGGAATTGAAGCTCTACAGCGTGGTGCCGATAACGCATCNTTCGTAGAACAAAATTTAAAACGTTGCAATGAAATTAANAAAACTCTGGAACGACGCAAATTGTCATTAAAAGGAACAGTGCACAGGTGTAAAGCACTTCAAGCAGTCGAAAGACTGGAAGGNGAATTCGAACTGATTTTCGTTGATCCCCCTTACGAATTGAATGAGTTTGAGCCTCTATTCGATCGTGTAAATGAAGCAGGATTGATTGCACCAAGCGCTATTGCGTTCCTCGAACATTCAAAAAGGACCAAGTTGCCAGATTCTCTACCCGGTCTAACGTTATCGACCCATAGACTTTACGGTGATTCAGCAGTATCGGTGTATCGGGCAAATAAACTCCTANCAGTCGCAGGTGTTGAATAGATGTCAATCGCNATCTATCCCGGCACGTTCGATCCCGTAACCAACGGTCACGTCGACATNGTTGAACGAGCATCAAAAACNGTCNACCACCTAACAGTNGGTGTTGTTGAAATATCATCGAAACGAACAATGTTCACTGTCGNCGAGCGGATATCAATGTTCACTGAAGCAGTGAACCATGTTCCAAATGTTTCAGTGGAGTCATATTCAGGTTTAACAGTCAATGCCGCACGTGAAATCGGTGCANATGTCATTGTAAGAGGTCTTCGAATAACAAGTGATTTCGAGTACGAAAGTGAAATGGCACTAATGAACCGCAGGATGGCTGAAGACATAGAAACGATTTGTCTTTTCAGTGCTTTGGAATACCAAATCCTGAGTTCATCAAGAGTAAAAGAAGTGGCGGCACTCGGCGCTGATGTGTCGGGATTGGTTCCACAGAATGTGTGGGGGCCTCTNTCTGAGAGGATCTCACNAACCAAGCAAGTCAACGGTAACTGAAAATTTATATGGAGGAAAAAATGACACTTATGGNGCAACTCGAAAACCTAGAGACGATGATGGTTAAGGGCCGTGTACCCGGTACTGCGCGNACACTGGTCAACCAGCAAAAAATCAGTGCTCTAATCAATGAGATGAAAAAAAATCTCCCTGATGAGATAACAGANGCCGAANGCGTAGTAAGACAAAAAGACGCCATCATCAAACAAGCTGAAATCGAAGCNCGAAGAATTCGTGCCTACGCTGATGAGGAAGCAACAACGATCCGACAACTAGCCGAAGAACAGTCAAATACCCTACTGAAGACTTCCCAAGAAGAAGCCAAGAAGATGATTCAGGACACTGAAATCAGTCGAAAGGCCAATGAAAACGCAATCGAGATCGAATCCGTTGCAAATAGTCGTGCGGGAAAAGTTATCGATGATGCTGAAAGCCGCGTGAACGCAATTTTGCACGACGCAGGGATCTCTGCTGAAGAACGTCGCAAAGGCGCAGACAACTACGCTCGAGAAGTCTTATTCACCTTAGAAGAACGAATCGCCGACACCCTTGGCCAAGTTCGAGGTGGCATCGACTTGCTTGACGCCCGACCGACAGCCGACGTAGCTGACTAGTTAAGTTGACGGCCTAAACGTTTACAAAAACTATCCAGAAAAACATAGTTGAACTTGGATAACCTCTCACGTTTATTGAAAACGTCAATAATCCCTATGAATTAGCTCAGGAATACCTGTAAAACTAGGTCAGGTGAACCGTGGAAAGCCCCGTTCTGGAGATTTCTAAACGAGGCCCTTGGCCCAATCGCCCGCAAGAACACGATCAAACATTTCGGCGTTCTGATCATTCCACCCAAACCGATTAACGAGGTTAAGCCTATACACCAGTTCAAGTGCACTGAGCCGAGCATGCAACGCTTCATCACTTAAGTCGCCTTGGCATAGCTCCAGAAACGGTTTTAACAACAAAGTGTCGAGCGGGTCGTTGTAAGTTTCTTCCAATTGTTCGGGCACGAAATTCCAAGGGTAATTCCAAAATCTCAAAAGCATGTCCAGCTCGTAATCAGCCGGAGCCAAGGCAATTCGATCAAAATCTATAATTCCGGACAGCTCCCCCTGATGATTAACCAAAATATTCCCAAACC
>PBRL01000039.1 GCA_002725925.1 Chloroflexota bacterium
TGACGTTTATGGTCGTCATGTCTGTTGAGTACATCAGCAAATTTCAGCTGATGTACGTTAGAAACCTGCAGGTGCTCTTTCCTTTTCTTGCCATTTTGGCCGCCATCGGTTGTGGTCAAATACAAGGGAATATCATCCGATATCTGGACCGGAATGCGATTATGCCTGCCATTCGTTATAAATATATCTGGCCTGGGTTGTTAAGCATTCTAATCTTGATTAACGGAATTTGGATATCGCAAGCAGCAGAATCGATACACAAGTACAACACCGACCGGGAGCTCTTTAGGTATCAGCAAGTAGCTGGCTTGAAACAATTTATACAGGCGCATCCGAATAGATCATTTTTCTTCTCTAACGGGATGAAGTCAACTTTGGCAGAATACGGCTACCCCGAATATCGTCAAGTTCCTGTGCTTTCTGCGTCAGACGCTTACGCTGTTTTTTACTCACTAGAGGCCTTGACGGGCCACACTTGGGAACGCACCGATCGTCCTGTCCATGGACTTGGATCGAATCGATTTAGCTTTTACCATATCATTCCCCCGGGCCCCTACGAAGTAAATTTTGATTATTATTCAACTTGGGGCGGTGAAAGAGACCGTATCATCATTGCACCATTTTCCGAGATATTGAGCGAGGCGGGTTCGATTTTTCCCACTACGGTAAAATTGGATAACGCCTCGATTAGATTAATTGAAAATCACATCCCGAAGATTGTTCTACGACATTTGAACTCATTAATCAATCAGGAATTCGAAAGTGAATTGGAATATTTTACAGCTGTCACAGACGAGATAGGATCAGTGAATGCAAAAAGGTATTGGAAAGAAATCTGGAATGTTTCTACTTTCTCGCTTAAACGTCATTGAAAATCGTGGCGAGTGATCACGTAGTACCTGGAATGTAAATTATAGTTTGGTTTCTATCATGATCGGAGAGCACAAGGTAGTCGTGATCATGCCAGCCTACAATGCGGCAAGGACTTTAGAGAAAACCTATACAGAAATTCCACTCGATATTGTTGATGAAGTGGTATTGGTTGACGATGACAGTGATGACAACACGGTTTGTGTAGCTAGACGGATTGGAATCACTCACATCGTCCCTCACGAATCAAATCGGGGTTACGGAGGGAATCAGAAAACTTGCTATAGATATGCGCTTGAATTAGATGCAGATATCGTTGTTATGTTGCATCCTGACTACCAGTACACTCCAAGGCTTATTAAAGCAATGTGTTCTTTGATTGACTCAGGACTTTATCCAGTTGTACTTGGATCTAGGATTCTTGGGAAAGGGGCGAAAAAAGGCGGGATGCCCCGTTACAAATATCTCGCTAACAGATTTTTGACTGCCTTCCAGAATTTCTTAATAGGACAGAAGTTATCGGAGTATCATACTGGGCTCCGCGCGTATTCGAGTACGGTTCTTAACAACATAAATTTCGAAGCAAATAGCGACGATTTTATTTTTGATAACCAGATCATTTCTCAGATATTCATGGCTGGATATGAGATTGCGGAAATAACCTGCCCTACCAGGTATTTTAAGGAAGCCTCTTCAATCAACTTTAGACGGAGTGTTTACTATGGACTGGGGGTGCTACTTGTGTCATTGATGCACTGGATGAGCAGGCGAAACATAATTGAGTTTGAGATATATCGGGTTAAAAGTTCATAAATGGTCCAGGCGCATGCGTGCCTAATTAGCGTGTCCAGCACAGTAAAATCCAAAACTGTGACTGGAAAATGGGTGTGCTGGATATGCTCATGAAATGGCTGTCGAGAGGCATTCAAATGCCTGCTGGGCTGGTACTGGTCGGTGCAGTGCTGGCTTTGAGCCTAAGTTCCTATCCGATCATCTTTTTCGGCAAAAGCTATGTGTCACCTGGTTATGGTCCCCAGATGCTCTACGATGGGCTACCGTATGTTCCGGGTTATCAGTCGACCGATAGAGAAGATCTTCCAGCCGATGCGGGAGCGATGCCATGGCAGAACCTGCCGTATTCCCGGGTTCAGCATGAAGCTGTGTTTGAACACGGAGAGTTTCCGTTGTGGAATCGGTACAACTCCGCTGGCCTGCCCCTCTTTGGCCAGGGACAATCCCAGTTTCTGGATCCGCTCCACTGGATTGCCGTGGTGGGAGAAGGTAACGGCTGGGCCTGGGACCTGAAGTTCCTATTGTCAAAGCTGGTTTTTCTGATCGGTATTGGTGCTTGTGTTTTACGGATGACGGGCAACCGGCTGGCGACGGTTGCGATAACCGTCTCGGCGGCTTTCATTGGGTTTTTCTATTTCAGATTCAATCATCCAGTCTTTTTCAACCTGACTTANGCGCCNTGGGTATTCTATTTCTACCTACAACTGGTNAGGACGATTGAATTAGGCCAAAGAAAATGGTCGCATAAGTGGCGAGCCTTACCGTTGGTTGGGATCTTTGTTGCATCGGCGTTGCATCTATTTGCAGGCACCCCGAAAGAAGGCATCATTCTTTTTGGTGTACTGCACTTTGCCGGCCTAACGGGTGTGATAGTAGCGTCACGTGGGTCGAAAGCCTTACTGAGTAATGTTGGTGTTCTACTCCTGCTCTGGATCTCAATAGCCCTCGCAACTGCACCGCACTGGCTAATTTTTCTGGACACACTTTCCAAGGCNTCAACGNTTTACAACACACCTAACTGCAATTTNGCCAGCAGGCCGTGGCAATTGGTGGATACGTTATTTCTGGGGCCCCAGGATAAGCCTCGCTCAGACCCAAACAACAACATCTTTATATTTGTAACCGGTCTGGCGGCACTATTCGCTATCAACCAATGGATTCGGCGACCTTGTTTCTGGATGGTGTTGTTGCCACTGGCCGGCTTGCTGGGTTTTGCATACGGCCTGGTGCCAAACTCGATCTGCCAGCGGATCCCGTTTATCAGTGTAATTCACCATATACACCACACGTTTTTTACCGCTGCGATAGTCTTTGGGGTTCTGCTCGCGGGTTTGGGAGTAACCTCTTTACTAACTGATGTTGAAAAAGGTGTAGGACGAATCAAGTGGTCGAGCTACGGTGTGCTGGTTTTGGTGCTGTTGCTCTGGTGGGCCTATCCCTATTACGGAAACTATGAGAAAGCCACCAGCATGGCCGGAAAGCTTGCTTTCACAAGCATTGGGGGAACAGTCCTATTATTGGTTGCAGCGATCTGGTTCTATCGTTTAGGACACGGTTACTCTAGGCGCGCTGCTGTGTGTCTGTTGGGGATATTTTCTGTTGTGCATTTTAGCCATGGTCTTCACCTGACAACTGGTATCGTGGATCTGGACAACCTGCTGATCAATCCGACGCCACGGGCTGATTTGCTACGGAAGTCTCCAGTGGTCAGTCTGCTTCGTTTTGATCACAAATACAATGACAGTTTCAGGCCCGATCGATATCTTGCTTTCAGTGACCGTTCTGCTTTGATAGTAGAGGTTTTGCAGATCGCCCGGCAAAGCGGTGGGTCTGAAAAAGACATTGTCGAGTTTGAGAGTGATCTACGTCGAGCGATCACAGCATCTCCTAATGCGGCAATAGCCGGCGCCCATGTGAATCACTTTTTGCGTGGTGTGGGCGCAACGTTTGATTCATTTGGCAAACTTTTAGTTGTCGACGATTTGCCTGAAAAAGGTCAGCTAGATCAATTCAGTAAACAACCGATAGTAATCAGCCGCGAGCCCTACCGGGTGATCGGAGAAGGCCGAGCGCCCATGTCAGGATTCTATTCATTTCTCCAACTGGAAAGCCTAAATGGCCCGGATGCCTTGATGAACAGTCGTTATATGGAATTGCTGGATGCTTTGGGTTGGCGGCGACCGCCTCGTGAAGCCTGGCTCAGGACAATGAAGTCTGAGGACATTACTCGACTGCGGCCGTTGTTGGATTTACTGAATGTGGGGTATTACTTAAGTTTCCGCAGAAACCTCAATGTATTTCACCTCGTCAGCAACACCACGATGTATAACCAGGCAAATCTAGTCGGTCCAGTTGACAACGGTCTCGCCAGTTTGCATTTAAAGCATCATCCTGATGTATATGCTGATCGCGTGAGCTGTGCCTCGAATGGGCTTCAACCTGATGGCAAGATCGATAACGTATTTTCACTGCAATTCTATGGCTCAGAAGCAAGCTGGAAGGGCAACGTAATGTCTGCAATGAGTCTCGAAAGAGGTTCTCCTATTGGCTTGAACCATACTGGAGGAGAGAATTATGTCCTTGGTCTAAGCCACCAGCCGAATTTGCCGTTTCTGAATGATCAGAATGGAGAAATTCAGATTCCAGTTACCGCCGACACTATGCAGCTATGGTTATTTGCATGTGCCGATGATTTAGATGAATCCGGAACGGAATACACTGCGCGAGTTGCGGTCGATCGTCATCCTCCGATCCAACGGATTTATCAGAAAGATATGACCGTCTGGGCCAGGGGGGCTCCGTGGCCACGCGCATTTTTTGTGGATAGCCTGGCAACTTATACNGANGTTGCNGTCTTCGCCGATTTTGTTAGGCAAGCCCAAGGCACCCCACTAGCGGCCGTCGAAGACGGACAGGTNCTTGCTCCAAAAGAGAACCGAATAGTGGTTACCGCACANNACTATAAACGAACCAGCAATGCTACGAGTTTTAGTTTAAAGACACCGGGCCCCGGAATTGTGGTTCTCACAGAANTCGATGTTCCTGGTGATGTACATGTCGAGGTTAATCAGCAAGTGGAGAAGGTGTTTACTGTTAACCATGCGTTTCGGGGCGTGGAAATCCCGGACGCAGGAGANTACCAAATCACATTCACCTATCGACCAGCATTCTGGAATGTTGCGCTCGCACTATCAGGGTGTGGACTGCTCNNATTAGTCATGATGGTGATTTTCTTTTCGCGNAATAAGAGACTTCGGTGGGCATTCGCACGGTAGTACTCGATCCGAGAGATTAGAGTCTTCGGCGTCCCAGAACCGTTAGTACGATGAGGATAGTTATACCCATCAGGCTGATGATTAAAGCAGCAGTGAGCCAGGGGGGCCAGTACCGAAGCTCGAGCTGNTATTCCCTTTCCTCCGNTAGCACCATGGCTCGGAATGTAAGGTTGGCNGGGTAGATTGCGATGTTCTGTCCGCTATGGGTATCTATAGCTTTCCAGCCAGGATAGTAGTTGTCATTGAGTATGAGTACGGTAGGACCGCTTATGGGTTCCAATCTGACTCGTTGGCCGCGGTCTGAAACAATATTAACCGCTTGAATCGTTGACTGATGCTTGTCACAAACTTCAGTCGAATTTTCAGGTGGAAATTCAACGACGGCCCGGCCTATTCTGAAACGCCTGTCGGTTATTTTGTTAAGGGAATCGATTTCGTCTTTCGAAGTAGAGCAGTCTGTAGGAATGTACGCTCGGGGAAGCGCAGATGTATCGAAGAACAATAAATTTTCCTGCGCGTTCTTTGCATCGAAGAATTTTGTTGCACTTACTCCTTTCAAGAAGTGCAAGGTATGGGCAATAGCCATACTGGCTGTTGTGCTGTTTCCCACTGCGTTTTCAAGATCGATTGCATGCCGCGCAATGCCTTGCACATCGCCGCCGGCTTTAGTTGCCATACGCAATACCTGCTGAACGTACTGGTCCATCTGCTTTGTCATAAGCAGCTCTATTGGTATCTTGAAGAGTTCTGTTGCCGTGATCGGCCAGAGCGGACCAAGCTTCTCCAATCTCAACGTCTTGTCTAGGGCGATCTGAACCGTATATTTGCTTGAAGTCTGTCCATGGCCATCATCGCAAGCAAATAGCCAGAAACGTGATTTGTCGGCTGTAATAGGTATATCGACAGAACCTACAGCATTGTTCAGAAGTGGTGTGTCCTTCTCCCGGCTCACACCCAGCACAAAGTTTTGGTCCGAAGTTCGATTCACACCCCACGGGTTTTTTCGAACTAGATCGATATGTACGATTGCTCGATAGATTTGGCCGTAGGTTGTGAGGTCTACGTCCACGGTAAAAACATTGTCGTCGGCCCCGTCTGGACCAAGAGCAGAGACACCGCACCCCACACGGTCAAGTTTCAACGAGTCATGGCTTGCTAGACTAAGACCTGTTGAGCCGCCGCCGCTGTCGGTGGATAGGATCTTTCGTCCGATCATGACGACGGCTGAGTCAGACGATACTTGTAACGCAGCAGAACTCCTTGCCCATCCCTCGTGATCGGGAACATCTAGGATCGGGAAAAACCCGTCCCAGTCAGCTCCTAGAACGCTGTTGCGGAAAGCCTGCTGTCGACTTGTGTACAAGGCTGCAGCACCGTTTCTAAAAGTACTGTACCCATCAGTAACAAAGAAGCCAAAATGCTCGCTGCCGTAATCCATGAACCGGTAATCATGTTTTCCAATCCCGGACTGCTGAAGGAGGTTGTCGACGCGAAGAGCTTTCTGAGAGTAATCATGCTGTTGCCCGTACTGCTTCCTGGCCAGGAAATCGTTCGGCAGAATGACCGTATATTCCAGTACAGCTAATCCAACAATAATTATCCAGCTCTTCAGTTTGACCGCTTGTTTTGTTCTAAGTTGAATCGTAAACAGCGCTAGACAGAAAATAACAAACAGCAGGCCTATGCGCCTAGCAGTCGCGTGTTCGACGAGAATATCCAGGTAGCCACTGCTGCCGAGACTTATGCTCGCTAGATTGACGATGATGATTATGGATAACATCAGGACAACTACCCATATGTAGTCCCTAGTGTTTTGAGGCTTGTTTGTACCTGAAGTGTGCTCGGCTAGAGCATGTGCACCATGGCCGGCAAAAAAGGAAAAAAATAAAAGCAACAATGGAAATGAATAGCCGGTTAACCATGTTTTCTCAACAACAGGAATGGATGAGACGAAGCGGTGAAGGGTATCTATTGGGGCAAAGAAATCTCCAAAAACTGGGAAATTTTTTAGCAGATAAAACAGTCCACAAGCAGTGAGAGCCGCACAGCCCCATGTCTTTCTGCCGCGGGATACGATGGAGTAACGTAAGCCATACAAAAACAAGAAAACCGGAATCAGCCCGAAAGCATGGATGTTCGGATTAGGTGGGCGACTCCCTAGTAACGAGACTTTACCCAGCAGAAAATCTATGAGGCCAACGTCGAACTGGTGCAGGGCGTGTGATGCTCGGAATTCGTTTGAACTGAGTCCAATCATCTCCACAAGGGCCAGGATCTGTGGAATTCCGATCGCGAATCCCAGTAAATTGCCCAGGA
>PBRL01000040.1 GCA_002725925.1 Chloroflexota bacterium
CCGTGAACAGATGATACTTGGACCCGCGCATTGGATGGAACTAGCCCATTACCCCATCGGAAAGTTCTATCAAGACACTGGACGTGTTCGAGATCTAAACGATCTTGCACACCGCGATGATCTTATCGATTACTACAAAGCTTTTACACGAAAGCTTAAACTGGAAAATCACATCCGCACCGGAACAAGAATAACGAAGATCTCGCCCGCACTTGAAAAGTCTAAAAAAACTTTTATCGTTCATTCAATCGAACAATCAACCGGTAAAACAAAAAAATATTCGTGCAATCATCTGGTTTTTGCGGTAGGTCCCAGATCAGTTATCAGAAAACTCGATGTCAAAGGCATTCAACACAAATATGTTTCATCTGCCTATACCCACCCGAATGATTATCCAGGGGAGCGGGTAGTTGTCATTGGGGGAGGAAGATCCGCCGATTGGGCTGCTCAAGAATTACATGACAGTGGACGTTCAGTCGTTTACGTTATGAGGCAAGAAGCCAGCTCACATCTCAATCTAATTAGTGCTTCACAATACCTACCCTATTATCAACGTTGGTCAGAAATCCTTTCGAGTGAACAAGAACGTATGGGCCTGCTATACAGTTCAAAAGTGACGTCTTTTGAGAGAGATGGCCTGGTAAATATCACCACTCCTGAAGGATCTGTCGTGGTTCAAGCAGATCATGCCATTGTGGAAATAGGAGGAGATCCCGATTACGGATTACTTAGCTCATTCGGTGATTTAACTTTCCACAAAAAAAGAGATAACTTCAGATTCCAGCTAAATCAGATGGTTGTTAACCAAGCCACATTTGAATCCGTGGATATCCCGCATTTGTACGCTGCTGGCTATATCGCGGAAGGTACAGGGTTAAGCGTTATAGGATTTCATGCGGGGTGTTTTCTGATCGCTGGGGACATTTTGTCTAAATCAGCCGAGGCACAGTAAGGCTCTACGCACTAGATGAACAGGCCGTCACGATCCTGTACACCCATCCCAGGGTAGTAGGTTTGGCACACCCTCATTTATTCCAAACGCGTGGTTGCAGACAGAACAAACTAAGGCACCTTCAATAACATCGTCACCTTCACGCTTTTCTACAACAAGCTTTAATGAAGATTTAGAAGTCGGGCACACCAGTATCTCTATCAATTTTTCCTTCATTGATATCGACCTAGTCCCCTGAAGAAGCAGATACGACCACAGCTTCAGAAATACCGGCGTCCTGCCGCTTAGCCTTTACTTCCATGGTGTATTGATAAGAAGAAAGAGCAGCAATCGCCCCCTGAGACGCAGCTGTGATCGTCTGTTTAAGTTCTGTGCCATCAGTCAAATCACCAGCTGCATATATACCTTCAAGCGAAGTCCTGTGATTTCTATCTACGTGGACTTCACCAGTCTCGGAATTAATATCTAACCCGAGTTGTTTTGGAATCTCCAGACGAGGATCTGCACCGGCCTCCACGAATAGTCCATCAATGGACAGCTGGCTCTGACCTTCCCACTGCTTGCTGATACGAATCCCGGTCAGGCCGGTTTCATCAGAACCCAATAACTCGGTCACCTCCGTACTGTAGAGGACTTTCACATTATCAGTCTGCTCTAAAACCTTTAGCAAAATCGGGTCGGGACGCGTTAGCTCATCTCTACGGTATACCAGATATACCGTGCGGGCGTACCGAGCTAAAAGGATCGCTCCTTCTACTGCTGCGTTACCTCCCCCNACNACCGCAGCAGCATCTTTATTACGGTACAAAGGAGCATCACAAGTCGAACAATAGGAAACGCCGTTNCCCGTCCANTCTGTCTCGTTTGGGAGATCAAGTGTNCTGCGCTCACGGCCTACAGCCAAAATAATTGANAGCGCATCAATNTCTGTTCCATNTTGNANGACGGCTCTGAACACATCTCCATTANTGGTTANNGATTCTAAGTTGGAGTANNCAATTGGAGTNTCGAGNTTATCGANCTGATCTTTAAATTTCATCATAAGATCGAAACCGTCNATGTCAGGCTGCCCNGGATAATTCTCAATCAACCCACCTATAGCNGTNTCTCCACCAAACAATTCTCCGGCTATCAAAATACTCATTTGATAACGAGCNGCGTACAGGCCAGCCGCAAATGCCGCTGCACCCTGCCCAGCAATCAATACGTCAACTTGTTTAATTTCGCTCATGTCCCCTCAGGCCGTCAGTATGGATATCTCCAAAGTCNAAACTCTACTTCCAAGCTTAGAAGCACCCAACAATTGTGTCGATAGGCACCGTATTAATTTATCTCACTCATTGATCAAAGAACTGTCATAAGTAATGGAATTCTGATCATAAGAGTTATCCAAACTCAAGGACACTAAACAGTGAACCAGTCACCNTACATATGATCCCACAATGAGTANTCACANNTAATACTGTATCGATATGCTCCCTACGCCTACTGATATACTTTGAACGTGATTTGAACTGCGACACTACTCATTTTAGGGCATCAGCAACACGGTTAACATCCGACTGAATTACCCAGCTGTGTGGTGTTTATTTTTTAGATCACCATCAGAACTTACTTCAACTTAAATACATGCCTGACCAGGCAACTCACGTTTAATAGCCATGACAATTCAAATTGCGTCAGTACCTAACGGTACGGTCACTTCAGCTAAAGGCTTTTCCGCCGGAGCAGTTTTTGCCGGAATTAAAACTCCAGGCAGCGACAAACGCGACATAGGTTTACTGGTGTCAGATCAACCATGCACTGTAGCGGGTACATTTACGCAAAACAGCATCATATCTCCATCAGCCAGNCTTACAAGANACCGCGTTGGTATCGACAAAAAAGTAAANGCAGTAGTAGCAAACAGCGGTTGTGCGAACTGCGCAGTAGGNGCCCAGGGTCTTGTAGACGCAAAAGAAACAACAGATATAGCTGCATTGCATTTGGGTANAACGTCGGAGGAAACATTGGTCGCGTCGACAGGAGTAATNGGNGTAGAGCTACCAATGGCCCTGATACGNGAATACATNCCAAAAATANATGTAACTGAAGATGGTGGCGGCGAATTTGCGAAGGCAATATTGACTACTGACAAAAGGTCAAAGGAAATCGCTGTTTCTTTTGAGGCTGATGGCATAATTCACACTGTTGGCGGGGTATCTAAAGGATCAGGAATGATCCACCCAAATATGGCCACCATGCTCGCATTTACTACAACTGATGCGAATGTCGACCCGGCGTTTTTGCAAGAAACTCTATCGAATGCCGTAAAACTATCTTTCAATCAAATCGATGTTGATGGTGATCAAAGCACTAATGACACCGTNATACTCATGGCTAACGGAGCCGCAAACGGAGCTTTACTGNAGGGCGGNAATNATGCCTCTGATNCGTTTGCACAGGCCGTACTNGAAGTATGCAAACACCTCGCTATTGAAATAGCGCGTGATGGAGAAGGNGCAACCAAACTTATCGAAGTCACAGTTGAGGGAGCGTACTCCAATGACGATGCTCTTAAAGCCTCGAGAGCGTGTGCAGCTTCCCTGCTAGTAAAAACCGCAGTCTACGGCCGGGACCCTAATTGGGGACGCATTTTCATGGCGGTAGGTAAGTCAGGAATTAAGTTGGATGAATCAAAGATCAACTGCTANGTAAATGACATACAGATAGTAGCCGATGGCAAGGGAATTTCTTATAACGTCCAGAGCGTGGTNAGCGCCCTTGGTGACGATGAGGTGCGGCTTCGAGTTAATCTCAACGTTGGTAACGGATCGGGGCAAGCATGGGGTTGCGATCTCACCGAAGAGTATGTCGTGTTCAACTCGGCATACACAACATAGTCGTCAACAAAAGGCTATTCCAGTGATAGGCCATCAAAGGGTCGGGCTGTTGCTCATTAACCCAAATTACTTGTGCTTTTCTAAACATATGGTGGTATTCGTATGACCACCTCAATACCACGCGTCTTGGAAAATAAGACGATCGTCATAAAAGTCGGTGGCAGTACTCTTGGTGAGGGCGACAGTACTATTCCTGATATCGTCGCTTTATGGAAGCGCGGNGCAAAACCGGTAGTGGTGCATGGCGGTGGCAAAGTGATAACTNACTGGGTCGCCAAGCNAGGAATACAACCAGAATTCATTGATGGACTAAGACGCACCGACAAAGCGACTCTTGATGTTGCTGTAGCTGTCTTGGCTGGACTCGTAAACTCTCAACTGGTTGCTGAGTTTCAATCAGCAGGGGCAAACGCTGTCGGCATTTCCGGAGTATCAGATGGATTGCTANAGGCAGAAGTNCTCAACCCANATCTCGGNTATGTAGGAAAGATCGTCAAAGCAAATCCAGCCCCTTTAGAAACCCTCATTGATGCTGGCTCCATTCCAGTAATCGCTCCTACAGCCCTAAATCTCTACCCATCAAACATCGATGAAGATGGAATATTNAACNTAAACGCTGATACGTCGGCCGGGCACATTGCTAAAGCCGTGCANGCTGATCAACTGATNTTCCAGACCGACGTAGAAGGCGTTCTAGATGCCAGAAGACGCCTGATACCNCGAATGACTAAAGGGCAGGCAATGGAGTTAATCACAGGAGGGATCGCTGCAGGAGGAATGATTCCTAAAATCGAAGCCTGTGTNGACGCAGTGTCGGTCGTTGGNTCAGGACACATCATAGATGGTCGGNTTTCAGGGGCACTGTTAGCCTGCGTTCAAGGCNAGGATATTGGCACAAGAATNATCTGACTTCCTAGTAATAACAGACCAGATAAAGGACAAAAAATGGATACGAGCAGTCACATAATTGTGATGCTGGTTGTTGGCTATTTGCTGGGCTCAGTCCCGTTTGCACGGTTGTTCACTATGCGATCTGGTGTCAATTTGTTCGAAGTCGGTACAGGCAACCCAGGTGCCGCAAACGTTTTTCGAAAAATCGACAAACGAATCGGTGCAGCAGTATTCCTTGCAGATGGACTAAAAGGCGCGTTACCGGTATTGATCGCCCATTTGATGGACGCGCCCCAAGATCTGTGGATAATCGCAGGTTCAGCAGCCATCGTTGGCCACTGGTATCCAATATTCAATCGATTCAAAGGTGGCGCAGGACTCGCCACTGGAGCCGGTGTCGTCACGGGCCTCATGCCATTGGCCGGCATTACAGGAATAATCGCAGGTATGTTGGTAATCGCACGGTTCAAAAGNAGNGCTCACGGTGCACTGACAGGNCTGATANTNATNNTGCTNNTAGCNATNCCNTTTGGCTATCAGTGGCCTGCNATGGTCGCNGCATTAATTCTTTCTACAGCTCTATTTGCGAAAGCTTCAATCCAGGGCTGGAAACCCGGCCGTAAGGACTAATTCCTGTTTTAACAGTCGGCAAGTAAGCAGCGGCTACGGTATAGTTCTCGTTCTATTGACCGTTTTTCNACTTCATCNGTTGCTGAGTGCCAAGTACAGGAACAAGATGTTTTGAACAACGGTTGCAATTGANCGAGAATACTAGAACCATCCCCTATCGNCGAAGGCTCTCAGGGAGAACAAANATGACNAGCTCGGCTGACTACAANAATCTCGAATCNAAATACTACATGCAAGTAGTAAATCGCATGCCNCCTGTGCTGGTACGTGGCGAAGGTACCAGAGTGTTTGATAACGACGGTAACAGCTATCTCGACTTCACAGCTGGGTGGGCCGTACTTAACCTCGGGCACAGCCACCCTGCAGTTACTGATGCGATTCGTGATCAAGCGGGCAAAATCCTGCAGATGTCAAACTTGTTCTATACGACTCCACAGCTACCACTAGCAAAAATAATTGTGGACAATTCCGACATCGATCGTGTTTTCTTTTGCAACTCNGGTGCAGAGGCAAACGAAGGGGCCTGNAAAGTTGCTCGTAAATGGGGCAAGATCAAATTAAATGGTGCATATGAGATCATCACCACTCTAGATTCATTCCATGGCCGCACNCAAGCGATGATGGCAGCAACCGGTCAACCCCATTACCAAGATAACTGGCGCCCATTGATGCCAGGCTTCGTAAATGTNCCTTACAACNACGTCCAAGCCATTAAAGACGCCTATACAGAAGGAAAAACTTGCGCGGTTTTACTTGAGCCAGTNCAAGGAGAAGGTGGAGTAAATGTTCCTTCGGATAACTACCTTAAAGAAGTAATGGACTTTTGCCATGATAAGAACATTCTNTTCATGCTGGATGAGGTTCAGACTGGAATGGGTCGACTGGGAACCTTGTTTGGATACCAGCAATTCCCCGGTGTAGAACCAGATGTAATGACACTTGCGAAGGCGCTCGGTTCAGGTGCGCCNCTTGGTGCATTCACAACAAAACAGTTTTGCTCGGTTTTAGAACCAGGTGATCATGGTTCAACGTTTGGCGGTAACGCTCTTACCACTGCTGCTGGAGCTGCAGCTGCCAGAGTGATAGTAGATGAAGGTATTCCAAGATTAGCAACTGAAACTGGCGCCTATTTTCAAGGCAAACTTATGGCGTTGGCAGAGAAGCACAGCTTTATTGAAGAAGTAAGAGGTATGGGATTACTAATCGCTATTCAAATGACCCAAGATATCGCGGCCGCAACCGTGACAGCAGCACTNCCAGAAGGTTTACTTATCAATGCCGTTCGGCCCAATATGGTCCGCTTCATGCCGCCACTCAACGTAACACGAGATGAAATCGATGAAGCTGTAGCAATATTGGACAAAGTTTTCGCAAACACAANCAATTGACCGACCAAGCTTCCCTCTGCCCATATCAAATNTAAACAGCCACCATCCCTGATAAGACTTGGGGATGACATCTCTTGNAACAAGCGAGAGAATAGTCTGATCACATCGCGACGCAATTGAAACGTCAGGCTCCTCACATACAAGGAATCAAACTCAGATATGGCAAGAGAAAAGTGTGTTCTCGCTTACAGCGGTGGCATGGACTCGACAATCTCCACAGTATGGATCCAAGAGAACTACAACATGGATGTTGTGACTCTCACAGTTGATCTTGGCGCAGGCCCCGAAATCGTCGGTGTAAAAGAACGCGCAGCACAGGCTGGTGCCATTCAATCNCTCATCTGGGATGTTAGAGACGAGTTTGTTAACGAATANGTATTCCCNGGCCTAAAAGCAGGGGCAATGTACGAAGGTGTTTACGCCCTTTCTACCGCGTTGGGTCGTCCCTTAATGGCAAAGAAACTAGTCGAAGCGGCACGCGAAGTCGGAGCCTCTGCTGTCGCACATGGCTGCACAGGAAAAGGAAATGANCAGGTCCGTTTCGACGCGGGAATAATGACNCTTGCGGCCCANGGAGATCCTCTGAAAATAATCGCACCTGCACGGGAATGGGGCATGAGTCGCGACGAGGAAAAACTATACGCACAAAAGGCAGGGCTTAAACTACGCGAAGTCGGAAATGACCAGCGTGTCTATTCCATCGATCGTAATCTCTGGGGACAGGCAATAGAGGGCGAAGACCTAGAAGACACTTGGGTAGAACCGCCTGAAGACGCATTCTCCTGGACCAAGCCAATATCTGATACCCCNGAGGAGCCCATAGAAATTTCTATCGGGTTCGAAAAGGGAGTGCCAGTTTCGATAGACGGCTNACTTAAATCTGGAGTCGAGCTAATATCAAGTATCAACCNCATCGCTGGTGAACACGGTNTCGGTCGCATTGACCACATCGAGAATCGTCTCGTTGGGATCAAGTCACGNGAAGTCTATGAAACACCAGCTGCTGTTGTACTACATACTGCTATCAGGGCACTNGAAACTTCGACAATGTCCCGTGAACAACAAAGAGTAAAANCAAACCTGTCGACTATTTACTCTGACATGGTCTACGACGGTCGCTGGTTNACAGAACTCCGTACAAACATAGCTGCNTTCATGGACAGTGCGCATGAATATTCAACGGGTGATGTTCGCCTGCGCCTCCACAAGGGTTCATGCACGGTTGTGGGGCGCCGCTCACCATTTTCACTTTACGACTTTGATCTGGCGACTTACTCAACCNCAGACTCATTTGACCACGAAGCAGCGACGGGGTTTATAGATATATATTCCCTATCAGCTAGAACACAGGCCCGAAAACAGACAAATTCAGAAGCTCGATAAGATGGATACCCGCACTAGATAACATTTGTGTATCTGTCACAACCATGTGGATCACACTCTGGTAGTGAATTAGGTAAAGAGTGTAGTCGAATAATCCGGCCTACTGAAAAATTTCCCCTAAAGAACGATAATGATGGACGTTATGCATTTTCATGTGCATTAAAACGACAATAAAAGACCAAGTTCAATGACAGGTTCAAACGACAAAAAGAAAAACCCAGCTGCAGCCGCACGTGGCAGTCAACTCGCCAGTAACTTTACAGTTTCACTTCATTACGACAGTCGACTGTATCGTGAAGACATCGCCAGTTCGATCGTTCACGCCCGTATGTTGGGACGTCAGGGCATTATTCAATCGGATGACGTTAATAAAATCGTCGACGGTCTGAGTAAGATCGCCTTGGAAATCGAGAACGACGAGTTCATATGGAACACTGACATTGAAGATATACACATGAACATTGAGTCTCGCCTATACGAACTAATCGGTGATTCGGCGGGGAAACTACACACAGGGCGCTCGCGCAACGATCAAGTTGCCACTGATACTCGCCTCTGGACTGAAGCCGCATGCGGACGGGCATTTGACGCGATAGGAGCGCTACAAAGTGCTTTAGTAAATCTCGCTGAAAAGCACGTAAATACCATCGTCCCTGGGTACACCCACATGCAACGCGGGCAACCAATCGTATTGGCACACCATTTACTAGCTTATTTTGAAATGTTCGATCGTGATGCCACACGCTTTGCCCAGGCCGCGGAATCAGCGGACGTGATGCCACTTGGGTCGGGGGCTATCGCCGGTGTCACATATCCAATTGATAGGAAATGGGTGGCTGATCAACTCGATTTCACTGAGATATCGCGCAATTCAATAGATGCTGTATCAGACCGTGACTTCATTGTGGAATTCCTGACNGCNTCATCCCTTGCTATGGCGCATCTTTCCCGTCTAGCCGAAGAATTAGTGATCTGGTCATCAGACGAATTCGGATTCGTTAGATTATCTGACGAATACACGTCCGGATCGAGCATCATGCCACAAAAACGCAACCCCGATTTCGCAGAGCTGATTAGAGGAAAAACAGGTCGTGTTTACGGAGCTCTAATGGCTCTGCTAACCACAATCAAAGGCCTTCCACTTGCTTACAATCGTGACCTCCAAGAAGATAAAGAAGGTCTATTCGATGCAGCTGATACTGTAATCGAATCTTTAGAATCAGCAGCAGGGATGATCAACGGAGTTACCGTAGATGCAAATCGTATGAAACAGGCAGCCGAGCAAAGCCTCATGCTTGCGACCGATATCGCTGATTATTTGGTAGCCAAAGACGTTCCATTCCGTGAAGCTTACATGGNCGTTTCGGATCTTTCGAAAAAGTGTATCGACCGTGGAATTGGATTCAGCAGTCTCACGATAAGTGACTTCCACGCAGTTTCAGATTTGTTTGAAATAGATGTAATGGAAATTACTCTTCAATCAGCAGTTGCAGCCCGCGATATCCCCGGGGGCACCGCACCCAACCGCGTAAGCGAAGCTATTGCTGAGGCCAAGCAAATGCTCGCTGGGTTGGATTGATTTTGTTCTCAATAACCCCGAGATTCGGGAATAAAATGAAAAAAAAGATCTAACCCCCGTGAACGACTCGATCATCATCGCCCACCGCGGTATGGATGAGATATACCCGGAAAATACCATCGCCGCCTTCGACGCCGCTCTCAAAAAAGGGATGGCAATAGAAATCGATGTTCGAGGGACGGCCGACGAACACTTAGTGATAATGCATGATGTCACTGTGGACCGGACTACTGATGGTTCAGGGGAGGTCGCTAAAATGGCATTATCTGATTTGAAAGATCTCGATGCAGGTAGTTGGTGGAATCCTGAATTCAAAGGAGAGCGAATTCCAACCCTAGAAGAAACATTCGACATCGTAAAGGAACATGGCACTGCAGAAACGACCCTGATGCTTGAAATGAAAACCCTCGACCCTGGAAGCATACGGAAAATCTGCAGCGGACTATCGNAGCGAGGCCTACTATCGCAAACCGTAGGAATTGGTCTTATTCACCTCTCTGTAGATGTAAGACGACGNTTTTATGAAGGAGATTCAAATTTCCAATGTGCGACGGTAGCTAACTCTGCCGGTGAACTTCCATTAGCAATCTCAGATCCATATTCATCTTGGATTTACTNTCGGTATCCAATGAATTTGAAAGAGGTGCAAGCNGTNCATGACGGTGGAAANAAAATCATTGCTTCAGGCCCCGGAGTTATGGACGATNTAGAAGGGATGATCGCCAGCGCTGCAGCTGGTGCGGATACCATCATGTCCTACTATCCAAATGCTTTAGCACAACGTCTCGGAAATTAGTTCTCTAGGAACACTAAGTGCCACCTCACATAAAAATCTCTCCCTCCCTTCTAGCTGCGGATTTCGCTCATCTTGCTGATTCAATTCAAGCTGTTGAAGAGGCTGGTGCAGATGAGCTTCATTTCGATGTGATGGATGGCGATTTCGTCCCCAACATCACTATCGGAATACCTGTCCTCCAAGCCATACGCCCGCTCACCAAATTACCAATCGACGTTCACATGATGGTCACTGAACCAGCTCGTTATGCTAAGCAGTACGCCGAAGCTGGAGGCGACATATTCACGATTCACGTTGAGGCATGTGACGATCTCGAAACCTCACTAGGGGATACACGANTCACAGGCATGGCTGCTGCGGTCTCATTAAAGCCAGATACGCCCGCTTCAGTGCTACAGCCGTTTCTTTCATCGATCGAAAGAGTACTCGTAATGACAGTCGAACCAGGATTCGGCGGACAACGTTTCTTAACTGAGATGTTACCCAAGATCACAGAACTGTCAGAAATGGCTCACAGAATCGGGACAGACCTCGAGATTGCGGTTGATGGTGGAATCAAGGCCGACACTGCTAGCAAAGTTATCGATGCCGGTGCAACAACACTAATTTCGGGTACCGGTGTGTTCAACTATCCAACCGGTTTGGAAATGGGAATCAAAGCAATACGCAANGCTGGCAACTAACAAAATTNNCTAATCGATTACGACACGGGTAATGGCTTCAGAAAACATGCGCTATAGAGAAGATAACAGCTCGTAATCAACGTTGAATTATAAAAAGCCCCTCTCGATCGAGAGGGGCTTACGCTGTATATAAAGATCCANTATTACNCTGATAACAGAGATATGCCCTTCTTATCTAAAGTACGCATCTCTCGAGCAGTTAATTTAACTCGATGACGCTGCCCATCAACTACAACCCATTTATTTTGTAAATTAGGTTTAGAAATTTTACGCGTAGCATTCAAAGCATGTGATCGGTTATGACCGAACATTGGCTTTGGGCGGGGTCCTAAACCCAGTTTTGCCCTGATTTGGTCGGAGCTTGGCATAACAATTAGACTCTCGAAATAATTCAGATAAAAAGGATGTCGCGGATCAAGAGGCGAAATGACCCATAAAAGAAATTAACCCTCACCCGGAACTCCGATGGTTAACGCTAACATGCGTGTCTGTATTGAACAACAGAAATTTACTTACTGAAATACAATTTAGGTTAGTGAAGTTGAACTGCAATCACTCCAAGCTTGCCATAGGTGGCCCATCTGATGCCCAAATCAACTAAACCACTCCTAAATGCAGATGGCGCGCTTCTGGTTGAACTCGTGAGCGCAGCTGCTCAGGCTCTTGAGGCAAATCGAGATACCATCAACGCGTTGAACGTNTTCCCAGTACCGGATGGAGATACCGGTACTAACATGCTGCTAACCCTCAAAACAGTATTGAAGGATCTTGACGGGCATGTACCGACCTCTGTCGAAGAAGTTTCGAAAAGAATGGCCAGTTCTGCATTACTGGGAGCACGAGGCAACTCAGGACTCATACTAGCCCAGTTTTTCAAAGGCTTAGCAGAAGCCCTCTTCGGGGAATCTAAAATGGGTGGTGAGCAGTTTGCCCGATCCATACGAATCGCNGCGACAAAATCCTACGGGGTTGTCCCAAATCCCGTTGAAGGCACTATGCTGACTGTCTACCGTGAATGCGCCGAAGCCGCGGAAAGTTCTTCGGTNAANAATAAATCTTTGGATCGAATTCTTGCTGACGTCGCTGCGGCATCTATAGACTCCGTACGNAGAACACCCAGCCTGCTGCCAGTACTCGCAGAGGCGGAAGTAGTAGATTCAGGAGGATTTGGATTTGCAGTNATGCTAGACGGAGCCCTCCGATACCTTCTAGGTGAGGAACCAGTGGCAAGAGTAATCGAAGTTCCTGTTCCCAAAAATTCAACTTTCACTGGTTCTCCAAATATCGAATTCGTCAATGCATCTGAAGAGCTAGATTGGGGCTACTGCACAGGATTTGCNATCGAAGGAAAAAAACTAGATCTAGAAAATATTCGCTGTCGCATGGAACTTATTGGGCGNTCTGCAATCGTGGACGGAATAGGTGGGATCGCGAAAGTACATGTTCATATGGAGGATCCCGGCAAAGCTTTAAGTGCCGGTCTCGAATACGGAACCCTNTCAAATATCGAGATCGCTAACATGNACAATCAGACTNCNGACTGGGCNTCNGATCGNCGGAATCACGATGAAATCCCAGAAGCTATCCCGTCCNATATTGCTGTGGTTGCCGTCGCTNCTGGCGATGGCCTGAAAACCCTGATGAAAAGCGCCGGCCTAGGTGTGACGTCGATAGTTGATGGTGGCGACACAATGAACTCATCTGTCGCAGATTTACTTGCAGCCGTNGAAACGGCTCCCTCTAATCACGTAATACTGCTGCCAAACAATAAAAATATCGTCCCAGCGGCGCAACAGGTCCCTGCCCTGACAGGCAAGACTGTGAGAGTTGTTCCCACCTGCTCCGTACAAACAGGAATTGCCGCTCTAGTGGCACTAAGACTTGACCAAAACATTGACGAAAACGCNGAAGCAATGAATGAAGTCATGAGTGAAGTTGGAGAAGGGCGTATTTGCAAAGCTACAAAAAACGTCACGATCAACCAGCATGAAATACACANGGGGATGACGTTTGGAACGTTCAACGACAACATTATTACAGTTGATCAAGATCCATTAATTGTTCTGACTGAGTTAATTAAAACCCAATCTGATCAAGCCGAGATCGTGACGGTGTACACAGGGGAAATGGTGGACTCCGAACAAATCGAAGAAACTACTAAAATNCTAATCAANCAATTCGACACCATAGATATCGAGGTTNTTTACGGAGGACAGCCGCACTACGACTACCTCATTGCAGTAGAGTAACCTAANCATAAATGCCGGTTGAATCGCTGTCCTCTTTCATGCGAACAACAATTGGCAAAGTTTCCGGAGAGCNTTAATGAGCATCGCAGTTGTCACTGATAGTACTTCCGATCTGCCAGCAGAACTAGCAAAAAAACACAACATCAACGTCGTTCCCCTTAATGTCCANATCGAGGATCAAACGTTTCTTGACGGCATAACTATTTCAGCCGATGAGATGTACGAGAAATTACCTAATACCAAGNTAATTCCCACTACGTCCGCTCCATCCGCCGGGACTTTTATGGAGCTTTACAAAAAGCTCGCTGAAACACANGACGAAATNATTTCAATNCATTTATCTTCCAAATTGAGCCTTACACACAACTCTGCAGTAAACGCCGTNTCAGAAATGGGCTCNACCAACACCCGCATTGAAATAGTAGACACCCAACTAGCNTCAATGAGCCTTGGCTGGGTGTCGGTACAAGTCGCAACTGCAGTAGCTGCCGGTTCTACATTGGATGAAGCCGTGGAATTAGCAAACGATCTCAGCACGCGTGGAGTGTTTTTGGGAATGGTGGATACACTCGAATACCTAGTTAGGGGTGGCCGAATAGGTAAAGCCCANGGATTCGTTGGGTCGATATTGCGNGTTAAGCCNATTTTGACNATACACGAGGGTGAAGCGCATCCATTAGAGCGAGCCCGCAGTCGCAGCAAAGGAATNGCAAGGCTCAAATCACTTGTCNANGAACANGCCCCGCTTGAAAAACTAGCAGTCCTGTACACAACCGANCTATCAGATGCTCAGGCAATCGCTCAAGAAGTCTCAGAATTCGACCCNGATGGTGACACCATAGTAGCNCAACTAGGTCCAGTNGTTGGTAACTATGTTGGTCCAGGAACACTTGGCCTCGCAATGATCAAGGCTAAGCCCAGCTGATGCAGGGCAGTGGACGTTATTCAAGACAGACATCGTCGGATCATGCANCAAAATCGCTCANAAACGTTCTAGGTTTGGAACGGANGCTTGAATTTACTGATCGNGCGGTGATGGGCGGATTTGANCGGTTCATCAATCATCTGTCNGCACAATTGGGATGGATTCGCGATGTTGAGCCTTTGAAAGGNACCACCTACGCAGCTNTATCACCGGGACAACGACACCGCTGGGCCTCAGCAATTATCGGTCGTTTGAATAGTGCACATTCAGGGCAACAAATAACCGAACAACCAAAGTCGACAACCACATCAAGCGCGAAACCTCAATCCTCTGCAACTAAAGCAAAGTACCGTCTTGACACTCCACTATCCAATCTGAATTTCATCCATAAAGCTACGCGTTCGAAGTTAGCTCGTATAGAAATCACAAATTTACGAGATCTCTTGCGATTATTCCCAAATCGCCATGTCGACTATTCAAAAGTGACAAAAATTCAAGATGCAATTTACGGTGAAATGGCAACCGTGGTTGGACGAGTCATTCGATCTGAAGTTGCAAAAATTGGGCCTCCCCCAGGTGCTGCGAAAATTGTAATAGACGATGGTAGCGAGCTTCTTGAAGCCACCTTTTTCAGGCAAAGGTATCTTGCCCACACGATCAAACAAGGCAGTTTGATCACACTCAGCGGAGAGATTGGATCATTCAACAACCGCTTACAAATGCAAAATCCCGAACATGAGCAGCTTTATGCCTCGANTTCACGTAACTCTGCAGATAATGAATCACAGCTAACACATGCCGGCATCCTGCTCCCTGTCTATCCGTCAACTGACGGGCTAGCACAGCGATCTCTTCGCTCTGCCACGAGAAAGTCACTGGACGTCGGGCTACCACTACTTGATGAGTTTCTAACTCAAGCTCTAAAAAACCGCCATTCATTCCCAGATTTAAACGAAGCATATGAGTCTATCCACTACCCAAAATCGCTGGACGATCAACTCCACGCTCGTAGACGATTAGCTTTCGACGAGCTTTTTATGTATCAGTTAGCAGCCTTGAAAAAGAGATGGGAGTGGAGGGATCAAGAAGGCGGAATACTGATAGATCGCGAAAACGGTCAACTAGTTGTCGACTCATTCCTAAGTTCACTAGAATTTCATCTCACAATTGATCAGAAAGAGTCTTTGAATGCGCTATTAGAAGACATGTCATCGGGTGCTCCAATGGGACGGTTATTACAAGGCGAGGTCGGAAGCGGTAAAACAGTGGTAGCCTTGTGCGCGCTTCTCGCGGTAACCTCAGCCGGCTACCAAGGCACCTTTATGGCGCCGACGGAAGTGCTTGCTGAACAGCACTTCCTGAGCATATCAAATCAGCTCAACGCGGAATCGTTATCTAACGAACCGCGAGATACAGTACGACAAGCGATCCTGCCATCAAGTGATAATCAGCGCATCAACATCGTCTTGCTTACCGGTAGTCTACAGCGATCAGTAAAATCACGAATTCAGCAGATGATCGCCGATGGTGAAGCCGATCTCATCATCGGAACCCATGCGCTNCTACAGGACCAAGTGATTATCCCACGGCTAGGTCTCGCTGTCGTAGATGAACAACACAGATTTGGTGTTGAACAACGCGGTGCGTTAACCCGCCAAAAACCGCGTCCACACCTACTCGGCATGTCTGCCACACCCATCCCCCGAACATTGTCGCTAACAATATACGGTGACCTGGACATTACGACATTAAAAATTCTGCCCGAAGGACGCCAACCCATCACGACGACTCTAGCAACGAATCAGGTCGCAAAAAACCATGCTTATGAGTTGGTCCGTCAACAGGTAGCTCGTGGCAAACAGGCGTTTGTCGTCTGCCCACTGATCGAGCCATCTGACTCAATCGAATCCGCTTCAGCGTTAGAGGAACTAAAACATCTTCAACAGAGTGAATTCAAGGACATCCGGGTCGGCCTATTGCATGGACGTATGAAGCTAGCCGAAAAACAAGATGTCATGGAACGTGTCAGGAACAAGCAAGTCGACGTTTTAGTAGCTACCCCAGTCATTGAAGTCGGTATGGACATCCCTAATGCAACGGTGATGATGATAATGAGCGCTAATCGATTCGGCCTAGCCCAACTTCACCAGTTGAGAGGGAGAGTCGGAAGAGGCGAAGACGAAAGTTACTGTGTTTTGATGGCAAATTCCAAAGGTGACCTAGCAAACGAGCGTATCGAAGCAATGGTCAAGTATTCGGACGGTTTCATACTAGCCGAAGAAGACTTAAGGATCCGTGGTCCAGGAGACTTCATGGGAACCCGTCAGAGTGGCTGGGACGAACTAAAAATTGCAACCATCGACGATGTTGATTTGCTACAAATAGCTCGCAAGGAAGCNGCTGATCTAATGGCAGACGGAACCCTAGATACTCTTAATGCAAATCCCAAACTTGCATCTGAATTGACAAGAGTGACGTCCGAACATATTGCAGAATTTTCCTAGAACACAATCTTTTGGATTAAGAAGAAACAATGAGCCCATCAAAAATACTGGTGACCGGAATGAGTGGTCTCATCGGGGGTCTTGCAGGTCGTGAGCTNGCAAAAACATACGAAGTCAGTGCATTAGGCCGCAATAAAGTCGAAGGATTTCCAACNACCGTGACGGATATTGGAGACGGGATTGACAATATTCTTCCTGCTCTGGAAGGCGTGGACACTGTAGTTCACATGGCAGCCTCGCGTGGAAATGTCCCGCCAGAAATACACATTAAGGCAAACATAACCGGTGTCTACAACCTATTTGAAGCTTCCAGACTGGCAGGAGTGAAGCGAATTGTTGCCGCAAGCAGCGGCGCTGTAGTTGCTGGTTTTGAGCAAATAGAGCCTTACAGGTCAATCATTCACGCCCCAGACTTCAAAATCCCATCCCCGCGGCCTCTGATCACCGTTCAGGATCCAGTCCGGCCAGTTGGATTTTATACTGTTTCGAAAATGTTTACCGAGAACTTAGCCTGGATGTATTCAGAACAGCATGGGATGTCGATAATCTGTGTTCGGATAGGTAAAGTCGAGGTGAACGACATTCCCTTAAATACACGCAATGCAGCCGTCTGGTGCAGCCATCGGGATATCATTCAGATGATCGATAAAGCTGTCCATGCACCAAATGATCTGAAATACGCTGTAGTTTTCGCTTGCTCAGACAACCCCACGAGATGGCGAGATATTGAACACGCTAAAGAAATACTGGGATTTGTACCAGAAGACAGTTCTGCAAATCACGGATTCTAGGAGAACTAGATGAGCACAGGGCCTAGGGGTCCAGAACAACTAATTGAAATGCACACTCTGGAAGGAGTGAGTGAGCGTTTGAAAAAAGGGACGCCTCAAAGCTATCTCAAAGACATGGTATATGGCGGTATCGACGGCACCATCACCACCTTTGCCATTGTATCGGGGGTGGTGGGCGCAGACCTAGCGTCAGGAATTGTCGTAATTCTAGGCCTAGCAAACCTTTTTGCAGATGGCTTCTCCATGGCTGTAAGCAATTTTTTAGGCACACGGGCTGAGCAACAATTCGTTCATATGGTTCGAACCGATGAAGAAAGAGAAATCGAACTAATACCAGATGGCGAACGGGAAGAGATAAGACAGATTTACGCCCGTAAGGGATTTGACGGTGATCTGTTAGAGCAGGTCGTGCAAGTAATCACGTCAGATAAGAAAGTCTGGGTTGACACAATGCTCCAAGAGGAACATAGCCTATCGCTCGAAGGCCCTGATCCTAGGCGATCTGCTTGGTTGACGTTTATTACATTCGTAATTGCAGGATTCGTTCCTATAACTCCATTCATCATTAACTTAGTAGTTAACAACGGGATGTCCAACCCATTTCTCTGGAGTGCGATCGCCACAGCAACTACATTCTTCGCAATTGGTATATTCAAAGCCAAAGTAGTTAGAGCGAACAAGATACGATCTGGAATAGAAACAGTAGCCATAGGTGGAATTGCTGCGACGATGGCATACGGAATAGGTTGGCTCCTTCGAGGCGTCGCAGACAACATCTAAATCAATATGACAAACAAACTAGGATAAAAAGATTAAAAAAATATATAAAACTCCTCCGACCAAATTCAAGCCCGCGCCCAATCTAGGTCGAGAACTTAAGGGACTGGTGATCATCAACACTGGGAACGGTAAAGGTAAAAGCACCGCTGGATTCGGAACCATGTTCAGGGCATGGGGGCGCGGGATGAATACCTGCGCCATCCAATTCATTAAAAGCGAAAAATCCCAATACGGTGAACAACTGGCTGCTGAAAAAATAGGCATAGAAATAATCGCGTCAGGTCGGGGTTTTACCTGGACTTCTAAGGATCTATCTGAAGACGAATCACGAGCAAAAAATGGCTGGCGCATAGCGAAGGAGAAAATTGAATCTAACGAGTACGACTTAATCCTTCTCGATGAAATCACATATCCAATATCGTTCGGGTGGATAGATCTTCACGAAGTTGTTAGCACATTAAACGACAAACCAAAAATGTTGCATGTGATCCTCACTGGACGTGATGCAGAACCTGGCCTTATACAGGCAGCGGACCTAGTCACCGAGATGACTGAAATTAAACACCCATATGCTGATCAGGGAATACCAGCGCAAAAAGGTATTGAATTCTAATCTCAGTAACGGATATTTAAATCACCAATATCCGGGAGCTCCGAACCATGAATAGAAAAAAAATTCTCATTACGGGAATGAGCGGGTTGATTGGAGGGATTGTTGGTCGCCACCTCGATTCACTTGGCTATGAAATAAGGGCATTAAACCGTAGTCAAGTCGAAGGGTTCGACACAGTACGGGCGGATATCACAGACCCTGATAGTATCGGTCCCGCTTTCGAAGGTATCGATACTGTCATCCACCTCGCTGCCTATCTAGGTGACGATGACTTAGCACAGATCAATATCAACATAACAGGTACCTACAACATATTCGAAGCGGCAAAAATCGCCGGTGTGAAGAGAGTGATTTTTGGTTCTTCCGGAGCCACAATGATGGCAGCGGAAAGGCACGAACCGTTTAAGACAATGGTCGAGGGACGTATTGACGATATATGTGACCCCCGTCCGATGATGAACCACCTGAGCCCACCACACCCTGACCGCATGTACGGTGTAGCTAAAATCGCTGGAGAGGCAATGGCGAGACTTTTCGCAGAACATCACGGGTCAGCAATTGTTGCTCGTATTGGAAGAGTCCGAAAAGAAGATCAACCTGCCAACGTTCGTGAGGCCTCAGTTCATTTCAGCCACCGAGACGTGGCTCAATTTTTCGAAAAATGCGTGAAAGCACCAGATGAAATTAAGTGGGATGTCTTCTATGGGGTTTCAGATAATTTCACTCGGTTCCGAGACATCGATCACCCTCAAAAAATGATCGGTTATAGACCACAAGACGGAATCAGACATTGGCCGACAAAGTGAATATCTCTCCCCACAAATAACGGAATCGTACGACACCCGACTTATGACATGGGTATGAGAATCAGTTGGCTAAAAAGGATTAAATATTCGAGTTAAACACTTTCCAAAAAAGTCATCCTCAATCAGACCATGACCTGTCCACCATCACACTGGATAGTTTGCCCTGTTATATTCCTTGATTCTTCCGAGGCAAGAAACACCGCAAGTGAGCCTATATCAGAAGGTTCTTGAGGTCGTCCCATTGGTATCACTTCTTTTAAGGACGCCATGAACACCTCATATTTTTCCTTCCCAACTACCGCCTCATCACCAAGAGCCTCGCGCTCGTTCATCCAGTCTTGGTGAAATTGAGTCCAGATCCGACCTGGTGCAATTGCATTAACATTTATGTTCTCTGCTGCGAATTCTCTTGCGAGAGCCTGAGTGTAGGCAATAACTGACATTTTTGTGGTCGCATAGTACGCTGTTATGTATTTAGCAGCCTTTGCTGCAACAGACGAAATATTTATGATCTTGCCGGCTTTTCGCTCACGCATCTGCGGTAAAACTGCCTCGGTCACATCAACCAAACCTTTCACATTAACTTTCCAAGTGAAATCCCAGTCAACATCGCGAAATGAANTACCTGTGGAGCCTGGTGCACCTGCCACCCCAGCATTATTGACCAGAATATCTATCTGGCCAGCTTGATCAGTTAACTCGTTGACTCCAGCCGTTACCGAACCTTTATCTGTTACGTCCATCTTTACCGTATATACCTTCCTTCCCATGCCCTCAACTTGACCAGCTGCTTGTCTTAAGTTCTCATCACTAAGATCTGCAATAGCTATATCGGCTCCCTGCTCAGCCATTTTGAGAACGATCCCCAATCCAAGACCCTGTCCGCCACCAGTAATCAGCGCGACTTTTTCATTTAAATCTGCAAACATTTGTATTTTCTACCTTTTGTTAAAACTGGTCTTCTAAAAATATCTGAGCCTAAAATCGACACTTTTCTTAAGTGTCAAGCTGTTATATATGCCAATCTACCAAGAAATCATCACAAGATGGTCGGAAGTGCTACCGAAGCTTTGAAAACACTTGATCGGTCGCCAACTGGAGGAATTTGTATGGACGAATCTAAAACTCAGCCTACTAACGTCCCCACATAACCAACAATCCGCATTACCATGCTGCCGACAGATTGAACAACATCGCGTTTTTTCGCATTCAAGGAACATAATGCCTACTAACGTTTCTACAAAAACTAAGTTTCAGCCAGATCCGCATTGGGCAAAAGTCCCCCACGGTGTTTGGATGCGCGAAGCAACGTCGGTAGCTGTAGATAAAAACGATAACGTATTCGTTTTTAACAGAGGCAACAAGCCAGTCTTGGTATTCAACCAACTCGGTGATGTCATAGATATGTGGGGTAACGACAACCCCCCCGATAAGGTCCGAATTATTCGTGACCCCTATGGAAATGCCTCGCAGTTCTGGGACACGTGGTTCAATCGTCCACATGCAATAACCATCGACCATGAGGACAATGTATGGCTGGTAGATGACAACGGGCACCAGATTCACAAAATGTCAAAGACCGGTAAATACCTGATGACTATCGGGTCAGGGACACCTGCCCCGAAACAAAGTGGTGATATGTTTCACCGCCCAACCGATGTGGCCATTTCCGAGAAGACTGGGGAAATTTTCATATCGGACGGCTATGACAATTCGCGGGTACATAGACTAGATCCTGAAGGCAATCTCATTAAGTCATGGGGTGTTATCGGTACAGACCCAGGTGAGTTCAATGTACCTCACAATATCGCACTTATCGATGACGAGGAAGTGATCGTATGCGACAGAGAGAATTACCGTGTTCAGGTTTTCTCACTAGATGGCACATTTCTTCGTATGTGGCCAGTTCACAAAGCAGTAGCTGTAGAAGTGACAGGTTCAGGTGATGATGTTCGCATATATGTAGCCGAACAGGGACCTACAAAAGGATCCCCCAACCGCGGGGAGCCAAACCTTGGTAACCGGTTAGGAATTTACGATCGTGAAGGAAACAGAATCACAAGATTTGGATCAACTCAGATCGGAGAGGAACCAGATCAATTCCTATGGCCACACAGTATTGCGATTGACTCAAAAGGAGATATTTACGTCGCTGAAGTTTCTTACGTGGAATGGGGAATGGCCCAAAATCCCAGACGAGAAATGGCATCACTTCGAAAATGGTGCCGAAAAGATAACTAGGAGCTCCGTTCTAAAACATCAATTAACCACCACCTGTCAGTGGGTAACAATACCGGCCGCTTAGACAACTTTTAAACCGCACACAAGAAATCAGGTTCAAACATCTATGAGCAATGTAACGATTAGAGATATCAAAACAATTTTGACCGAGCCGGACAATATCAGGCTGGTTATCGTCAAAATCGAAACTTCTGAACCGGGCCTATACGGTGTTGGATGTGCAACTTTTACACAACGTCCTACAACGGTTCACGCAGCTGTCAATGACTACCTGCGACCTTTCTTAATAGGTCGAAATGTTGCTGATATAGAGGATATTTGGCAGTCATCCTACGTATCGTCTTACTGGCGGAACGGTCCCGTGTTAAACAACGCCCTTTCCGGTGTGGATCAGGCCCTGTGGGACATCAAGGGCAAAATGGCAAACATGCCTGTCTATGACCTATTGGGAGGTCGTGCAAGGGAGGCCGCTCCTGTATACGTCCACGCATCTGGTGAAACCCATGAAGAGGTCGGAGATAAAGTTCAAGCCTTCGTCGAGCAAGGCTTTCATCATGTCAGGGTACAGATGTCCACTCCAGGATATGCAACTTACGGAAACAAGGGCGCAGCTTCCGGGGGTGATACCAGTGCAAACCGTAATACGCTTGACGGTCCGATAGCGGCTACCTCTTGGCTACGAGATTACGACCAAAATAAAAACTATGCCCATCCTGGAGGAGTGTTTGAACCAAAACCCTATATGCGCTCCGCATTGGGGTTATTTGAGTACATAAGAAACCGCTTCGGATTCGGACTTGAAATACTTCATGACGTTCACGAAAGGATCCCACCGATACTAGGAGTATGGTTTGCCAAAGAGGTGGAGAAGTATCAACTTTTCTTTCTGGAAGATTTGTTCAGCCCTGAAGACAACGACTACTTCAGGATGGTCAGAGAACAGACTTCAACACCTATCGCAATGGGAGAATTGTGGAATAGCCCACATGAAGTAATTCCAATGATCCAGGATCGTCTCATCGACTTTATACGCATACACATGTCACAAATCGGAGGGATCACTCCCGCCAAAAAAATTGCTTCAATGGGTGAACTGTACAGTGTCAGAACTGCCTGGCATGGACCAGGTGATACGTCACCAGTCGGCCACGCTGCCAACATGATGCTTAATCTAAATACTCATAATTTTGGCATACAGGAAGCTGCAATACCCGGAGAACGTACCCGGGAGATGTTCCCGGGAATGCCAACCCTCAGAGACGGGATGATGTGGTCCAATAGCCAGCCTGGGTTGGGAATTGATATCGATGAAAAAATGGCCGCAAAATTTCCATGCAAAGAGAGGGAATTCGGAGGAGCATGGGACACCGTTCGGCGCGCCGACGGGTCAATGGTTAAACCTTAAATGTAAGCATCTTTACCCCGACAGCTAATGTAACCGAAGGAGAATATATTGACTGCGAGTAAAGCTGATACTTCGAGGACGTCCACAGTACCTAAATATACCTTTGCTAAGACCCTAGCAGAGCAAGAAGACCAGCTGAAATCAAACCCAATGATGGAAAGATTTGCAGCCTCAAGAAAATCGCTGTCCAGCGATCCATATCGGCCAACATACCACTACGTCAATCCTGAAAACGATCTCAACGATCCTAACGGACTTTGCTACTGGCAGGACCGCTGGCATCTCTTCTATCAAGGCTATCCAGATTCTGAAAACACCAGCACTGAATCAGGGAGTAAAAAAGTAGTGCACTGGGGGCACGCTGTAAGTGATGATCTTGTCCATTGGAGAGATCTTCCTTATGCGATATATCCTGATCCCGAAGAGTCATGTTTCTCCGGAACGACACTTGTCGAAAATGATCGTGTCATCGCCATGTACCATGGCGTTGGAGCAGGGAACATGATCGCCCTGTCTGATGACCCGTTGCTACTCAACTGGGAGAAAGTGACAGGGCAGGCTGTCATTCCGATAGCACAACCTGACGGTTCACCTTGGCCATACAGAGTTTTTGACCCATGCATCTGGAAAAAAGATAACGTCTACTACGCCCTATCAGGTGGAACTTTGCCTCACGAACCCACAGGCAGGCGAACAAGGGCTAATTTTTTGTTCAAATCTAATGATTTAGAGTCGTGGGAATATCTGCATCCATTCATCGAGGGAGACTCATTCACGTTGGTTGGAGATGACGGTGCATGCCCGTACTTTTGGCCTATAGGTAAGAGGCATATCCTGTTATTTTTCAGCCATATGAGCGGAGGGCAAACATTAATCGGTGATTACGATAAGTCTAGAGATAAATTTGTAGTTACAGCACACCATGATTTCAATTTTGGGGCTTTCGGCCCAGGTGGTGTACATGCCCCTTCGGCNACTCCAGATGGTAAGGGTGGANTAATCGCAATTTTCAACATGAACCCAGCAATGGACACTAAAGGCTGGAATCAGATCATGACACTACCCAGACATCTGTCCTTACTTGGCGACAACAAGATCGAACGCGACAGGCTCAAAATAGAGCCTGCCGGGGACATAGAATCACTACGGTCCGAGCATAAAAGCTTTAAAGATATTCACCTTCCAGCAAACAATGAGGTAGTAATCGATGAAGTTCAAGGCAGCGCTATGGAGATCATCACCGAAATAGAAATTAACGCGTCCCCTATGATCGAATTGAANGTGTTCAGATCTCCAAACAAGGAAGAGTTTACGCGTATTGCTTTTTACGCAAATCGCGGATATCGAGATTGGGAACGATACGATCAGTGGGAATCAGATAAACGTCTCGCTGCATCCGAAGGATTGATTACGATCGACTCGTCCTATTCATCGGTACTACCTGATGTTTTGTCAAGAGCACCAGAAACAGGNCCGGTATTTTTGGATACAGACGAGAATTTAAAATTACGAGTATTTATCGATAAAAGCATNGTAGAAGTNTTTGTTAATAGCAAGCAATGCATTGCTATGCGCGTGTATCCGGGACGCTCTGAAAGCACCGGAATATCATTAAGGTCTCAGGGCAAAGATGCCAAAATTAAAACCCTGGATACTTGGCAGATGAAGGATATTTACTCTGACTAGAAACTTGGTGATCTAATTCCCGTTAGCCTCAACGATTTCCAGCTCCTTTGTAATGTTTATAGATTTATGGATACTTTTATAAACAGGACATGATTCCGGATGCAAATTGAATGCCCGCTGGATAGCGTCCTTTTTCTCTGACATTAACTCGGATGAGACGTTCAAAACATAACTCACATGAACTCGTTTNATAACGAGAACGCCACGGTCTTTTTCTAACTCGCCTACCGATTCTGAATACAATCTACCNGAATCAGCCGGAATCCCGCGGGCCTCAAGGGCNCCGCCAAAAGTTCCAGTCATTCAACCAGCAGCGGCTGCGATTACATAATCCAGTGTTGTCGTGTGGGCCTCATAGACGTCATTGTCAACTCCATAGTGTTGGGCAATTTCACTATGCACTCCAAACATAACTGGCTCGTCACTTGCCGGCACAAAGGCTCGCCTTATCGGACCTTTGAGACGCTCAATACGTATATGTGATCGATATACAACAGGGTCATCGTTATTTTCCGACAACTGTTAACTCCTTCTCAAACTACATTGTCTATGCGAACTGTTAAGGTCCTTTTGTAACCCAGGCCTGTTTGCGAGGCTCACCAATTGATTGCAATAACGCAGTTATATAGCCATAGCAGAAAGCAAATGCAGTGCCTTGTGGATCGTCGCCGCTAATATGTGGCACGTGATCTGGCATCAACATGTATTTATACCCGACTTCCTGATAAACCTTTATTGTCTTTACAAAGTCGATACTTCCTTCGTCAGGAAAAGACTCCATGAAATCTAGTTTATGCCCACGAATGTTGCGGAAATGAACATTGAAAATCTTTTCTCGCGTACCAAACCAGCGAATTACGTCAGCTATCTCCTCTCCGGGGTCATCTAACATTTCCGTGACAGTACCCTGACAAAAATTCAACCCGTGATATGGACTTTCATGCATTTGAACAAACTTTTTCATCCCCTCAACTGTGCCTAATAGCCGAGTCACACCCATATACCCATCGGGAGTGAAAGGATCATGAGGATGACATGCCATACGCACTTTCGCAGATTCCGCCGCAGGAACCACACGTTCCAAAAAATAGTCAATACGATCCCAATTCTCATCTACACCGACAACGCCTGCTATGCCTGGTGGTGCATCTTGATCCATCTTGGCCCATCTGAAAGTAGAGTTACTGGATCCCCCCCGACCTAACTCGCGCTCCGAACGCGGAATACCAATAATGTTCATGTTGTACTTAACTGCCGGAATCCCCACATCACCACACATACGTATGATGTTTTGAACTGACTCAATCTCGCGATCCCTTTCAGGATTTTTGCCAAGCATTATGTTTGGTGACTGAGATTTTTCCAGTGGAGTCGATGAAAGCGGAATCTGGACCATATCTAACTCAATTCCATAAGAATTCAGCTTTTCCTTATGACGAGCGAGATCGTCTTTAGTCCATTCATGTGGGTTGCCCGCAGGATCTGAACACACATTCACCACACCAAGTTGCGCCCATTGCTCAAAATCTGAGTCACTGCGCGCTCCTACCTGTGTTCCAACGTACATATGATTTCCCCTCAATACTCAAGTAACCTGAAACTGGCGGCAGGTTAGCATCTGTGAGTTGTATACGGTGTAAATTAGGGCGCTAATCTAGAATATTAATGCTGTGTATAAATCAGGTTATTGAACTTGAACGTTCAATGGCAGCCGACCANCCAGATCGCAGATTCATTCGCTCCGACTCNGTTATCGACGGTTCATAGCGAGCCGAAGCCTGCCATAGNGAATTTATTTCCTTCTCAGACCGCCAAAGACCAATACCNCGACCTGCCAGTAANGCAGCTCCACGAGCAGTCGTTTCAACTACCTTTGCCACTTCAACAGGACGATCGAGAATATCGGCCTGAAATTGCATCGCAAAAGAATTCGCACTCTGACCGCCATCGGCTCGCAATGGCTCCCGGGACTTTCTACGCCCANTTNCCATAGCAGTAATAACATCAGCCACCTGGTATGCGGTGGACTCGAGAGCTGCACGCACGATGTCATACTTCGTCGTNGCGCGTGTCATACCTGTAATTGAGGCCGTCGCGTGAGGTGCCCAATATGGCGCGCCAAGGCCAACAAACGCGGGTACAAAATAGACTCCATGATGCGATTCGGCCAAAGAAGCCATTTCAGACGTTTCAGCTGCACTTGAAATAATTCCTAACCCATCTCGAAGCCACTGAATTGTCGCCCCGGTCGAAAAAACNGAACCCTCGACGGCATAACATCTCTTCGATCCNACTTGAAACCCNAACGTCGCCAAAAGCCCTCCACGCTCGGATGATTCAAGTGGCGGAATTGTCCCTCGGTTCGTCAAGACAAACGCGCCAGTACCGTAAGTGCATTTGACNTGNCCATTTTTAAAACATGCCTGACCGTATAACGCCGCGTGCTGGTCNCCGGCCATTGCAGTAATTGGAATTTCTGCGCCAAAAATCGGCTTGTTGGTAACTCCGAAATCCCCGGCCGAAGCTTTAATTTCTGGAAGCATCACAGGCGGGATGTCAAATAGTTCCATCATCCCTGGATCCCACTGTAAGTCATGAAGGTTCAGTAGCATCGTTCGTGAAGCGTTAGTGGAATCAATCGCATGGACAGTCCCGCCAGTCAAACGCCACAGTAGCCAAGAGTCAACAGTACCGAAGCATAATTCACCCGACTTAGCTCTCTTTCTACCGTTGGGAACGGCATCCANAAGCCAAGATAGTTTCGTTGCACTGAAATATGCGTCGATAACTAATCCTGTAGTTTGCCTGATATCACGAGCATGACTACTCTGGGCAATATCAGCGCATGTATTAGCGGTTCGACGATCTTGCCACACTATTGCATTAGCTAGAGGACGACCTGTCGCACGTTCCCATACGATGGTTGTTTCACGTTGATTTGCTATCCCGATTGCAGCTATATCATTAGGNGNAANTCCAGCTCGACTAATAGCCTGCTCAGANACACNNATTGCAGATTCAGCGATTTCATTCGGGTCATGTTCCACCCAGCCACGTCGTGGAAAGTACTGAGTGAGCTCTGTCTGAGCAGATGCTATAGGTGTTGCTGAAGAGTCGAAAATTATCGCTCTAGTTGACGTCGTTCCTTGATCGATTGCAAGTATGTGCTCTGCCATATTGGGCATACCCTAGGAAATTGAATAAGTCGTCATGTCATACACAGATAAAATATGNGTAACCGAGAACGATATCTATAACAGTCACCATCAAGNCTCGATTNTTGAAAATNCGAGCGATACGACTTTAGCCTTCTAATATTACGGTCAACTCGTCCATATCTTCTTGGGTCAATTCCCANTCAGCAGCACCAGCATTCTGTCGAATCTGATCAGGCGTACTCGCCCCAGCGATCACTGAACCTACAGATTTACGTGCAAGAAGCCAGGCAAACGCTATCTCTACCATCGAATGGCCACGCTTTTCAACAAATACTTCAAGCTGATCAAGAACATCGAAGTTAGATCCTGAAAGTCGTTTCGCTTGCGCAGCTGGCGTAAGGGCCAAACGAGTTCCCTCAGGCACTGGCNTATTTCTACGGTACTTTCCCGTCAGAAAACCATGCGCCAACGGAAAGTACGGTAACGTCCCTAAACCGTATTTTTCACTGACAGGAAGAATAGCGCGTTCGACACCACGCTCAAGCATAGAGTACTCAGGCTGCGAAGAAATAAAAGGTCTATATCCATAATGNATAGCCGTCCACTGAGCGTCAGCAATACGCCAAGGATCGAAGTTTGAAAGCCCGATGTAACGAACTTTGCCAGAAGTAACCGCGTCGTCGAGTGCTCTTAATGTCTCCTCAATAGGAGTGTCAGGATCTTGTTGGTGCATCTGATACAGATCAACATGATCCGTCTGAAGCCTTCGTAATGAACCTTCCAAAGAATCCATAATATGCTTACGCGATCCACCATGACCGTGAGGACCATCTTCCCAAACCATTCCAAATTTGGTTGCGATCAATGACTCTTGACGACGATCAGCTAACGCACGGCCAATTATCTCTTCGGATCTTCCATGAGAATAAATATTCGCCGTATCAATAAGATTGATGCCTTGGTCCAATGCTGAAAATATGACTTCCCGAGCTTCCTTGAACTCCATACGACCACCAAAGTTGTTGGTCCCTAGACCGATTACACTGACTTCAAGACCGGAGTTACCAAGATNTCGATATTTCATTATTCCGCTCGTAAATAGTAAGGTTTTTAGTATTCATCAATACCATGATCATCACAAACGCCATGGAGATTTGACAGTAACCTGACGGGTCAAAGTGATTATAGTTACCATTCAACCATTGCTGACAACTCTGTCTGATCCCGACCACATAAAAAAGTGACTTTAGAACAAATAGTAATCGGNCTAATCCGAATAGCAGGATCACTTCCTGTACTGCGCTGGGCGCTGGCCGGCGCAATAATCGCCATCATTGTAGATTTCTCTGATCTGTTCTGGATGGGATTTTTAGATCTTGGTGGCCTNGGCAATTATCAAGCGTTCGATAAGTGGATCGATATCGTCTACATGCTCGCTTTCTTATGGGTAGCAAACAGATGGAACGGTATGGAACGTACCGTAGCGATCGGACTGTTTGTGTTCCGCATGATCGGATTCATCACTTTCGAATTAACGGGTGCACGACCGATNTTACTAACATTCCCAAATGTTTTTGAGTTTTGGTTCGTATTTGTAGCAATCAGGCTTCACTACTGGCCAAACTACGAGATGAACCGCTCAAGAATCATAAAATGGCTGATTATTTGCAGTACTCTCAAACTTGGTCAAGAATGGGTTTTGCACGGAGGCCGTTATCTGGACAGCTTTACTTTCTTTGAAGCAGTTACAGCGATTTGGGATTTCGTTTCTTTCTGGTCATAAGTTTTACCAGAAAAAGAATGTTGNTAACCCAGATATCACCAGACTAATGCATCGCCTTCACGACGTGGGTCTGAAGCAGCAAAAAGTGTACCGTTTTTAATGTCGACCTGAATAGCACCTTCGCTTCCTGCCCCACCCCACATNCCAGTNGATTGAATCAGGTGACCGCGCTTTTTNAAACAATTAATGACCTCTTCACCTGCCCTGTCCTCAATCTGAAGAGATTCGATGTCTTTGTGTGGATACGCTGAACCCATCCCCGCTTGTATATGCGTCCATCGGGGTCCGTCTATAGCCTCGCTGACACTGAGCCCGTAGTCAAAAACTCCAGTAACAATTTGCATATTGGTCTGAACCTGGGTATCAGCTCCCGGTGTTCCACAAACCAATTCCAATTTACCACCTTGTTCGACGGGTGCAGAGAAAACCATAAGCGGATTCATAGTATGCCGAACTCTTTGTCCGGGGTTCAAATAGTCAATATGCCCAGAATCCAGATGCCAATATGTCATTCTATTATTCAAAAGAATTCCGGTCGATCCGGCAATAACGCAAGAACCGAACGCAGTCTGGATGCTTTGAAGCTCACCAACAGAATTGCCCCATCGGTCTACCACGCAAAAATGTGTAGTGTCACTCCCTGCCTTATGCAGACGACCACCTTTTCGATGTTTTTTTTCAGAATTAGGTGGACGGTCCATATACTCCCATGGATCCCCTTCTGGAACATTTTTTGCAGCATAATCAACATCAATTAGCTGAGCACGTTGAGATAGATAAGCTGGATCAAGCATTCCCTCAATAGGAACGTCAACATAACGAGGGTCAGCTAAGTAGGCCTCACGATCAGCAAATGCAAGCTTCTTAGCCTCAACCATCAAATGGACCGACTCTGAAGACATGTATTCATATTGCCCGGGATCAAAATGCTCGAATATTCCTAATTCCTGCAGCAAAACGTGCCCACTGGAATTAGGAGGTGCCTCATACACGGTTCTACCTCGATATCTAATTGCAACGGGCTCCTGCCATTCAACTTTGTGACGTCTCAGATCCTCGTAAGTGATAAGACCGCCATTCTGTTCAGAATATCTCGATATTTCTCGCGCAATATCACCTTCATAGAACGCATCTCTTCCCTGATCCGCTATGACACGGTATGTACGCGCCAGGTTTGGGTTCCTGCGCAACTCACCAGGTTTTAACCACTCCCCGCCGGGAGCAAATACAGGGCCCGAAGTAGGGGAGCTTTTCAGAACGGGATTTTGCATAGCAGTGCGCGCTTGGAATTCAGAAACAGGTACCCCCTCCTCGCATAACTCAACTGCTGGCTCCAAGCATTTTGATAACGCCAGAAATCCATATTTCGAATGTGCCGAAAGCAAGGCATCGACAATCCCCGGAACAGAGGTACCTAAAACACCGGTGATGGGTATTCCGTTGTGATACTTGTCGGGCGTTGCTTTAGTAGGTGCGGCGCCTGTACCGTTTACGACTTCCACTGTCTTATTCGCCGACATATGAACCATAGCGAATCCGTCACCGCCAATGGAAGACCCTTGAGGTTCGGCCGGGCCCAGTGCGAATGCTACCGCTATCGCTGCGTCGACAGCGTTACCACCCTGATGAAGAATCCGCATGCCTGCTTGTGCAGCCATCGGGTGATTAGCCACAACTGCGCCTTTGCTGCCTATCTTCGGTGGCCGATAAGCTTCACCAATGATTCCGTGCGGAGAGTCGCTAATTTTCATAGAAAATACAACGCCTGAAGTTACTAGTGATGATCTAACGTTTCANAGAGTTTAGCAGCGATTCAACTATCCNCTTACCTTAGCAGCACAATATTATTCGATCGCATACTTCGAGTATCCAAAGAGATATAACCTCTATTTGGATTCCCTCGTCAAATTACGGTTGTACCTGTTCAGATTCAGAGTAATGCAATACAAACCCAGCATCTGAAAATGCGTCCCAAACAATTCCCATAGCCATATCAATTTCTTCTTTCGCAGCATCGGNAACATTNCACTCCGACGCNAGAAAACAATCCCCTGAATAATGCTGCTGAATACGATCAAGCTCTCCACAAACTTCAGCTATGGAATCCGAATATTTACCATCGGGCAGCTGAGACAAGTTTTCTAAATTACAAGGACCGGTCCGAAACGAAACCACTTTCCAATCAAGTGGTCCACTAGCTTCACTCATAGTTCGAGCCTGCTGTGCCATCCACGGTGCGATCTGGCTAGGAACCATTGCCGCCAACGAACTCATGCTCTCCTGGTTTATCTTCTTCTTTTCTGACATCACATCAAAACTATCCTTTGTGGTTGCCACCCACTTAGGCGCAAAAGGTGCCAGCACAACAATTGAGAAAGATATAACGATTAAAAATATCGTGAACATCGATGGATTCCGAAGTTCACGCCTAAATCGNGCAAAAAGAGTTGTTNCGTTATGAAATGAAAGATCCATTTAAAAAAGGTTATGCAAATTTCGATTGGAGGCGACGTATCAGGTTTAAATTGTTAGAAATATTTTTACAAACAACCAAGATCTTCAAAAAGACTATCAATGCATAAAAAGCCTGATCTTATTTTCTCACAAGATGACAATTTGGGTCATTCACGTATNTGCTCTTGATCATCAACCTGGATGCCAAACCCCGCATCCGAAAACGCTACTTTTAGATGATCTAAGACAATTTGCAGCTCCACTACCGCCTCATTAGGAATGANGCAGTCAGAAGTCTGGGCACAGTCCGACGCATAAGTCATTTGGATTTTATCGAGGTTTTTACACGCCGTTTCAATCGCGTATGCATATTTACCAACAGGCAACTGGGACATGTGCTCAGGCAAGCACGGACCGTGTTTGAACGATACACCTCTCCACTCAATCGGAACCTCAGCACTCTGCATTCGGGTGGNCTGCATTCTTAGGAACGGATATATCCAACTTGCAGCCGTAACGTTCACGAAATGACGCTCTCTCGATAACTCAACAACACTCCAATTCTCTTGAGCGACTTTCGAAACTTTCGGATAAACAATGGAAATCGGTATAGAGGCCACAACCAGTGCTATNAAAAAGACCGTCCGCATCGGAGGATTTCGTAAGTGCTGCCTTATTCGACCTCTGAGGGGTCTATCATCGCCGNCAAAAGTGATTTCTGCCAAGCCCGGATGCTTCTTTCCGAAATCATCCGGAGCNTNGTCTGAGTTGTCAGGCGTATGACTCGATTTNCTCAAAATTTTATCGTNACNATACTAATAGGGATCGACTCTAAAATCCGAAACAACATCCTCATTTAATTCAAATCCGAGTCCTGGTCGATCAGGGACAGAAATCGTTCCATCAACAGAAATTTCGAATTGAGGTATAAGCAAGTTTTCTACAAGTGGAGATGGGGGAAAAGCAATAGGGAATTCAAAATATGGCATGTTAGGGGCAACCGCCGCCAGATGTATTTGCGCTGCAACACCAACGACATGGCACCATGTGTGTGGAATACAAAGAGCCCCAAATCGATAGGCATCTTCAGCAACGTTCAATATTTCATGCATTCCACCTGCGCGCACGGCACTTGGCTGTACAACATCCAGTCGCCCGCGACGCAAAAGATCAGCAAATTCGTGGCGAGTACTGAATCCCCAGTCCCCAACTGCTATACGAATACTCGTCGCTTCGGCAAGTCGACGGTAACCCTCAATGTTGTCTGCGGGCAGAGGAGCTTCAATNAAAAATGGNTTGAATTCCTCNATTTCTTCAATCGTTCGCAAGGCTTGNCCTACATCTCGCCANCGGTTCTGGACATCAATCATTAAATCTCGTTTCGAACCCAAAATCGATCTAGCTTTCTGAACGACTGCCACATCCGTCTCAACATCAACATTTCCAAACTGGCCGGGCCATTCCTCGATCTTGACGGCTTTCAATCCACGGGAAAGAGCGATATTCATCCGCTCAGCGAGTTCATCAAGATTTGAACCGGGCGGATAAACCGTCGCGTAAGGGGTAACCCGTTTCAATGGTTCAATNTCACTGGCGGTAGTGGCAAATGAACGCCATATCAATTCATGTACAGGTTTTCCAGACGCTTTGCCTGATATGTCCCACAGCGCTGTTTCGACCGCTCCAATAGCACCTATTACAACTCCCCTACGCCCAAAAACTCCCGTGGAATTNTACATTTTCTGCCATAGGCGTTGAACTTGCCTCGGGTCTTCTCCCAAAAGTAAAACCTCAAGACCCAGGCTTGCACGAACGATCGCATCAATAATAATGCTCGGAGCTTCACATTGACCTATACCACTGATCCCTTCATCAGTGTTAACTCTCACCAAAGTCATGTCGTACCCGCCGGTGCTGGCAGGTACACCATCCGATTCTGAAAAAGACGGATTCCAAGATATTACGGTCCCATCAGAATCGTCACGGAGAGCGATGGTTTCAATACTGGTGATTTTCATTTACACGCGTCATCTTTCTATTCATTCATCAGGTCAACTTTTTTCACTCCGTCAGGAAAATAACTCTGAAGTCGCTCATATTCTGAACGAAGATCTTTCTGGGGCTCCCAATCCGCTCCATATCGAACACCGCGAACTCCTGCCTGAAGCATTTCTTTGGTACAACCGAAGCAGGGTCTCCAAGTTGTATATAAAAGTGATCCATCCACCGATATTCCGAAGCGGGCTGCGGACAGCAAAGCGTTTTGCTCAGCATGAACACATATACACAGGTCGTAACCTGTGCCCGATGGGTATTGTTCACGGTTTGAACAACGATCGCATCCACCCGCATCACAGTTCGTCGTTCCATGCGGGGTGCCATTGTAGCCGGTCGAAACAATATGCCCTTCACGAGCGAGTACTGCTCCAATATGGCTACCCTTACAGTTAGCCCTGGCTCTCACNCCTACTGCTATCGACATCATATACTCGTCAATACTAGGTCGAATCGGTATCGTATCTGACAACGGGGATAACATCCTTGTTAACTATGCTGTGAACTTTTTTAGGATAGCCATACACTATTTTCAAGTCTCTTCACTGCTATCCTAGCTTGAGATCGAATATTGTGCCCCAGAATTCAAGCTTATGTTGAGGCGCGATACTCGAACATTGACCGAAACATCACTAGCTTTTCGCAATTAATTAATCGATGACATCAACTTCGTCTGGTTTTCCCCCCAACTCTGACTCCCTTCCAAATTCACAAGGCCGATTTGGCCCTTATGGAGGAAAATTTGTACCTGAAACGTTGATGGCAGCGCTTGATGAACTGGAAGTTGCATTTAATGACGCCAAACAAGATGATTCTTTTTGGGAAGAGTTTGAAGATCTACTTGCGAACTACGTAGGTCGGCCAACCGCCCTGTATCACGCTAAAAACCTGACAGAAAAGCTTGGCACAAGCCAGATTTACATCAAACGCGAAGACCTCAATCACACTGGCGCACACAAGATCAATAATGCCATTGGCCAAGCGCTTTTGGCNAAACGCCTAGGCAAAAACCGTATTATCGCCGAAACAGGAGCTGGGCAGCACGGAGTTGCAACCGCAACGGTTTGCGCCCAGATGGGTCTCGAATGCATCGTATACATGGGCGAGGAAGACATCAGAAGACAATCTCCAAACGTTTACAGAATGCGGGAACTTGGCGCATCGGTCGAATCAGTCACATCCGGCAGCAGAACGTTGAAAGACGCCATTAACGAAGCAATCCGTGATTGGGTTTCAAACGTAGAAACCACGCACTACATTATTGGCAGTGCGGTAGGTCCACATCCATACCCAAAATTAGTCCGGGATTTTCAATCTGTTATCGGTGCCGAAGCCCGTAAACAAATTATAAAAATGGCAGGGCGCCTTCCAGATTACGTGGTGGCTTGCGTGGGAGGCGGATCAAACGCAATAGGTATTTTTTCCGGATTCATAAAAGATACCAAAGTCGGATTAGTAGGGGTTGAAGCATCAGGCGAAGGTCTCGATGGTCGGCACGCTGCAACCATGACAAAAGGACGCCCCGGTGTACTGCATGGCTCATTAAGCTACTTACTACAAGACGAGTACGGTCAGGTGACCGAAGCACATAGCATTTCAGCAGGGCTTGACTATCCAGGAGTAGGACCTGAACACAGTTACCTTAAGGATTCAGAGCGCGCGACCTACGTGTCAGCAACTGATGACGATGCCCTTGCAGGATTTAGGTTGCTCAGTCGAACCGAGGGGATAATTCCTGCACTAGAACCTGCACACGCCATTGGGTACATGATGAAATGGGTCCCAACGTTGTCAAAAGACCAAATTGTATTGCTGCTGTTAAGTGGTCGTGGTGATAAAGATCTCGAAACGGTTGCTGCAGCTTCTGGCGTGGAATTCTGATAATTACTATTTGATTTAAGCCCACATATAGAATCACGTAACGCAACCACAACCAAATTGGCCAGAAGTATTTCTATCGCATGTCAGAAACCAAATCTCCAATGGCAGGTCCACTAGAAGGAATCCGTGTTATCGAATTCGGNAGTTTTGTAGCGGGACCTTGGGGNGCCCAACTGTTAGCCGATATGGGCGCCGATGTCATAAAAGTCGAGCCGCCGTCCGGGGATCCATGGAGACACGCCACTTCGTTCGCACCTAACGAAAGCCGCGTATTCCTTCCCTTAAACAGGGGCGTACGAAGCATCTGCATCGACCTGAAACGAAAATCAGCACGAAATGTCCTACGTAAATTAATCAAATCTTCTGACGGGATTATTTCAAATAACCGTGTTGAAACAGCAAAAAAACTCGGAATCGACTATGAGTCTGTTTCAACAATAAATCCTCAACTGGTTTATGTTGATATCACGGCATACGGTCCAAAAGGGCCGATGGCCGATATGCCAGGGTTCGATCTCATATTGCAAGGATACTCAGGAGCTGTAGCAAGCGAAGGCAAAATACACAACGGGCAGCCCGAAGTGGTCTGGTCATCATCTTTCATAGATTTCTCAACAGGGTATGCAGCAGCAAACGGCATTCTTGCTGGAATTATCGGACGAGGTAAAACTGGCAAAGGACAACTAGTTTCAACCAGCCTCCTTGGGAATGCTATAGGCATGCAAACGTTGCGCGTAGCAGATATCGACGGAATACCAGCCCCTGCAAAGATATGGCATGAAAATATATACCCCAACCTAGTCGATCAGGGTGCCAGTTACGAAGAGATTCAGAAGAGCTACCAACAGGCTGTAAGGCCATCTATATACCATTGCTATTACCGCGCCTACAAGACTCTGGATGGCGGACTAGCCCTTGGAACGCTCGCTGTGCACGCTAGAAAACGCCTTCTGGATGTACTTGGATTAAAAGACCCAAGAGTGACCAACCCGGATTATGACGACTCAACTTCAGAGGCGATATCTCAGAGTGAACAGCTAGTTGCTAAATTCGAACAGATTTTTGCCAGCAAATCTACTCAACACTGGTTCAAGAAGCTGCGCGCCCACGACATACCTTGTGAACCGATTCGATACGTCGAAGAAATGATCAACGATGAACAAGTTTTAGCCAATAAATACGTCATCGAAATGAATCATCACACTGGAAAAAAAATACGGACGTCTGGTCCTGTATTAAGGTTCGGTGATGGCATGCCCGAAGAAATCCCGTCCCCCGCTCTGGGCCAACATACCGATGACATTCTAACGGACGTGGGCTTCACTTCGAACCAAATCACCCAACTACACGCAGATGGCTCAGTCGCATAAATCTGGCTTAGCTTATGTCGCTATAAAACATTCAGGTTAAAAGGTTTAATCGACAAATCAACTGATAAATGGTTTGCCCCGGACTCCACACTCGTATATCGGGCGGTCCGGACGTTTACGCGTAAGTGAGGAGCTAGGTCCCGTAGGACGAAACTCATCTAGAATTGCGATAGTGACAGCTTCAAGTCGAATGCCTTCTTCCCTATATCTTGCCAAATTATCCAGGGCAATATCAGACAAGCCTGAATTTGGTCGCCGGTTATCGGGCAACTTCCGGAGACATTGTCGTTCGGGAACCAGCGCTGGTCGAGGCGTCGCTGTAGCGCATGTGTGAGCCCAAGGACACATATAAGCAATACATGTTGTCAATTCGCCTGCCATAGGTGCGCCCGCTGTTGACAGGCCGATACGTGCAAGGGCATCACGCTGATTACGACGCAGATTTCGACTACGCTTATCCAACCTGTTTTTAGAAACTCTAAGCAATCACGTTTTCTCAAGGTCTACTAGGTAACGTAACAATCCTTACATAATCCCAACGCTAAGATACAAATCGATGTCCGATCATGCTGATAACTTTGACGCGTATCAACAGTTCACTCATTCACGTTGTGGTGTGCACTACGATAACTAATGTTTGCCCAACGGTCACAAGCAAATTAGCTGGCTGATAAAGAAAGATAATAATTATCGGATCGCTAACAACAGTACGTATTTATATGCTAGGTATATTGTGTTGATCTAATCCCATATTATTGAACACTGCTTATTAATTAAAAGTAAACGCCATATTAATGAATACAGCCACAGATCAAGGTTGATTATTTGCTACATCCAGAACCACTAAACGTTCCAAGGTCTTCTTTGGAAGAAATATTCGCTCACGCACGCGAATCATTCCCAAACGAATGTTGTGGATGGCTTACCGGAAAGAAAGATTCGTATATTGCAAATGGTGTACGAAGAGCTGTAAATGCTTACGACACAAAAATCCACCCAACAGCTAAAGATCGAACACCACAAACTGCATTTGTGATATCAGACAAAGATCTTCTTGCGCTCAACCAGACGCTAGAAGACGAAATAAGGCCTCTAATCATCTACCACTCGCACCCCAATGGACGGGCTTATTTTTCAGAAACTGATCGAAAAAATGCTGTCGATCCTTGGGGTACTGGTCCGGCCTATCCAGTCCAGCAAATCGTAATCGGAATAAACAATGATCGAATCATCGAGGCAAGGCAATTCGCATGGGACACTGAATTAGAAGATTTTATCGAAATCGCTACATTTGAAGGAGCTGATATCTAACGCTCAGTTAGCGCTCCACCGTTCACATTGACAGACTGCCCAGTAATATAAGCGGCCCGAGGGCTGCAAAGAAACCCGATCAACTCACCAACCTCTTCATCGGTCCCTACTCTATTCATTGGAATCCCCCTCAAACGTTCATCCCAACGATCTTCACGACCCATTGGATCCATTCTGGATGTTTCGGTTAACCCCGGACATACGCTATTAACTGTGATGGCGTGCGCTGCCATCTCTTTGGCAAGAGCTTGCGTAAAACCGTCGACAGCAAAGTTAGCCGCGTTATAAGCGCTGGTGTTCGCGTGACCACTTTTGCCCATTGTCGAAGACAAATTGACGATTCTGCCACCCTCACCCTGCTTTACCATTTGCCGGGCAGCGGCTTTAGAGCAGTAAAACGTCCCCATAAGCTTTATGTCAATCACATCTTTGAACACATCGGCAGTTAGATCGAGCACGGGCACCCGATCTGGGCCATAGGGAGCCGCTGCATTATTAACGATTATGTCAAGACGACCAAACTCGTCGACCGTCGAATCAATCATTCGACGAACATCCTTCTCACGCGAAACATCAACGATCAACGGAAGCCCACGAACTCCATTAGCCTGAATTTCTTCTACAGTCGAATCGATATCTCGCCATCCAACATCTTTTTCATCATGTGGAAAAGTGTCAGGATTCCTGCCAGTGCCAGTTACTACTACGTTGGACCCCATGCGAGCCAGAATGACGGCAGTAGCTCGTCCAATGCCTCGCATGCGACCGGCACCCGTCACGATTGCGACTTTCCCACTCAACTCTGAATTGACCGTAGCACCCATTAATATGCCTTTCTAACGAAATGCTCCACGACTCGGGGTCATTTTGCACTATTCAACCACCATTAAGATGGAGGACCACTCGATCCTAATTTAAATTGACAACTATCTGTCTGGCTCATCAGTAAGCCCAGCCTGAAGTGAAACAAGTAATCGAGCGTCACGCACAACCACGATCTTAACGTTGCTCCCACTAGGATGCTCACCTAGAAACTCAGTCAAGTCCTCTCCGTCAGCGATCACTGTCTCGTTGAGCTGAACGATAATATCGTCTAGTTCTATTCCAGCCTCCTCAGCCGGGGACCCAGGCTCAATGCTAGTCACTCCAAATCCCTCTCCAACCGGAAGACCGATGGCCCATGCCAGCGCTCGAGTCACGTCAATACCACCTACACCTAAGAATCCAGGGGGCGGGACCGGCCCTTGTGCGATCAAACTGTATGCTGCCGTCTTAGCATCATTCATATTGATCGCAAAACCTATACGATCGCCGATGTTGATTTTAGCGGTGTTAATCCCAACAACTTCACCGAACATGTTTACCAGTGGCCCACCTGAGTTACCTTCATTGATTGCTGCATCAGTCTGAATCAGGCCTGTCAAATCACCCCGTGGATGACCAACTAGGGTTCTATCAAGAGCGCTGACAACGCCTTTACTCACCGTAGGCCCTCCCCGAAGGCCTAAAGCGTGCCCAATCGCTACAACGTCTTCCCCGATCTTAAGTTCCTCAGAATCACCAAAAATTGCCGGCTTTAAACCTGCATGATCCACGCGCACAATTGCCAGATCTAACTGTGGGTCACGCCTAAAAAATTCCCCCTCAACAATAGACCCGTCATCGAAAGCAACCGTGATCATTTTCGCGTCTTCGACGACATGCCAATTCGTGAGTATCAGCCCATCTGTATCAAGAACCACTCCAGTCCCCACACCTCTACCTCGGTCAAAATTCACAGCAATTTGAACAACAGACGGCTTGAGCAACTCAACTAAATCAGGTGTNGACAGTGCATCGGTATTCGATGGTGTAACAGACCCGTCCCTAGACACTGCATCAGCGGNTGTATGGCCAGCTTCAAGATCAGAGACGACAACATCGGAGCCAGAGCAGGCTAATAGGACTACTGTCAAGGCAGGTAAAACTACAAACTTTATTTCACGCAAGGTTCTGAAGAGCATTAAGGCATTTCAGCAGTAACGTCGAAGTCTATAAATAAAATCCNACTTGCCAGCGTATCAAGGGACAAACGCAATNACTCAAGGATCTTCAATCCAAACAGCTAAGAATCAACTAAAAGCAAGTAATACTCAAATTCTGATGAGCTCATTACTGAAATTTTTGAGTTCAGTAAAAATATTTGCTGCCGTTCTTGTCAGTGTGACAAACTCCATGAGGCCATATTATCGAATTCACATTACACGCATGGAACGTGAAAATTTGTCAGCCAGTTTTTCATGATCAATAACTCCCTTCAACTGGTTGTAAAACGAACGCTCGCTCATTGGCGTCTGCTTTCTGCAGTCGTGGTGGGGGTAGTTCTAGCCTCCACAATAATGGCTAGTTCGGTTATTTTCTTCAACGCCCTCCGAGACGTAGCCCTCCAAAGAGCNCTATCCACCCATACAGGCACGGATCTTGACGTGCTCGTCGAAGCNGGCCAGATACCTACAAACTCTCAAACCGATGCCACGATTGTTGATGCAATGAACAGATCAATCGTGCAACATTTCTCGCCTTTTCTAAACAGACATGAATTCGCGCTAAAGACGTGGACCTTCTTCGTCGATTTGCCCCCACCGATGGTGGCTCCAAGCGACTGCCCATGCCGTACAACCATAGGTCGCAGTGGAAATGAAGATGGCCGACTAATTGAATGTGACTGTTGTCGAATCACGATGATGACTCTACCTAATGTGGAGAATCGAGTGAATATCATCGAAGGCAAGTTACCAACAATTGCGTCCATTNGTGAGTCTAATAACCCACTTCAAATCGAGGGCATTCTGGATGTGGAATCGGCAAAAACCATGCAGATTGACGTCGGAGACATATATCCAGCGCGGCCGTATTGGGAAGAGGAACATAAACGCCTAGACATTCTGGTTACGGGCTTATACGAACGCGTCGACCCGAAGGCGGCCCACTGGCACATTCAGAACACTNCTTTCAGCTCTCGCACCAACACGCTTCAATTCGCACGATTTGTCGTTCCTAGAGAAACAATTTTGGAAGCTGTAGGTGTTTATTTTCCGAATATGGGTTCGGATTACTCATGGTGGCTTGACGTCGACCCAAGGCGAATCAAAGCTACAGAAACAGGATCCATTCAAAACACAATAGACTCGACAGAGCGAGAACTGAAAGCAATCGTTGACGGTTTCTATTTCGTGTCCGACCTTCCACAAGTATTACGCGCGTTTGAAACAGATCTGTTTTTTAACCGGCTGCCAATGTTAATCGTTCTGACCCTTATCGTACTTGTGNTGTTGTACTACGTAATGATACTGGCGTCACTTCTTGTAGATACGCAGAAAAACGAGATTGCCCTTTTAAAAACCAGGGGAGCAACGTCCCGACAAATCCTTGCAGTNTTTATCATCGAAGCCAGCATACTCGCCATAATCGCAGCATCAACAGGGCCATTCATTGCGATGCTNGGGGTCAAGTTTATCGGCGTGCTCCCTATTTACAGCGAACTTAATAACGGCAATCCTCTGCCTGCAGGGCTCNCATTTCACGCGTTTCAGATGGCGCTCCTTGGTGCAATGCTCGGATTATTTGCATTGTTCATTCCTTCATTAAGGGCAACCCGGCTCGAGTTACTTGCCAGTCGGGTAACCCGCGCTAGACCAGCACGACTCGCATTGATCCAAAAGTATTACCTAGACATGGGGTTCCTTGGGTTGGTGATGTTTNTATTCTGGCAACTGACCAAACAGGGGTCATTTGTTGCTACAAGCCTATTCGGTGAAACAATGGTCAACCAACTGATTCTTGGTATCCCGGCTATGTTCCTNATTGCGGCAGGATTTGTATTGATACGTATTTTCCCACCAGGAATGAATGCAATGGGTAAGGTTTTATCAAAACGCCCAATGTCTTCGATTACTCCACCCGCCTTGATACTCGGTATATGGCAGATGGCCAGAAACCCTGCACACCACTCCCGCCTATCTTTACTGCTGATTCTCACTGCAGCCCTCGGCGTATTCGCAGCCACCTTTGCTGCAACACTTAAACAGAGCGCAATTGACCAGGCCTACTACCGAACAGGCGCTGATCTGAAAATCACGGGCATCAAGACCACAACAGGTGGTATATCGAAATCTGTTTTAAAAACGATTCGCGAAGGTGATGGTGTGGAAAGTGTGTCACCAATNTACAGAGAATCAGGAATTATCANTTCAGGCTATTCAGCAGAAAGATTTGATNTCATCGGGGTTGATTTTGAGACAATCGAGGATGTCGCCTGGATTCGAGATGACTTTGGCCTTGCCTCTTTCAAATCCAAAACCTCCNTCCTTGATNTAGGTAGATCAAACGGCATTGAGCTTCCCGAAGAAAGTAGATGGATCACTGCCCGTGTACTTCCATTGATCAGGCAACCCTCAACAACCCTCATCGCAAGATTATCGGATTCAAATGGGCATTTTTTTTCTGTCGCTCTTGGAAAACTGTCGCCGCTGGCAACTGACCAATTCCGATTCAACTGCCCCCATANACTCGAAGATGAACCTCCCGAATGGTGCCGAATTGGCTCACACCTACTGGGATCCAAATTCCGAAGAACCGCTGGGTTACTGCCGTCGCCGCCCGTTCGGCTTCATTCCATCGGCGTAGTAAATTTTGANGATGGCTTGAGNCCCGGAGCCATTGATATCGATGATATTGCTGTACTTGATCACACAGGAACCGAACTCCTTGCAGTTGAAACGTTTGACTCCGTGAGCAACTGGAGAATCATGACACCAACTCGCGAAGCTCTAGGCGATAGTCTGAGGCCGGCGTCAAAACCGGATGGAACAGAACAAAAGGGAGTGGCACGCCTACGCTGGACAACATCGCACCCACGTGAATATCGCGGGCTAGCCCACGGCTCTGAAATTGGAATTGTTCCAGTAATTGCAAGCTCACAGTTTATCGAACAATTTGGTGGCAGCGACGGAAAAATCATAAATATATCAGTNGACGGATTTCCGATAAAAGTTTCCATTCGCGATGTTATGGAATACTTTCCAACCATGGCTATCAACAACGAGCCTTTTTTGATCGCTGATTTCAATGCTCTACATGAACGATTGAACATAGCTCGCATTGTCGGAGATCGACAACCGCAGGAGTTTTGGATTGCAACCAAACAAGGCTCGGAACTAATTAATTCAGAAAATNTACTCGAAGNAGTTTCGCCCGGTGACCCTTCAGTTAGTGATATTCAACTAAAACTGTCATCCAGGGGGCTCGCTCCGCGGTCGGATCAAATAAGAGTTGGTCCAGGATCAAAAATCGCTGATCGAACGGTTTATCTTGCACAAGTAGCATTCGACCCCCTGGTGGCTGCAGGATGGAAAGCGCTTTTAGGGATCGCATTTTTGACAGTCTTAATCGTAAGTGCGATCGGTTTCCTTGTTCACGCGACAGTTTCGTTCAATGATCGCCGCAGCGAATTTGCATTATTGAGAACTATTGGATTGTCCATGAAACAATTGCTGTTCCTTGTTGTTTTAGAGCAGTTAATCGTCATAGGTATAGCAGTAGCTCTCGGTATCTTCATGGGCATGCGCATGGGGACAACAATCATGCCATATCTCGCCAGTTCAGGAGAAAATGCGATGGTAGTTCCGCCCATGGCAGTTGAAATAGATTGGTTTGGTTTTGGGGTCATCTTTGGCCTTTTAGGGTTAGTATTCACTGTGGTGATCAGCGTGATCCTGATTTCTGTCTACCGTATGTCGATACACAGAGTAATGAGGATGGGTGAAGGTTGAGACATTTCGTGGAATGCAAAGGTNTTATGTAGTGACTACATCAGGCTCNGCCTATATCGAGTGCAGTGGATTATTCAAAATCTACAAGGCAGCCGACCTTGAAGTCGTCGCTTTACGCGGTCTTGAACTGACAGTGAAAAAAGGTGAGATCATCGCCATCGTCGGGGCATCTGGCAGCGGCAAATCCACACTATTAAACATACTCGCGGGATACGATGCTCCTTCCGCAGGTNCAATTCGTGTCGGTGACTATGACCTGCTACAAATGACTAATAAAGAAGTAGTGCAATACCGACGTCATGAAGTCGGGTTTATTTGGCAGGAGACGTCTAGAAACCTATTTCCATATCTCACAACCCTCGAAAACGTTGAACTCCCAATGGTTATCGCAGGTTCGCCTGAATCAGAGCGGAAAAAGCGCGCACAGGAACTCCTCGATATCGTTGNCCTGGGANATCGTTCCAATCACAAGCCCGCCGAGCTCTCAGGTGGTGAACAGCAACGAGTCGCGATCGCCGTCGGTCTATCGAACAATCCCCCATTACTACTCGCTGATGAGCCAACTGGCGAGCTAGATGATCAAACCGGTAAAGAAGTTCTAGANCTCCTAAATAAGGTCAGCCAAGATTTAGGCACAACCATTCTCATTGTCACGCACGACCCAGCGATTGCCACAAGTGTTCAAAGAGCCATTGCCATCAGAGACGGCAAAACAAGTACTGAGACCACGCGAGATATTTCATATGAACGAAAGCTCNACGGTGAAACCACTAACACCGAGGAATTCTTACTAATCGATACGGCCGGATCCGTTCAGATACCAAGGGATGTACTAAATAAACTCAATATCGAACGNAAGGTTCGAGTCGATATAAAAGATGGAAAGGTAACCCTTGAATCAGGTGACTAAGCAAACTACTGTCCCTAAATCACCGACTGACAATACAGTAATTCAAGCTATCAACGCATCGCGAGAATATGAGCTCGAGGGCGAAACAATACANGCCATNCGTTCTGTCAATCTTGATATTCGAAAAGGCAAATTTATTACGCTTGTAGGCCGTTCAGGATCAGGCAAGACAACTCTTTTGAACATGCTCGCGGGACTTGACCATCCAACGTCCGGGAAGGTGTTGTTCGAGGGAGTCGACCTGTCTGACTACAATGAAAAACAATTCATACAACTTCGCAGACACCGAATAGGTGTTGTGTTCCAATCTTTCGCACTTCTTCCTTTACTCTCAGCATATGAGAACGTAGAACTACCCATGCGCATAGCAGGGGTGGGAGCTAAAGAACGTTCATACCGCACTAATGAGGTCCTAGACATGGTCGGCCTCGCAAGACGTGCAAAGCACCGGCCGTACGAACTTTCCGGAGGCGAGCAACAACGTATATCAATTGCACGTGCTGTTGCTATGCGTCCGGATGTGATCTTGGCCGATGAACCAACCGGTGAACTCGACTCGGTAAACGCCTCTGAAATTTTCGGACTGTTCCGTCATATGGTAAGCGAGGAAGGAATGTCAGTCGTCGCAACCACACACGACCGGNCCCTTATCGATATGTCCGATCAAATCTACACAGTCCATAACGGCATGTTAGAACTAAATGAATCTNGCGTGAATGATTACGATAACTCTCAATTCAAAAAGCCCGCAACAGTAACTGGGTCTAAGTGATTTGCTATTNAGCTAAGCCCGCCGCCATGCCCTTTCNCGAGCCTCNGNTGCAATATNAAGAGCTTCTTCAACCGTTTCAGCAACNNCATTGATATGNCCCATCTTNCGTCCTACCCTNGCGGCAGACTTACCGTAAAGATGTAGANTCACNCCNGGCANTTCAAGGGCNCGCTGCCAATCCGGATTACCCTCCGGTNTCCTCCCATATTTCGCCAAGCAGGTTAACCATTACTGTCGGTGAATGNAGCTTCGGCAANGTAATCGGCATTCCAGCCAATACACGGACTAACTGTTCGAACTGAGANGTNTCACACCCATCCATTGTGTAGTGACCAGAATTATGTGGACGAGGCGCCAACTCATTGACAATAATATCGTTCTCTCGCGTCACGAACATCTCAACAGCAATCAAACCTANAACATCTAATTTCTCAGCAATATNAGTAGCAATAATACGAGCTTTATCCGCNACCGATTCATCAATNCGCGCTGGGACTATTGACGTGTCNAAAATGTGATTCCGGTGGATGTTCTCCGATGGATCAAATGTCGCTGTCATACCATCGGNCGTGCGAGCGCATATAGTCGANANCTCAGCCTTGAANGACACGAATTGNTCAACGATAAGTTCAACATTNNGAGCATTTAANTGATCATAAGAAATCGCTAGNTCATGCTCACCANGAATTATCGATTGACCTTTCCCGTCATAACCCTCTGTGGCTGTTTTGAGTACCATTGGATATCCCAAAACTGATGCTGCATCTTCTAGGTCTCTTAGTGAATCAACTTTACGAAAATTGGCAACGGGAATACCGGCTTCCAACAAGGCCTTTTTCTCATGTAATCGGTTTTGCGTGGTGCGGAGCACTGACGACGAGGGACGAACTGGTTTATGTTTCTCAGCGCTGGAAACAGAATCAGCGTCAACGTTTTCAAATTCATATGTGACCACATCGGCTAAGGCAGCAAGTTCGCTGGATGCTTTTATATCCGAATATTCAGATCTGATCACCTCGTCAGCCACTTGGCCCGCAGGACAGTTAGAATCAGGGTCCAGAACGACTGTTTTATAATCCATTTGCCGCGCAGCCATCGCGAGCATTCTCCCAAGCTGGCCGCCACCGATTATGCCAATAGTCGAACCAGGATTGAGAGGCGATTCTAGTTCCATTAATTAATCGTCGGTCTTTACGAAAGTGTCTGATTCAACTGCCTGGGCA
>PBRL01000077.1 GCA_002725925.1 Chloroflexota bacterium
CTTCCGGAAGATCCAGCGAACAGGAAAAAATGGAAAGAATTGCTGCGAGGAATGTAACTTTAAATTTCAATGAGTATGTGGATATTGATACCGTAAAACTAAAGCATTGTTTTGCCTCTCCACAAATAAAAAACCCCGCTGCTTTAGGGGACTTAATAACAGGAAAAGGCTTAGAACCCTTTTGGTATTTTTTGCCGTTTTTGGTTTAGTAGATAAAGTCTGAGCACGTATAATATAAACCTATCTAATTTTCAGATTGCGCTTTGCTGACCCTTTAAGCAAAAACTAATACTGTGAGCAGAAATATATTACAATTGTTACTCTTTTTCATTTTTACTTCCATTATTATCTCTTGTGGGGAAAAAAACGATTCAAAAGATACTGCCCTAATGCCCCAGGATACGGCTGTAGTAGACCTGCACGGCCTCCTGCAGGTAATCGGAAACAGTATTGTAGATAAAAACAGCGAGCCAGTTTCTTTTGCCGGGAATAGTTTTTTCTGGAGCAATGACAACTGGGGCGGAGAACGATACTATACACCTGAAGTGGTTTCCTGGCTCAAAGAGGATTGGCATACAACCATTGTTCGGGCATCTATGGGCGTGGAAGACCCTGGCGGTTATCTTGATAATAAAACGGTAAACAAAAATCGCGTAAAAACCATTGTTGATGCTGCAATAGAAGAAGGTCTATACGTTATCATTGACTGGCATTCCCACCACGCGGAGGATAATACCAGCGAAGCAGTACAATTTTTCCAGGAAATGGCGGCGCTCTACGGTGGACATGATAATGTGATTTATGAGTTATACAACGAACCCCTGGATATCTCCTGGAGCAATATAATTAAGCCCTATGCAATTGCCGTCATATCTGCCATTCGTGCCATTGACCCCGATAACCTTATTGTTGTGGGAACGCCTGAATGGTCCCAGAGGGTGGACCTTGCAGCGGCTGATCCGATAACAGGATTCCCCAATATTGCGTATACCCTGCATTTCTACACCGTCCACCACCAGCAATGGCTCCGGGACAGGGCAACTGCAGCACTGAACGCCGGTATTGCAGTATTTGTTACAGAATGGGGTTCTATTGGCTACAGCACCGTAGATCCTGAAGCGGATAAATGGATGACCTGGTGTTTCGACAATAAAATAAGCCACTGCAATTGGGCCGTCAACGATAAAGAAGAGGAGTGGTCCATACTGGTTCCCGGCGCCAGTACAACTGGCGGCTGGAGTGATGATGACCTTACGGATGCGGGGAAACTGGCAAGAAATATTATCCGGAATTGGCCGGAATAAGATATTACACAAACAAAAAACCCCGTTGCATGGTGGGGTTTTTTATACGTTTTTTTCCTTTAGCTTAGAAATAGGTGCATCAACGCCCACCTTGAGCAATTCTCAGAGATACATCCTTTACATACTGGACCTGGTCCTGTGTAAGACCTAGCCGGTCCTGAAAATAAGCTTGAATCCTGGGGTTCATTTCAAAATTGCTTCCTTCAGCTTTTGTTGCGTGGATCACCCTGAGCATGCCGCCCAGTACAGCATCAAGCTGGTTATGAGTAATACCATTCTCTATAAGACCGTTTTTTATAGGATTTAGATCATTGACACCAAACCTTCTAAAATGCCCTTCTATATCGGCACCTTGCTCATTTTTTCCGCGAGCTACGCGTCCAGGACCACGATTTCCTTCCTTTCGCTGTGCCATTCTTCGCCTGAATCCGGCGTATCGGTCATTAGCCTCTTCACGGGTTATTTCGCCCCGTTCAACAGCACTTTCGATTCGTTCTCTTATTCCTTCCCATAGGGCTTGATCATTGATCAAATTGTCTTTTTCTGATGATCGTTGTGCCGCCAGGATCAAAGACAGAGACACCACAAGGATTACAATTATTTTTTTTATATCAGGTTCCTCCAAATAATAAAGTCCCGATTTTGATCAGGACTTTATTGTTATTATTTAACATTTGCTGGTAAAACAATTAAGGTCTATCTCCTTCATCCTCACATTCTGCCTTGGCAGCTTCCATTTCTTCTTCATTATTGATGGTTACAATTGTTCCTTCTTCACCGTCCTCATTATAATAAACGATATCAACAGGGTATTGCAGGACAGGTTCTTCTTCTGAATCCGGGTTTGCTACGTACCATTCTCTAAGAGCCATATATCCATCTTCATTTTCAACGGTGACGACTGACCCGTCCGGCATCACAAAAGTGACGGGTAAAACCAGTTCAAAACACTCTCTTTCGCCACCTTCATCTTCATCCCAGCAATCTCTCTTTGCAGCGTTCATCTCTTCTTCATTGTTTATGGTAACGGTTTCATCACCTTCATTCGTCTCATAAATAATATCTACTGGATACTGCAACTCAGGACGCTCTTCTGTTCCCGGGTTTGCTTCATACCAGTCTTTCACTCCTGCCCAGCCTGCTTCATCATCACTGGTCACTGTAGCTGTTGAACCATCAGGCATCACATATATAACCGGATAGACAAGCCCGAAGCAGTCTCTTCTGTCCCAGTCTCTGTCTTTACCATCTCTGCCGCCGCAGCGCTCATAAGCTTCGCGCATTTCATCATGGTCATTGATGGTTAAGGTAACATCCTGAAAAGAAGCTTGAACCGGGTACTGTAAATTTGGTTTTTCTTCCGAATCAGGATTGTTTTCATACCAACTTTTTACAGCCGTATAATCGTCTTCGTCTTCAACCATAACGGTTGAACCATCCGGCATCACAAATGTTATTGGCAGAACCAGGTCAAAACATTTCCAGCCATCCTTATGATCTCTATACCAATCATCTTTATCTCGGCCATAGTCATCAGGATCGAGTTTTTTCCCTTCCAGGTTAAAATAAACTTCGTTGCGGTCGCCAAACCTGTGTCCCCTGCCTGCTAGCTCCACTTCATAGCCTAGGCCGGATGCTTTTTTAGCTCCTAGACCATCGTAATCATTGTAATCATTCTCTACAATAGTTTGAGACTGATCCGGGAGTTCAGTCATACTTATATCAACTTTACTAGCACTTATAATAGCCTGGATCAATTCTGCATCGGACATTCCTGCCGGGTTTGTGACATTATTTTCACAACCAATCATCAACAATAGGAANAATGGTATAAGTATTATTGAAATTGATTTCATTTTTCTTTTCCNNTGTACGTAATTAAGCANATTTTATCGACACTTTCCNTNCTGTTAATTTGCATACAGTAAACGNATAAAAACAAATAATTACAAATTATAATAGGCGGCGAAAGTTCGCGTTTGGGCTGACCTACAGACATTCTTCTTTTTTAAATAAACTGAGTANTGATTCCACCCCAATCTATTCCACAAAAGAAAAACCCCNTTATCATGGGGTTTTTCTTTTGGATAGAAACAACTATTTNANCAGAATCATCTTNCTGGCATCNCGAAATTCTGCTGTCTCAAAGGTATAGACATAAACTCCTGCAGAGACTGGATCCCCCAGGTCATTCGTGGCATTCCAGAGCAGTGCATGATACCCGGCAGANGACTGCTCATGGATCAATGTTCTTACTTTCCGGCCCATCATATCATAGATGGCAATGGTTACCATTGCTGCTTCCGGTAAAGCATATTGTATCTGTGTCGATGGATTGAACGGATTGGGATAATTCTGCTGTAGAGCAAACTCCATGGGAAGATTCCAGTCTTTATCCGCTGCCAGAAGCAAGGTGANAACTTCCGANGGTTCACTTTCATTACCATTGTTATCCATGGCTGTGATCCAGTATTCCCAGTTGCCATCTGTGGTACCGGCATCTACAAAGAATGTATCCACAGTGGTATACNCTTCTGCTTCCCCGGCGGTATCTATATCATTTCGATAGATCAGATAATGATTGAAATCTTCATCCACAGAATGATGCCAGGTGATNTGAACCCCCGCGCCGGTTTGCACGGCCATCACACCGCCAGGNGNNCCNGGATGAATGTTATCCACNGAATAACCGGTCGCTGGATTTGAATCCAGGAAGAAATTGGGATCTTCCGTATGGGCCGTNACCATAAAAGTACTGTAATAAATACCCTGATCCGTNGANTCNCCCAGGGTGGGNACCACCGTGCTGTAGGGCTGCATGCCGTGCCAGGGCACCGTGACCACATAATCCCAAAGGATTCCTGGTGCTGCTTCCGGCACCAGTCGCCAGACNGAGTACTGGGTNAAATACTGCCAGTCGCCAGGTATACCAGGANACCATACGACCCGCATCTGCCGACCCTGGTCGTTGGGCACATCACNCAGAAANTCGATATGAGGCGGTAAGGTAAAACCCGGTACAAAGAGATGAATATCAAAGGGAACACTATTACCTGCAACGGTAAAAGCTTCCCAGATAAGCAGAGGCTCGTACCCCGCTGCATAAGCAAAAACATGATAGGTCCCATCAACCAAATCCAAATAATAGGAACCATCATTATTGGCATAGGTATTGGTACTATAATTATCATTCCCGACTTCTATATAGACCATATCTTCAACATCACCACCATGGAAATGTACCATACCGGATACACTGCCTGTAAACACAGCGGTGCTGAGTGTATAATTCAGCATGATATCCTGGTCGGCAACCTCCACTCCGTATTCCCAGGAAATGAGATAGCCTATGGCACTGGCNCGGATATCATAAATACCCGTATCCAGTTCCAGNTCATACNTACCCAGATCNGTGGTCCAGGCCCAGTACTGGCCGCCGTTCCCATCATAGGCGGTCACGGCTGCGTTGGCGATCCGCTCACCGTCTTCCCCCATCACCATGCCAGATACTAGGGTTGTAGGCACTTCCGGGTTGAGATAAAAATCCGCATAATTCCAAGAGCCGGGCTGCAGATCAAAGAAATCCACCGTATATCCTTCGAATCCTTCCGCCTCCGCATAGACAGAATAGTACTCATGGTGAGGAACAGTGATACTATAATAGCCAGACTCATTTGTAGTTGTTTCATGGTATTCATCATTATTGTAGACCTTCACAACAGCTCCTGCAATCGCTTCCGGATAATAATAGTAGTAATAGTATTCATCATTGCTCAATACATATCCATTAAAAGAAACAGAATTATCATAGTTAATCAATTGAATGTTATATTCAAAAAACTCTTCTCCATCGGGAACCGTTACAGTACCGTTAAACCCTAAGTTATATAAATAGTCATTTCCATATACACTGACATCGTATTCCAAACCACCCAATACATAGAGTTCATAATAACCATTTGTATCAGTATGGGTGCCGAAATNGTAGTANTCATATTCATAATAGTAGTAATAATAATAGTCATAGNAGCTGAAATNAACCNAGGCACTATCCACCGGATCCCCATTGTCATCAACCACGTACCCGTAGACCATGGTATTCAGCTCTATCATTTCAAAATCTACATCAGTAATATGTCCATTAACATTGACGTATTGGTATTGATTGGATAGATAATAGTTACTGGGAAGTATTTCAAATCCATCCCACAGATATACATCATACTGACCGCTTCCTGTTGTGGANATGGAATAGCTNCCGTCAGCCCCNGTCANNGNTATNTACTGGGTATANTCNTAGNNATAGTAATCANACNGCCAAGCNATCACCNANAGGTTAGCCATTGCNGGGCTNACCGNTCCAGANANNGAATANNCNGATTCAAAGCCGGTNACATTCAGAGTAGCAATGTATCCGGGCGCTGTCGTATCCGGGTCCCAGATCGCAAACAGCCAGGACGAATTCTGGTATGTCAGAGGCGGGAAACCGTCATNATTATCCTGAGAAGCATGTAAGGTAATTTGATAGATGCCATTCGCTGGATTTTCATCAGTCGTGTCATTATCCATGATATATATAAAACCCTCACCATCTTCATTCCCCATCAGGTTAAAATCAGCCTCGCTGAGCATTCCATCGGCATCGGCATCCAGATGGACTGACAGGGAACCAATATAGGCTGTTTCCCCCGCGGTGTCAAAGGTGATGGTAACCTGCAGAGAATCACCTGCTTCAACTGTGGCGGTTTGTTCACCATTGAGTTCGATTGTGAGATCGAGATCATCTAATGAATTCAATTCAACAACCGGGTAGTATATCATACCCGCTTCTGCTTCCAGGGTAATCTCCCCAGACAAAAGCTCACCTTCGAATGCAACAGAATCGGCGTGGATATTATAGGTTCCGGGCGCCACCACGGCATAAAACAATCCGCTCCAGTCAGACGGTTGCGAAAATACATCAACACCGTCTAAACCAGTAATTGTTACAACCTCCTCGCTCACTATATTGCCCATATCATCCTGAACTTCACCTATAATCCAGGCATAATCCGTGTCCGGCATCAGGGTAAAATCCAAAACAACTGTTTGGACAGAAGCTACCACTGGATAATGGTCTGCGTCCCAGTAACCCGTGTAAGATGCATAGACCCTATAGGTGCTGCTATCTGCCACTGACATGTTGTAATATCCCGTTTCATTGGTCATTACAGAAATACTTTCATTGGCGTTGTAGGCAGTAACAGAAGCGCCGGATAAGGGATATCCATAATTATCAAAGACCATGCCTTCTATCACACCATTTTCATCATCAGCAGGACTATATATTTCAATTACGCCAATATAAAATGTTCGACCTTCCTGATGATTAAAATCTTGAATGCTTAGAGCGTCTATATCACTGGTATTAAAATCTGTTGCATTCGCACCTGTAGTCGGGCTCGTGTCACTTAGTGGAAACTCATAGGTCTCCCATAAACCTGTCCCCTGAACTGTTACGGTAAGTAACTGATATTTTCCTGGCCCATCACTAAAATAAACCTTCAAATCACCAGAGTAGTCCGTTTTGATTTCAATCCTGAACCAATGATCGGATACACTGACACTATCCCACACACCGCTTAGATCAATATTCGGATTAAAAGACCATCCAACTTTGGATCGGCTAGCTGTAGCATCGTCACCTTCAACCCACATTAAGGCATCTTCCCCTACTTCCGGGCCAGCATCTGTCTCAACCGCAAATGTGGCATTAGTGGTTAGCCAGCTAGAAACATTGTTATGTACGTCATGATAATCAAAAAATGAAATTGTTTCCCTGTTGCGAATGTTTTGGACAGTCGGTCGCCCGTTATTTTCTGTCTGGTGAGTCCTGTATCCGGTAGGATATGAAGACATATCATTCCCATGGGGCATCATTGAATTTTGTTTTTTCGACGAAAAAGCCCGTTTGACCTGGGTTTTCAGGTCCGGCATTTCACTCAATTTTTTTTGGAACTTTCTCTGATCATGCTGCTGCTTCTTTCTGTTTCTGATTTGCTCCTGAAAAGCCTGGGTGCGGGACTGCTTTTCCATACGGATCCTATTTGTGAGCTCCACATCCACCGGTACCACTTCCTGCTGTTCCACTGCAGTTTCCCTGCTGGAACTGGTTGTAGTTCCGGGCTTTGAGCTAATGTTTCCGGCAAAAAGTACCGCCGCGGTCAAAAAAGGTAAGATAATAGCATTACGATTCATAATACACCTCCAGTTTAAATTCGATATAGCTTTTTTCTGTCTTGTCCCGCTTTATTATCCCTGTTCTGAATGGGGATCAGATTAATTTTTCTGGTTCATAATAATCTAAGCGGGCAGGCAGTAATCTAAACATACTACGCATAAAAGATATATCTATTTAATCCGGCTATTGCAGTTCAGATCAGCATTGAGTGTTTATTTTTTGTCGCCGTAAAGTTCATCCAGTACAGTTCTTAAAATCCTCAACACACGTATCTCGCTTTGATCCTTTTTAAAATAGCCGGTGTAAACAGCCACTATATCACGATCCGGGTTCACCAATAATCCTTGCCCTCCCCAGCCACCCTTGTACATATCATTGTTTCTGAAAACACTATCCCATTGATAAACATTATGCTTGATATCATTACTCCTCCAGCCTCCGGAACGAGCATTGACCAACAAATCAGGATTCCCGCCATCAAGGATCAGGTTGAGATAGCGGTCAGAGATTATTTTTCTTGTTGCAACCTCTGAGTAGCTAGGTGTAAACAATAGTCCAAACCTGGCAACATCCCGCAGGCGGGCGAGAAGCCCGCCATCGGTCACAGGGACACCATATCGAGGGGCAAGTATTGATGCGTCCCCTTCCGCGCCGATATTTTGCCATATTTCTTTTGTCAATACATCCTGGAACGGCATACCTGTGATCTCTTCGATCAGCCATCCAATGACAAACGTATTCGCACCGGAGTAGTCAAAGCT
>PBRL01000041.1 GCA_002725925.1 Chloroflexota bacterium
CAATTACTACCCATACATTTACTTTGAATACCCGGATCAAATACTGCGCATAGCTGGAAACAGCAAAATTTCGCGAATAGATTCCTCACCAGCAAGGAGCATAGTGAGCCGGTCGATTCCTAGTCCTAAACCTCCAGTGGGCGGCATCCCATGCTCAATTGCAATCAGAAAGTCTTCGTCTAAACGATCAGCCTCATCATTGTCGAATTCTTCTCGTAAACGTTCCTGTTGCTCAAAACGTTCTCGCTGATCAACTGGATCATTCAACTCGGTAAAGGCATTCGCAAGTTCGGTACCCATGACGAAGGCTTCAAACCGCTCAACAATATCGGAGGAACCTGGTTTACGCTTGGCAAGTGGAGACATTTCAACCGGATAGTCAACCAAAAAATGTGGCTGAATAAGATTTGGCTCGACTTCTGAGGAAATAACTTTGTCAAGCAAACGACCCCAATCAGATCCAGGCTCAACGTGAATCCCACATTCTTGCATCCCCTTAGAGAGAGACTCGATATCACGTGTTTCAACAAAATCGATTCCAGTGCGCTCAATAATTTCACTTCGCAGATCGAGGCGAGGCCAAGGTGGAGTCAGGTTAATCTCTGGTCGCTTTTCGGATATCGCCGGCAATATCATCGATCCAGTCGTGTCCTGGGCAATCTGAGCGATCATCTCTTCCACCATGCACATAACATCATTGTAATCAGCATAAGCTTGGTAGCTCTCAATAGTAGTGAATTCGGGGTTATGATCATGATCAAGGCCCTCATTACGGAATAGACGACCAATCTCAAACACACGTTCGATACCGCCTACTATCAGCTTCTTCAAATACAGTTCAGTAGCTATTCTCAAATACAAATCGCGGTTTAGCTGGTTATGGTGTGTTGCAAATGGAGTTGCTTGGGCTCCAGCAGCAATAGGGACCAAGATCGGAGTTTCAACCTCTATAAATCCACGACTATGCATGAAATCTCGCATTGAGCGAACGACTTTAGATCGTAATAACGCGTTTTGCATCGCCCTTTCATTAGATATGAGATCAAGGTAGCGCTGGCGAAAACGTACTTCTTGATCCTGTAATCCATGCCATTTATCTGGAAGTGGGCGAATAGCCTTCGTCAACAATGTAATGACTTGTGCCTCGACACTAATTTCACCTCGCCGAGTCCGTATTACGACGCCTTCTATACCGATAATGTCTCCAATATCGAGTAAGTCAAGAATCGCGTATGACTCATCTCCCATGGTATTTTGACGAGCAAAAACTTGAATCGACCCATGGCCATCCTTAACGTCAATAAATGAGGCCTTGCCTTGCCCTCGTCGAGCCATCACGCGCCCTGCCACTCGAACAGTGTGGGTCCCACAATCAGACTCTCTGTCGCCCTCCTCTAGAGATTGGAATAAAGCTACGGCTTCTACCGATGTGTGGGTTCGATTAAATCTGGGAGGATAAGGGTCGAGGCCACGGGAACGGATCTCAGCCGTCTTGGCCAAACGATCTTCAATAAGTTTTCGCTCACCAGCCGCCTGAGATTGCCCATTAGGTTGATTTGCCTGGTTTTCTCTCGTCATATTTTCGGGGTTAACTCATTGAGGCCAAATGGCGATCAAATACACGCCAGATAAAACCCGTCCGCCAATTCGGACAGCTTGTTGAATCATTCAACTGTGCGCGTACTTCTAGAAACCACATGCTTCCATCGATGCACCGTTTCATTCTAAGCCAGAGTCACTTCATATTCAGCGTCAGATAGTTTAACCATCGCATAAATATATCGATTCCGTGTAAATCTCCCAAAATCGGTAACGACTGACGATGGTCAATAATCTGCAATCCAAACAATAATCATCTTTCATCTAAAGTTCATCAGGAAATCCATACGGAATTCTAAGGCACTATGAGAAACAGACAGAAGGAGTCTTCGGATTTCAGGCGATCTACAGGTGCAAGTTCTCTTCGTCCAACAACTTCAAAGGTCCGCTCGGCTATGTTTTCCATGCTAGGTCCCGCTGGGCCTTATGGTCTCCAAGTACTCGATATCTACGCTGGAACTGGATCTTTGGGAATTGAAGCTCTACAGCGTGGTGCCGATAACGCATCATTCGTAGAACAAAATTTAAAACGTTGCAATGAAATTAACAAAACTCTGGAACGACGCAAATTGTCATTAAAAGGAACAGTGCACAGGTGTAAAGCACTTCAAGCAGTCGAAAGACTGGAAGGAGAATTCGAACTGATTTTCGTTGATCCCCCTTACGAATTGAATGAGTTTGAGCCTCTATTCGATCGTGTAAATGAAGCAGGATTGATTGCACCAAGCGCTATTGCGTTCCTCGAACATTCAAAAAGGACCAAGTTGCCAGATTCTCTACCCGGTCTAACGTTATCGACCCATAGACTTTACGGTGATTCAGCAGTATCGGTCTATCGGGCAAATAAACTCCTACCAGTCGCAGGTGTTGAATAGATGTCAATCGCGATCTATCCCGGCACGTTCGATCCCGTAACCAACGGTCACGTCGACATCGTTGAACGAGCATCAAAAACCGTCAACCACCTAACAGTAGGTGTTGTTGAAATATCATCGAAACGAACAATGTTCACTGTCGCCGAGCGGATATCAATGTTCACTGAAGCAGTGAACCATGTTCCAAATGTTTCAGTGGAGTCATATTCAGGTTTAACAGTCAATGCCGCACGTGAAATCGGTGCAGATGTCATTGTAAGAGGTCTTCGAATAACAAGTGATTTCGAGTACGAAAGTGAAATGGCACTAATGAACCGCAGGATGGCTGAAGACATAGAAACGATTTGTCTTTTCAGTGCTTTAGAATACCAAATCCTGAGTTCATCAAGAGTAAAAGAAGTGGCGGCACTCGGCGCTGATGTGTCGGGATTGGTTCCGCAGAATGTGTGGGGGCCTCTATCTGAGAGGATCTCACAAACCAAGCAAGTCAACGGTAACTGAAAATTTATATGGAGGAAAAAATGACACTTATGGAGCAACTCGAAAACCTAGAGACGATGATGGTTAAGGGCCGTGTACCCGGTACTGCGCGTACACTGGTCAACCAGCAAAAAATCAGTGCTCTAATCAATGAGATGAAAAAAAATCTCCCTGATGAGATAACAGAGGCCGAAAGCATAGTAAGACAAAAAGACGCCATCATCAAACAAGCTGAAATCGAAGCACGAAGAATTCGTGCCTACGCTGATGAGGAAGCAACAACCATCCGTCAACTAGCCGAAGAACAGTCAAATACCCTACTGACGACTTCACAAGAAGAAGCCAAGAAGATGATTCAGGACACTGAAATCAGTCGAAAGGCCAATGAAAACGCAATCGAGATCGAATCCGTTGCAAATAGTCGTGCGGGAAAAGTTGTCGATGATGCTGAAAGCCGCGTGAACACAATTTTGCACGACGCAGGGATCTCTGCTGAAGAACGTCGCAATGGCGCAGACAACTACGCTCGAGAAGTCTTATTCACCTTAGAAGAACGAATCGCCGACACCCTTGGCCAAGTTCGAGGTGGCATCGACTTGCTTGACGCCCGACCGACAGCCGACGTCGCTGACTAGTTAAGTTGACGGCCTAAACGTTTACAAAAACTATCCCGAAAAACATAGTTGANCTTGGATAACCTCTCACGTTTATTGAAAACGTCAATAATCCCTATGAATTAGCACAGGAATACCTGTAAAACTAGGTCAGGTGAACCGTGGAAAGCCCCGTTCTGGAGATTTCTAAACGAGGCCCNTGGCCCAATCGCCCGCAAGAACACGATCAAACATTTCGGCGTTCTGATCATTCCACCCAAACCGATTAACGAGGTTAAGCCTATACACCAGTTCAAGTGCACTGAGCCGAGCATGCAACGCTTCATCACTTAAGTCGCCTTGGCATAGNTCNANAAACGGTTTTAANAACAAAGTGTCGAGNGGGTCNTTGTAAGTTTCTTCCAATTGTTCGGGCACGAAATTCCAAGGATAATTCCAAAATCTCAAAAGCATGTCCAGCTCGTAATCAGCCGGAGCCAAGGCAGTTCGATCAAAATCTATAATTCCGGACAGCTCCCCCTGGTGATTGACCAAAATATTCCCAAACCAAAGATCACCATGGCAAAGTACCCTAGGGCGATCTTCAAGCGCTTCTGCCCATAGTGCAAAAGCTCCCTGTGACTGTGAAATCACCCTCCCTGGAACAATAGCGTCGACAGCCCTCAGCGCCCTATTAAACGACTGTCTGACATGCCGACCCCAATTTTCCGTCGTAGCGTTAAGCATCGATGCATCAGGTTTAAATTGTTGTAAGTTGAGCAGTGCCGTCGCGAGTTGAGTGACAAGTTTTTGACGAGCCTTATCATCGAGCCCAGGCCACACGTTATAGCCAATCGAGCCGTCAAGTCGATTCATGATGACCCACGCCCTGCCTTCAAGCGTCCCAGTTTCAATAACGTTTGGGGTTGCCACTCCAGGGATATCCATCGCTGTAACAGCAAGCTCATGGCTGAATCGACCCGAGCGCCCAACTTCAGGATCAACCTTAATTACCGTTTCATTCCCAATAAACACCCACGTCCCATAACCAAACCCATAGTCGACAGTACTACCGAGTTTATTTCCGGCCCATTCACGAACTCGACCCAGCGCGACATGATCATCTTTTTCATAGTTGCGTGCCCAAGGGTTATTCAGCATAAAGACCTATAAATTCGATCACAGAATATTAACTATCATGTAGAGAAAACAAGTAGATATCAGGATAAAAAAACTGGAGAAAACCTCAGGTATTTTTGAATCCACGAAGAGTCAAATCTATCAACGAATCACGCCACTCTTCAGCACCACCGGAGCGAGTTCGTTCTTCTAGTACCTCAATATCAGTAAAGCCAGTCTCTGCAATCATCTCAATATAATCGCCCATGACTGCAGCACCTGCAACACAGTCGACCCACTCTGCAGCTGATCTTCGGACGTCCACAGGAAGCGGTTTGTCGGTAACAACATCTGAAATAACGAATCGCCCCCCCGGCTTCAATATTCGGAATATCTCTGAGAAAACTCGATCTTTTTTATCTGAAAGAGCAATTACACAATTAGAAATCACGAGATCTACAGAATTATCTTCCTGAGGAATCGACTCTATATGGCCGAGTTTAAAAACAATATTTCCCGTTTGAAGCTTTTCGGCATTTGTCCGCGCTAGATCAAGCATCTCAGGAGTCATATCGATACCTACGACGTGACCAGTCTCCCCGACTTCCCTCGCTGCAAGAAAGCAATCGATACCACCACCAGATCCAAGATCTAAAACGGTCTCCCCGGGGTTTACATCAGCAATGCCTACGGGATTTCCGCAACCAGCGGATGCACCTGCGGCTTCATCCGTCAAGGTATATCGCTGCTCTTCTGTGTAAAATCTGTCGGAGGCTTTCGTAGATGAAGAAGCTCGTTCCGCCGCCTTTTTTGCAAGAGCACCATATTGATGCCGAACGGCGTCGGTAATCGAATCAAGCTGTACATGGCTAATTTCAATACTGGCACCACCATCGCAGCACCGCATGTCTTCTCTATTTGGAATCAAAGTACCAAATGGGTTTGAATCAGACATCAGGAAATCCTCAAAAATAATAGATCCAATAACGTTTGTTCTATTGATGACATTATTTGTGATAGCTGTTCGTTACAGGATATAAGCATAATATTTATCCACATAATATATCTGTCAGGGACGCGCATAACGAAGCAGATCGATGTACTGTTCACGTTATAATTTACTGACCTTCTGCAGTTGAATGATTCTGCCAGCGAATCCACTGATGCCCGGGGCTTTGTAAACCTCCAAATGACGACTTCTAAAGCAATAGCCGATGATCAGTTATTCCTTCTAATCGATGGTCATGCCATTATTTTCAGAGCATGGTTTGCGATGCGAGATCACCTGATCACCTCATCCGGGCAAAATACGACTGGTGCAAGCGGTTTCATGACAATGTTATTGAAGACTATACGCGAGCAGAATCCAACGCACATAGCGGTTACATTCGACACGAAAGCGCCTACATTCCGTAAAGATATGTTTCCGGCATACAAAGCGCAGCGGCAAGAGGTCGATCCAGCTCTGCATGAACAAATTCCAATCGTCAAAGAAATTCTCGAACCGATGGGAATACCAGTGTATGAATACGATGGATTTGAAGCTGACGATCTGATCGGCACACTTTCAAAGCAAGCTACCGAGCAGGGCATCAANACCCTGATATTAACCGGTGATGCTGACCAGTTACAGCTTGTTGACGAAAAAACTTCCCTNCTCATGTATACCGGCTTCGGAGAAATGCGCACATACGANCCTGNGGGGGTAGCTGAACGGTACGATGGCNTGGGACCTGAATACGTCGCTGAAATCAAAGCCCTCGAAGGTGATTCATCGGACAACATTCCCGGNGTGCCAGGAGTCGGCAAGAAATCTGCCAGAACCGTACTGGCAAAATTNGGGCANTTCCCTTCTTTATTCNACAACCTAAGTGAAGTCGAACGGATCGAAGGACTTCGAGGCGCAAAGCGCGCAATGAACTTACTTGAAGAGCACCGTGATACCGCGGCTGAGGCTCTGGTTCTGACAACAATTGTTCGTGACGTTCCAATTGATTTCGATGCCGAACAATCGAAATTCGGTCAGTTTGATCGAGAGAAAGTAATCAAGATTCTGATGGATTACGAATTGCGTCTAGTCGCTAATCGNTTACCACAATCAGAATTGGATCACTTAAAACAAACAAACTCTGACAATNANNATNTTGCAAAAACTTCTGCTACGCACGTCTCAGGTCAGATGGACATGATGGGTGATCTCTCATCATCCGTATCGGTCGAAACAATCACACAACTTGATCCACCTAAACCACTCGGCGANTATGAAACGATCACAGATACGAGCAGTCTTCGCTCCATGATCAATCAAATTTNCACAAATGGTGAGTTTGCATTCGACACAGAAACAACCGGCCTTAACCCAATGTCATCTGATCTAGTGGGTCTTTCGTTCGCTTTAAAATCGGGACATGCCTGGTATGTTCCAGTTGGCCACACTGAAGGCACACAAATCTCATTTTCTGAAGGGCTTACGCTACTACGCCCACTATTCGAAAATGAATTGATCAATAAAATCGCACACAACGCGAATTTTGACNTAATGGTGCTGGCCNCTGCAGGTATTGAAGTNAAANCNCTGGGCTTCGACACCATGATCGCAGCAGCACTGTGNGGTCACCGATCCATTGGTCTGAAGCAGCTTGCTTTGCAGATTTTCCAACAGAATATGACTGANATCAAGACACTTATAGGGGTTGGNAAAAAACAGATCACTATGGCGCAAGTGCCGATCGATAAAGCAAGTCCATACGCCGCAGCTGATGCNGACTTTACATGGCGTTTATATGAATATCTCAAGCACGAAATACTCGAGCATCAAGCCANCTACGTAAATGAAGAGATCGAAATCCCCTTACTGCCGGTCATTATCGAAATGCAACGCAACGGCATGATTATCAACAAAGCCGCGCTCGCCGAGATGTCTGAACAACTCGGAACTGACGTCGAGCAAATCAAACAGGCGGCAACGTCCATAGTNGGCGGTCGAGAACTTAATCTGGCTTCAAACCAACAAGTAGCCAATCTGCTAATTGATGAACTCGGGGCNCCCAAAACCCGCAAAACTAAAACAGGNTGGTCAATGGATGCCAATGCTTTGGAGAAAATTCGGGANACCCCANGACTNGACGACAGGNTNTACCAAATCGCCGATGCCGTACTNAAATTCCGCGAACTGACAAAGCTNAAATCTACATATGTTGACGCCCTNCCGCTATTNGCAAATCCCAGTACCCAACGGGTTCACACCAGTTTCAACCAGGTCGGTTCAGCCACCGGGCGACTCTCAAGCAACGATCCTAACGTACAAAACATTCCGGTTCGGACAGAACTTGGCAGAAAGGTTCGAAAGGCGTTCGTTACCGATTTCGCAAACGGCTGGCAATTTCTCGCAGCGGACTACTCGCAGATCGAACTAAGAATCCTTGCACATCTTTCGCAGGATCCAGGTCTCCTCGAAGCATTTAGTAACAGTGAAGATATCCACGCCTCAACTGCACGCGCAATGTACGGAGTTAAAGAGGTAAGTGCCGATCAACGTCGGGTGGCTAAGATTTTAAACTTTGGGGTGATCTACGGACTTGGACCTATAGGCGTAGCTCGCCAAACAGATCTGACGCGAAAACAGGGACAAGAATTCATCGATCTTTACTTCGGTAAATACCCCGGAATTCATAACTATATAGAGCAAGCTAAACAATCTGCACGCGACACGGGCTTCGCACAGACCGTCACCGGTCGGCGGCGCTACCTGCCGGACATCAACGCAGGTCATCCCGGTCACAGAGCAGCGGCTGAGCGAATATCAGTAAACATGCCAATACAAGGGACAGCTGCAGACGTTATCAAACTCGCAATGATCAATATTTCAAAAGAGATGAAAACCCAGGTAATGCAGTCGAAAATGTCCATTCAGGTCCACGACGAACTGATCTTCGAAATCGCTCCTGGAGAGCTAATGGAAATGCAAATGATGGTGACAACAATGATGCCGGAAGCGATGGATTTAACAGTCCCATTGCTAGTGGAAGCAAAAACTGGTCCAACATGGGGTGACATGGATTCAGTTGACTAACAACTGCTCTGCAATACAACGGAAAACGAGCGGCAGTTAGTTGAAACCAACATCATCAAGATCGTCTGTTTTCCGAGCTCGTAAACGATCACGCAGTACCGACCAGAAAAGAATCAAACCACCAATCACCACTACCACCCACCCGGCCATGTAGAAAAAGAAATCGTCAGTCACTATCAAAACAAGCAATCCCAAGACTGCAATCACAAAACCTACGGCAACAATCCACATTCCTGACCACTCAAGAATCTGTTGCATGCTTACCCCCAAACATTCGAACCTACCAAATTGCATATATAGCCACATCAGGACAGGATAAATAACGTCCGATAAGTACATTATCAACTCGAACATTATTGTCTGATACTAGAAATTGCGCTCTCATTATTTCAGATAACCCAAATTTACAATTAGACTTATCTTCGGTGCACGACTCAAGGTCGTAGAGTCTACGGAGGGGTGGCAGAGTGGTTGAATGCGCTTGTCTTGAAAACAAGTATGTCCGCAAGGGCATCGCAGGTTCGAATCCTGTCCCCTCCGCCATATTTCTCATATTTTCACATGACTGCTGGTTAAAGGTCATGTAGCTTCTGCCCCAAAATAAAGATCCAGCAACTAAATATCTCAGTCAGGCACAGGCAAATGTTTGTCGGAACACAATATCCAATCCATAGTGATAATGACTACAAATTACTTGCACAACTGGGTGTCAACCATATCAATGGGTTTCCCCCAGGGGATGCAGATACATGGACTACCGATGTACTGAGTAAATACCGCCAAAAGGTCGAGTCCTATGGGATTGCTGTCGACATGATCGCCCTGCCCATTGGCACCAAACCAGAAGATAACCAATCTCCCAATATCACTTTAGGCATATCACCTGACCGTGACCGAGAGATCGAAATATGCCAAAACATTATCCAGGCCTGTGGTGAATCGGGAATTCCCGCAGTCAAGTACCGTTTGTTCATCATTGGTATTACCAGAACCAAACCCAAATACGGTCGAGGCGGCTCATTACGCTCCAGTTTTCATTGGAATGAAATCGACCAAAATGAACCGCCTGGTGTATGGGGAGAAGTTTCGGCGGACGACTACTGGGAACGCATAGATTATTTCCTCGAACGCATCGTACCTGTAGCAGAAGAATATAAAGTAAAACTTGCATGTCACCCGCATGACCCCTACACCCCTGACGGTTACCGGGGAGTAAGCAGGGTTCTAGGAACAGTCGACGGAATGAAAAAATTCGTGCAAATGCATGAAAGTTCTATTCATGGCCTGAATTTCTGCCAGGGAACCGTTTCAGAGATGCTGGATGATCCGTCTACCGAAATATTCGATGTCATAAGGTGGTTCGGGAAAAAAGATAAGATTTTCAATGTGCATTTCCGAAATATCGCAGGCAATAAACTCGAATTTGAAGAGACTTTCCCCGACGAAGGTGACGTAGATATGCTGAAGGCGGCCAGAACCTATAAAGAAGTGGGTTACAAAAGGATGTTGATGCCGGATCACGCCCCGACGGTAGCAGGAGAAAATGCAGCCACTGTTGCGTTCGCTTACTGCTACGGGTATATCAGGGCGGTTTTACAGTCAATTGACGCGTTGGATGACTAATTACCCGTAACAAATATCAGAACAAACAAAATCACCAGAGATAGCAAAGCCTACGATTGATCCCAACAATTACACAACGCGTAGATGCACTGTACAAAGAGTCGTGGACACTTGACCTCACCCTCGGTACGATAATTTATAACGTGCATCAACAACATATTTCAGAGCGGTTGTTTTGTAAGACACGCTCAACTGAATTGGATTTGAATAAGTGAACAGGCATTCGTGAACATACACGAGTATCAGGCAAAAGAAATCTTCGAAAAATTTGGTGTGCCTACCCCAAATTCTGGAGTAGCCTCAACAGCCGAAGAAGCA
>PBRL01000042.1 GCA_002725925.1 Chloroflexota bacterium
TCTATCTACTCATGGCGTCACGCCGATCCAAGTAACCTGACAGATTTTCAAAGTACCTTCAACGAGACCAAGATCGTGACGCTTGATCAGAGCTATCGTTCCACCCAGATCATTCTCGAAGCTGCTGATTCAGTAATAGGTAACAACGATGAACGAATGGAGAAAAATCTTTGGACCGAGAATGACAGAGGGGCCAGAATCACGGTAGCCGAGGCCTATAACGAAGAGGAAGAGGCACGCCTGGTACTTCAAGCTACTGCTGAACTGCACGATAAACACGGGATAGATCGAAATGAAATAGCAGTTATGTACAGGGTGAATGCACAGTCGCGGGCATTTGAAGTTACTTGTAACCGAGAGGGTATTCCGTATCGACTTGTGGGTGGAGTTAAGTTTTATGATCGTAAAGAGGTCAAAGATACCTTGGCGTTTCTCCGCGTAGTTGCTAATCCGGCAGACGATGCTGCGATAGAACGTGTTATCAATGTTCCCGCTCGAGGAATTTCAGCAAAATCGCTTACTGAATTGCGCAGAGTGTCATTAGCCAATAACGTTCCGATTTTAGATGTCATTCTGGACATTAGNAGAGTGAAGAGTGGTGATGAAGAACCAGCTGCCTATGTAATTACGTTGGCGATCAGGGCATTGAATTCTATTGCTAAGTTTGGCGATTTGATTACACGCCTGATAGAGCAGTCTCTGGCTCTAGATACCACCGAATTGATCGACCTAACTGTGGAACGTACTGGATATGGTGCCATGTTACGGGAAGATAAAGAGCGTGGCGAAGAGCGGATGGAGAACCTGCAGGAACTGAGGGCTTCAGCGGAGCAATTTTCCGGTTCTGAAGAGCGTGGTCAACTAAGTGATTTCCTCGAAAATGTAGCTCTCGTTTCAGACGTTGACACATTGCAGGGCGGTGATGACAGNGATATTGATGCNGATGCGATTACTCTCATAACCCTGCATCAAGCCAAAGGACTGGAGTATGACGCAGTATTTCTGGTAGGACTTGAAGATGGAATCCTGCCGCATTCTAGGAGTGTGGAAGATCCGGCCCAGATCGAAGAGGAGCGGCGGCTCTTATATGTAGGTATGACAAGGGCTCGAAAACGACTCTACATGTTTCGAGCGTTCCAGCGTAGATTCCATGGTCAGTCAGGATCACAAATGGCATCTAGATTTTTGCTTGAAATACCAGAATCACTTATTACGACTCAAAATATCAGGGGTCATTCTCGAGTAGCTGATCGAATCCCTGACCCCATGTGGACGAAGAGAGCGGCATCCACACCTGCCCCGCGTCCTGCGACTCGATCTGCAGATGAATTCTTGCCAGGGGAGAAGGTGAGGCACGGTGTTTTCGGTGAAGGTGTCGTCGTTAGTTCGTCGGGTAGCGGCAGTGATACACAGCTTACCGTCGCCTTTGTGGGAGAGGGTGTCAANCGGCTTATGTTGTCGTTTGCTCCAATAGAAAGAATTGTCGATGGGNCGTCTGATACGGATGAAGACGAACCTATGATTCAGGACACGGAATTTTTTACTCCATAGGGTTCGCGATTTTTTTGGGAGATTAGAAGTTCGAATAAGGGTGTGTTCTTCCTCGCAATTNTTGGCCTGGCACTAGGTAAATTCCGGATGCGACCCATACAATCGTTACTATGAAAATGCCTTCTTGGGATCGTATTTATTTCTTTGTGTTCATGGCGACTGTATTCGCTACGGTAAGTTACGTTTCAATGTTGGTGCTGCCACTTGTTGAACTTCAGGATCTTGAAAGCGGAGAAGTTGTGGCTGTCACCCTGCTTGCAGATGGTCAGACACAATTGTTGTTGTTGTGTCTGGTGCCTATCGTATTGTCTGTAAGTGCTTTATTGGCTACCCCCAGACATCATCAACCTGAAAGAGCAGGCAAAGTTAACATTTGGATGTCTACGATTGCTGTATATGTATTCGTCATTTTGTTTATTTTTGTCAATGGAATATTGTTTTTGCCGACTGCGATCATGTTGACNGCAGCTGCAGTAGGATCGCATGTCAGGCGTCGTGAGGGTTANTCGCCTGCGAAGGCNTCTGCGGAGCTGTCTTCAGGACGTGNAGGTGGTAAAAGGAGCCGTAATAGGAGATAAACTGATCGTTAGTTATTACCCTGAGGAACGGCGCTAATTAAACCCAATTCAATGATGGGTGTTTATGTGATGACCACATCAGACAAGCAAAATAGATCGATAATCAGTGATGACATGCGTTCATTTATCGGCCTTGAATCAAGTCCTGTCACTTACGATATTGAACGCCATGCAGTTGGACGTTTTGCCTGCGCGATCGGTGATCCCAATCCTTTGTATTCAAACGCCGAAATCGCCAGGAGCTCCTCATATGGGGGATTAATAGCTCCACCAACATTTTTCAGATCCCTTCTTCCAGGTAAATATCCTAAGCCTTATCCCGAGCCCTTCGCCCACATCTTGGATGGTGGCAGTAAGTATCGTTTCTTCGAACCGGTTATGGTCGGCGACCAGATTACAGTNGTNAGGAAGATTACAGAGTTGTATGAAAAATCCGGTCGAATGGGCAGCATGCTTTTCAAGATTTCCAAAATCAGTTACACGGGAAAGGACGGGAAGCTCAAAGCTACTCAAACCACCACCACGATTACGTATGGCACTGGAGAAAAGGATTTGGGTGTTGGAGACCACTAACCCTGTAACTGAACAACGAACACTGTGCTTTGAAGACGTTTCGGTTGGTGATGCACTACCAACTGTCGTCAAACATCCTGACCCGCGTCAGCTGGTNATGTACGCAGGAGCATCACAGGATTTTGTTGCAATTCACTATGACCTTAATGTGGCTCGTGCCGCGGGGCATCCTAACGTGATCATCCATGGTGCTTTAAAGAGTGCCTGGCTTGGAGAACTCGTGACTAGTTGGATGGGTCCTACGGGGTGTTTGTTGGAACTGGACGTTTCTTATCGCNCAATTGATTTTCCAGGNGANGTTGTAACTTGNGTNGGAAAAGTCANTGGTGTNCGTATTGAGCANGGNNNCGGTTTNGTNGAGCTTGAANTNGGATTNCGNAANCNNGATGGGATNATAACTACGCCGGGAAGGGCNTTGGTTTCTATTCCTATTACAAAGAGTGGTGGGTAGTTTTAGTACCTGCTTACTTAACATCAGCAAAAGGATCCAAAATAATGAACGGTGGCCTTGATGGCAAGGTAGCAATTGTTACAGGAGCAGGCCGTGGTATCGGTCGTGGTATCGCTCAGGAGCTTGCAGCCAATGGGACCCGGGTCGTGGTTAACGATGCGGGCTTGACGTTAGCTGGCGAATCCGAGGGGATGAGTCCTGCGGCTGAAGTTGTTTCTGCAATTGAAGCAGCAGGTGGTCAGGCGGTGTCCGTGACGGAGTCTGTGTCAACTTTTGAAGGTGGACAGCGAATCGTGCAGGCAGCCCTCGACACCTTTGGGCAACTGGACATTGTCGTCACTGCGGCAGGAATTTTTCGTGATCGAATGATCTACAACATGACCGAAGAAGAATGGGATGCTGTTTATGAGGTTCATTTGAAAGGAACGTTCAATGTTGTTCGCCATGCTGCTCCGTTATTCAGAAAACAGCGCGGTGGCCGTATCGTAACTTTTACTTCAGAATCAGGACTTGTGGGCTTTCCAGGACAAGCGAACTATGGGGCAGCAAAGTCAGGAGTCCACGGCTTTACTAAGGTTATAGCTAAAGATTTGGGCAAATACGGTGTTACGGCTAATTCGATCGCACCCCGTGCTGAAACCCGTATGGTGGATTCGATTCCAGAAGCAACAAGAGAAAAACTCGCTGCGAACGGTTTGTTCCCCGGTAAAGATGAGGCGTCTTGGGAACCTGAGGATGTAGCGCCGTTCGTGGCATTTCTCGCCTCTGATTATTCTGACCCCGTGAACGGTCAGACTTTTCTTGTCTACGGTGGGAACATTGTGCACATGACTTTGCCTCGCAGGGTTAAGACCATTTACAACGCCTCACCACCAGCCACGTGGAAGCTTGATCAGCTCGATCAGCTTGTTGGGCCGAATCTACTTGGACATTCTTCAGTTCAGGGACAAATTGGAGATAAACGCCTGAAAGGTAAAGTGGCGGTTGTGACTGGTGCTGGGCGTGGGATCGGAAGGGGCGTTGCAAAGTTACTAGCATCGCAAGGGGCATCTGTAGTAGTTGCAGATGTAGGAGTCTCGTTGGACGGCGAAGGGGAAGATTTGACCCCTGCGGCTCAGGTTGTTGAGGAGATATCTGAACTGGGTGGCCGAGCGGTTGCATCCTATCACTCTGTTGCCACCATGGAGGGAGGGGCGAATATTGTTCAAGCCGCTGTCGAAGAGTTCGGGCGCTTGGATATTGTTGTAACTGCAGCGGGAATCTTGCGCGATCGTATGCTTTTCAATATGACCGAGCAGGAGTGGGATGATGTTATGGGCGTGCATTTGAAGGGCACGTTTTCTGTAGTACAACCTGCGTCCAGAATATTTAAGGAGCAGGGCAGCGGGCGAATAGTTACATTCAGTTCTGTATCGGGCTTGTACGGTTACGGCGGACAAGCAAATTATGGCGCTGCCAAAGACGCTATCGCCGGCATGACTCGCGTCGTAGCCAAAGATCTGGCAAAGTACGGGGTAACGGCGAATGCTATTTCGCCGGGTGCGCAGACTCGCATGACTGACTCGATACCCGATTCGACGCGTGATATGCGTAAAGGGGATTTCTTGCCTCCACCCGAGGGAACTTTGACTACCGAGCCTGAACAAGTTGCGCCTATGATTGTCTGGTTATCTTCAGATCAGGCATCTGATGTTACCGGTAAGATATTTCATTGTGTTGGTAATCGAGTTAGCCTGATGAACTCACCTGAACATGGAAGGTCTATCCACAAGGCAGGGCGTTGGACGATAGAAGAACTTGCCGGAGTGTTTCCCGAAACGATTGGGATGGATATGTTGAACCCGGCNCCTCCCCAGGANGCCTAGAGGATTGAACTTACTGGATCGGTTTGGGTTTATCGTTACGGANCGTTNACTCAATGCTTATCTAGTCTAGGCGATTCAGTAATNANCTANTNNGNNGCGATNCGATATACCTNGAGGGCNGTGTCTCTGAANAGAGACGAACGCTCGCTTTCAGAGTAATCACGTGCAATTCGTTTGAATGCGTTCCAAAGTACTGTGTANGANGTNGAGGCATTATCTACAGGAAAGTTGCTTTCGAACATGCAACGTTTTACTCCAAACATCTCTATACAGTGCTGGTAGTAGGGGCTCATGATTTTAGCTATATCTTNTGATGACGGAGGAGCATTGCGCTCATGCCACCTGAATCCGCCGAGAGCCATTCCGAATCCGCCTAATTTGACGANGACATTTTCGCATCTAGAGAGATTACTTATCCCTTCTCGCCAGAGCTTTACAACTTCATCCCGCCTTCCGGAATAAGGGCCTATCCCAATTGGCCCGCCGATGTGATCTAAGATAATTGGAATGTCAGGATAGCTTTTTGCCAAATCAAAAAGTTCTCCTAGTTGTGTGTGGTACATCCATGCATCGAAGCTAAGNTCAANTCTTTGTAAATGCGAAAATCCTTGCNTNAATGTTTTATCTTTTAATAATCCCNCCGGTGGGTTTTTATATCCGGTAATCTCTGGACTTTGATCCCAACATGAGGAGTTNCGGATTCCCTTGAATCGATTGCGGCTGGCGTCTATTTGGGCTTCGAGCACCTCTATGACGCTATCACCAAGACTGAGATCGGCATACCCGACGATTCCTGCAGCTACCCTCGTATCTCCATAATCTCCACTCGCACTTTGCGCCGCGAGTCCTTGTACAAACTCTACCTCNCCAANNGGACGCATGCTCTCAGGTCCGTCTTTNCTGTACATAGCGCTGCATTCAACAAAAACTGTCTCGGTGATTCTGTGTCCACCTCCGATATCTGACAGTAATTCATCCAGCATGTACCTGTTCCCAGGTCGATCCCAGAAATGATGGTGTGGATCACATATGGGGATGCTGGGATCAATTGGCTCTTCTGTCGTCAGATCGATCCAGTTTGTGTCTGTATCTGGCATTGGTGATCTTTTTTGTTTAGACGGGTNTGGGCGGTTTCTCTTTTACCATCTGATCGAAAATCGGTGCCAGTTGCTTTCGCGCTGCAGCCCGGTCGTCGTCGTCAGTCGATGCTTTGAACGGGAATTCTTCTTCGGAGTCAGTGCTCAAGTCNAATAGCCGTCCGTCATCGTAGAGCTTGTAATTGTGGTTACGTATATATCGTGCNAATCGAGNNTANACGNCCACTCATNGGCTCAAAGTGGAAGTATACCCAGTCACGTGAATTNCCCTTCTCCCCCTTGAGTTGTGGCANGAAAGTNCGCCCNTCCATNACGTANNCATCTGGAGGCGTAATACCAGCCGCGTCAAGAATAGTCGGTAGAAAATCTGAAGAATCAATCAGATCTGTTTCAACGTGTCCTTCGGGAATCGTGCCAGGCCAACTGGCGATCAGAGGTACGTGCGTCCCGCGATCTACTGTAAGGCCCTTACCTCCACAGACTTCGGTGTGCGAGTGCATTAGCGAGCAAACGTCGTGGGGTGAACCATTGTCGCCGACATATATAACCAGTGTGTCTTCGGCTATCCCTAGTTCAGTGAGTTTAGTGTTTACTCGACCGATAACTTTATCGTGGTATTCAACCATATCTTTGTAATAGCGGGGATCGTCGTCCCACCCTTCGAGTTCTTCCCATGTACGCCCACCAAGGGTCTCGTTTGACGGGGGTACGAACTCATCNAATTCGGGGCTGTCAGGAGTAGGTTCGTGTGGNTTATGTGTTAGGGCCATCGGGAAATAGACAAAGAATGGATCGTCTTGATTACGATCCATAAAATCTATGATGTAATCGGCAAAAATATCTTCACCGTACTTACCTTGGGTGTTTTCAAGGAATTTCCCGTTCTCGTAAATGATTGGATCTTTGTATCTCGAGCCTTTATCTTCTGTGTGGTGCGGGTGCCAGACACAAAACTCATCAAAGCCCGCGTCCTCTATCTTCTGTCCTTTCGATCGCATTTCTGGCAGTTCATCAGGTGGGTTGTATGAATGCAGTTGCCATTTGCCTGATATACAGGTTTTATATCCCGCGTTGGAGAAAAGATGCCCGAANGTTATTTCATCTGGTGCGATTAGGCCGAATCCGATGTAATTCCGGAAGTTGTACTTGCCGGTCATCAATTGGACGCGTGTAGGAGTGCACAGTGGCTGGACATGTGCGTTTTCGAAACGAGCGCCGGATGAGGCCATACCGTCTAGAATCGGAGTGGCGTATGAGGTGCCACCGTTGGCTCCTATCGCTTCGTAACCCAGATCGTCTGACATGATTAGTACGATGTTTGGTCGGTGGTTTTTCTTGGTTGTCATTTGATAGTAGTTTTTGGTTTGCTAAGTTGGATTTGGCCCGTTAGTTATTGAGGTAGTTTAGGGCATTTAGGATGAGTTTTTGGAATTGGGGGTGTTGTTGGGATGATCCTGCGTGGCCGAGCGCTATATTTGCAACTTTGCCTTGACCGAATTGGTGCGACCATCCGAGAGGCTTGTCCTCACCCTCAACAATGCCGTGCATGAAGATGTCCACGCCCGGCTGTATATCGAGCCCACAGTAACATTCGTCATAGGTCCAGAAGTGTGAAACACCTTTCGTTACGGGGTGATCGGTGTCATCGACATACACCTGGAACCAGCCGAAGGGTGGGTGCCAGCTTTCTCCAAGTACCCATCCGCCGCCTGTGATTTTTTTTGCTTGAGACCAATCAGGGCAGGACGCTGCCGAAATATGAATTGACAGCAAGGATCCTCCGTTCGAAACATAACCTTCTAACCCTTCGCGCTGAGCTCTTGTTAGATCATTGTTAGTAGCTTCTTGGCGCAGGGTATTGAGAACAATAGCATCGAAAATGGAAAGATCATCTGCGAGTTCTTCTGCTGACTCGGATAGCGTGACTGTGTGACCAACTTCACGTACAAATGCCTGCAACACCGGCGTGGACTCTTCATAGGGGTGCTGCCCCCCGGTGATTAGAAGTAAATTCATGGTGGTTTCTCCGTCCGTGTTTGACTGTTAAGAACCGATCAATGGGTTGGCTGCCTCACGCCTCTCTGTAGTACTGCTTAGCAGGGGTACGGGAGGATACGCTGATTTCGGAATTCGCCTTTGCGGCCTCCCACTTTGTTCGTTTAATCTCCATTAGAACGAATTCGTGACCGTCCCGTTTTTTTTCGCGGATGGGTGAAAATCCTGCTTTCGTAAACGCTTTTTGCGCCCGATAGTTATTCATGAGTGTGTGAAGGTATACGCGGTTGAGTTCGGTTGTTTGGAAAATATGCGTTACAGCTGTTTTTACGACGTCGGTGCCATAACCCTTACTCCAATAGTTCCGATCACCGATTATGATACCGAGTTCGCATTGGGATTTTTTGGTATCGATGTCGTAGTACATGCAGTTGCCAATATGCTTACCATCAAGAGTGTCAATCGCCATCCTCACAGACCACGGCGATGGGTACTGCACGTCGTCTCGGTGATAGCGTAAATACTCTGTGAAAGTTAGCGTGACGGGGCGAGTTGCATCGAGAGAAGCGAGTTCAGGATCGATTCGCCAGGAATAATCGGTCTCTGCATCGTCCATTACCTTGGACCTTATAATGGTAAGTTCGCCGACTAGCCGTATGTTAGTGCGTGCTTGGTGCTCCGTCTTCATAAAAGGCCACAGCTTTTTCCAAGACTCGTGCTTCATTCCGATGGGTTAGCCTCTTTAATGCTTCTGCAATCTCGATCCATTTAACGTCATCGTACTCACAATCATGGTTGGTTGTATCACCACAAACATATCTCATTAAATACCAGTGAACTGTTTTATCGATGCGTATTTTACTTTGTGTATCAAATGGTAACTCCCCTATAGTCTCAGCTGCAGGTCTGAAGAATGAATAGAAAGTATCGTCAATTGGTGGTCCAATTTCGACAGTTAAGCCAGTTTCCTCTGTAACTTCTCGTTTAGCTGTTTCTGCAATCGTCTCATCTTTCTCCGGGGTTCCTTTTGGAAGGGCCCAAAGTGATTCTGATCTTCTGTGGCAAAGGGCAACAGTGAGGGCTGTCGTGTTCTGTGGATCTGGTCGTAGTACAACACCACCCGCCGACCAACGATCAATCGAGTGATCTGAATCGATCCACTTACTCATAGGGCAAATCCATTGTTAGGGAAATATTCGGTCGCCAATTGGGGATTTTAGAATTGACTTCGTCGACGGTCAAACGGTTTTGAACATGGTTTTTGCTGAAGTTTTTATTATTTTGAAATTTTACTTCAGCACAAATTGACACTGAAGTAAACGAAATTGATAATTAACCGTTGTTAGAAAGCGGTTAAGATGCTAATTACTAGTGCACAGTCGTTTCAAAGAATTGAAGAGCGTAGTAGGTTGGCTGAGATAACCGCACTTGATGTAAATATAAATTTTCGAGACAATTCGCTTAAATTTCAGTTCAGAATTAGCCGCATAACCAATGTTTCCCCAATGCGGTTTTTTTGTGCCTGAAAAAGGATCGCTATGGCTCGAAGCAAAATAAAGCGTGTCAAATTGCACGTTCGGTAGAAGGTAAAACAACAATTGGACAAGCACGACTTTGTCATTCGATTCGCC
>PBRL01000043.1 GCA_002725925.1 Chloroflexota bacterium
GCTGCTAAGAAGCCTGCTGCTAAGAAGCCTGCTGCTAAGAAGCCTGCNGCTAAGAAGCCTGCTGCNAAGAAGCCTGCTGCNAAGAAGCCTGNCTCAAATAAAGCTAGTGAGTCTGGAGAGAAATAGTTGCCCACAACACAGCAGTACTACTACGGCACCGGACGCAGAAAGACNTCANTCGCACGTGTTCGGGTTTACAACACTCCAGGTGGTTCGACCGTGAATGGTAAGCCTATTGATGAAGTGTTTACCGTTGGTGCCTGGNTACGACAAGCAGTCAGTCCACTTCAGGCAACTGATCTTGCTGACAAGGTAACGATTGTTGCCAAAACTCATGGTGGTGGCTCGGCCGGTCAGGCTGGAGCGTTCGCTCATGGTTTAGCGCGTGCACTTGTTGTGATGGACGAAAATAACCGTAAGCCGCTTCGAGATGCCGGTCTTATGACCCGTGACCCACGTATGAAGGAAAGTAAGAAATACGGCCTGAAAAAGGCCCGTAAAGCTCCTCAGTACACTAAAAGGTAACCGATCATCTAACGGGAAGTCCTTAAAAGGCTTNACNTTGGTTNAGAGGCTTTTTTCGGGGNATCATTCAGTTCCACGTATTAAAGTTGGTTTAATATTTAAAAAAAGTACTCGCTGNTCATTCGAATTCAGAGAAGAATTATCTGAAATTTCTCTAATTGTTTTCGATTGATATGCATCTAATCAATCCAGCGAGGTCTGTCAGTATGGAGANTTCTGCATAAGGGAATTTGGCTTGTGCTGTTTTCAGTACACTATCGGCAATTGGAGGGTCGATTTCGATGTAANCCGCACTACAACTTGCTTTTAGCATTTTCGGAATTTCCTCCANGAGAGGTACGATTATTCTTTGGCCATCAACCCCTCCGTCNAGGGCTATTCTTGGTTCNCTGGAGACTTCTGGCTCAAGGGATTGTATTGCGTCGCTTTGTATGTATGGGGGATTTGAGACGATTACGTCGAATTTTCCTTGNAGTGGATCGAGTAGGTTGCCTTGAGTAAATTCGACTTCGGCCCTTAATGTGCGAGCGTTCATGAGNGCTACATTTAAAGCATCTGATGAAATGTCAGTTGCGAAAACCTCGGCAGACGGCATCTCAAGCGCAATCGAAATGGCTATTGCTCCTGAGCCTGTGCACACGTCAGCAATTCGCGGATGCTCAATTCCACGTTCCCGNACGTAATTTATTGCCTGCGATACGAGTTGCTCGCTTTCGGAACGCGGAATTAACACCCGCTCATCAACTGTGAATTGTCGTTTAAAAAATTCAGTTTTGCCTGTGATGTACGATAGGGGTTCTCGATTTATTCGTCGTGCTACGAGCGATTCCAGTAATGGCAATTGATTATTCGGAACAGTCTTTGACAGATTGCTGAGCTGCTGCACCGCAGACAATCCAAAAGCTTGTCTGATTAAAAGCCTTGCGTTGATTGCCGGGTCTTCGATTCCGACTGCACTAAATCGTGCAGTGACCGCCTGTATAAGTGTAGAAACCGTTTTGGTGGTCATGAATCACGCTGNTGTAGCTAGCTGTTTACGGTAGCTAGTTTGCGTGCTTGTTCTTCCTGCAATAGTGCGTCTATGAACTCGTCGAGTTCTCCACTGAGCACATTCTGCATTTGGTGACTTGTGTAGCCAATACGGTGATCGGTTATGCGTGATTGGGGGAAATTATACGTACGAATCTTTTCTGAACGGTCACCAGTTCCCACCTGGGCTTTTCGATTTGCACTAATCGCTTCGTCTCTCTTACGTAGTTCCATGTCCCATAAGCGTGAACGTAGAATTTCCATNCCTTGCAGTTTATTTTGCAACTGTGAACGTTCATTTTGACATTGAACTACAAGTCCGGAGGGTAGGTGTGTTATGCGGATTGCGGTCGCTACTTTATTGACGTTTTGACCTCCGGCNCCACCTGAGTGAAAGACGTCTATTTTCAAATCGTTGTCATTGATTTGGACGTCGAGTTCCTCAGCCTTTGGTAGTACGGCAACAGTTGTGGTTGATGTATGAATGCGCCCTTGAGATTCAGTTGCAGGCACTCTCTGTACACGGTGTACTCCGCTCTCAAGNTGCAAGCGTTGGTACGCACGCTCACCTTGGAGTTCGAATGTAACCTCTTTCAGACCCCCTACACCGGTGTCGTTCTGGCTCAGTATCTTGAGCTTCCATTTGCGGTTTTCAGCGTACCTCTGGTACATACGGAAAACTTCTGATGCAAATAAACCGGCCTCATCTCCACCAGCTCCTGCTCGTATTTCGACAACGGCGTCTGCATGTTCTGTTTCGTCTTTTGGGAGCAACTCCAGTTTGATATCTTCGGTAAGGGTCTCCAGTTTCTGTTGAAGTTCTTGTATTTCTTCATTNGCCCACTGTCGTACTTCCGGGTCTTCCTCCTCAGCTACGATGTTTTCAGCACCTTCGAGGTCTGATTGTGNTCGGGTCATTTGATTCCAGAGATCGACGATATGTTGAAGNTGGCTGTACTCACGTCCTAATCTACGAATAGCGTTAGGATTCGATGCGGTTTCAGGCTGTGACATCAGGCTCTCAACCTCGTGGTGCCGATTAGCGATTTCCTTCAGCCGTGATTCCATTGTTTGTTGCATATCTAGGTTTTTCTATTAGAGCGGATGTATTCAGCTATTGTCGCAGCATCGCGTCTGATTTCTTTNTGAGTATCGTCAGTNGCTAAGCTTTTGAAGCTAACAGTTCCTCGATCGACTTCTCGATCACCGAGGATTAGAACATTTGCCGCATCTTGATTGTTTGCATAGCGCATCTGCGCTTTTAATGATCTTTTGGGAGCTAGTATTGTAGAAACGCCTACTGCTCGCAATTCTGTTGCCAATGCAGCAGATGCTTTNNCAGAATTGCCTACNGTGATTATTATGATCTCTGGACCCTCAGGCGGAGNGACNATTACTTCTTGTTTNTTCATTTCAANAATCATTCGTTCGATTCCGGANCCAAANCCAATTCCAGGNNTTTCCTGACCTCCTAATATTCCAATTAGCGGGTCATATCGTCCACCTGCCAAAAGCGTTTGTTGTCCTGTACCACCAATTGGCTCGTATTCAAATACTGTGCGATTGTAGTAATCGAGACCACGTACTAGTCGATGGTCGATGGTGTANGAAAACTCAGGGTAATTTGGTTTTAGATTTTCNAGTACTGTGAGTAGTGAATTCCAGTGCTCTTTGGTTTCACCTGTTAGGTAGTCCACAGACCTTGGTGCTGCATCAGCAAGTAACTGTGTANGAGGATTTTTCGAATCGAGCACGCGTAAGGGAGCTCGATTAAGGCGGATTTGGTCGATTTGTGGCAGTTGATTAGCGACACCTGTAAAGTATTTTTCAAGATCACTTAGATAATCAGATCTGCTTGCGGGATCTCCAAGATTATTTAATCGAAGTGTTACATCTTTTATTCCCAGTTCAAGGATGTATTTCCAGCCTAGNTCGATAATTTCGGCATCTACTTCAGGCGATGAATCTCCGATTATTTCGCACCCAAACTGATGGTGCTGGCGGACTCGGCCTGCTTGTGGCCTTTCATAGCGAAACATCGGTGCCATATAAAACATGCGCACTGGTTGCGGGAGATTATGTAAGCCGTTTTCAATATAAGCACGACATACAGAAGCCGTACCTTCGGGGCGTAGTGTGATCGAATCACCGCCGTGATCTTCGAACGAATACATCTCTTTTTGAACGATGTCCGTTTCATCACCTACACCACGTTGAAAAAGATTCGTATTTTCAAACGTTGGGGTGTCGATACGTCCGAATCCGAACTGTTCGGCAATTTTACTGGCAGTCGAGTAAACATGAGACCAGTGAGGTTGGTCTTGGGGGAGTATGTCTGATGTCCCGCGTGGTCGTTTGAAGTTCATGTAAGTGATTGTCTCTTAAACCAAGATACCAGCACATTATGTGACTCGTAGCAAAATCACGCACCAATGGTCTGATTACGGGGCTAAGAACCCAAACCTGCGGCTTGATAGATCTTACCTTCGGTTTTTATTGCAGGCGCATACACCATACGAGCTTTGTTCATCTCTCTGAGATTCTCAGCGCCTACGTATCCCATGCAAACTTGCAATGCTCCGACAAGATTCAGTGTTCCGTCTGTGCGTGATGATGGTCCGTAGAGAAGCTGATTTAGGTTGTATTCCGTACCCATGTTAATTCGTGTTCCTCGCGGAAGTGAATCATGCCAAGTGGCCATCCCCCAATGGTAACCGTGGGCGGGAGCTTCTTCACATTTGGCGAACGGGCTACCGATCATTACAGTGTTTGCACCAGCAGCGAAAGACTTACACACATCACCACCAGTTCGAATTCCGCCATCGGTGATTACAGGTATGTACTTACCTGTTTCCTTGAAAAAATCGTCTCGTGCAGCTGCACATTCAATAGTGGCGCTGATCTGCGGAATGCCAATCCCCAGAACTTCTCGACTTGTGCATACAGATCCGGGGCCTACACCGATCATGACGCCTTGAATCCCTTGTTGCATGAGCTCTTTTGTGACCTCATAAGAAACTGTATTGCCGACAAGTACTGGAACATTGATATCTTTGACCAAGTCAGAAAAAATTAAGCCTTTTAGACTTTTTGATGAATGACGCGCAGTAACAACAGTTCCTTGCACGACCACCATGTCAGCACCTGCTTCAACAGCCACAGGGGCCATTCTTTTTGCGGTCTGAGGCACAAATGAAACAGCGGCAGTGCCGCCTCCTTTTTTCACTTGCTCTATCTTCTTTGCAATTAGTTCTGGTTGTTGAGGTGCAGAGTAGATTCTCTGCATGATTGAAGTTGCCTCTTGCCTCGGTGCCGCCGCTATCTCCTCATATATTGCAGCGGTGTCTTCGTAACGGCTGTGTATCCCGTCCATGTTCATGACCGCCAACCCGCCTGCTCTTGTCATTTCGATTGCGAAATTCGGGTCTACTACAGCATCCATTGCAGAGGCGATAAATGGGATATCCAGCTTGATTCCGTCGAAATTCGTNGATAAATCTGCCATTTCCGGATTAATGGTGATGTCGCCGGGAGAAATTGCGACATCGTCAAATCCGTATGCGGGCTTCAGTTCCTTGAAGTCACGGGGCACGTTTTGAACTCCTGANATTTATTATTAGCTGGAAATCTTGCTTGCGACGCTTTGGTATTTGATAGGGNTTACGAATTNCGCCGCAGGTAAATTCAAACTCAGTATACGCCCAGTTTTCGCGGTTCGTACACTCCGACTTTAAGGCATTATTNAAGTTGAAAATTACAGTTCAATTGCTATGNTAGGCTANCTAGTGAATTACACGATTTGGTAAGCGATTGGCGTCCGAATTATTGNCAGGGCAAGAAATTCGAATGAATTATTCAGGAAGTATCACCGATGTAACTGGTATCACCGTAGGTCATTACACCGACGTTGAAAACGGCACAGGCTGCACTGTGATTCTCTGCGAGGAACCGGCCAACGCCGGAATGGAAGTTCGAGGAGCGGCACCTGGAAGTCGGGAAACCGCGCTGCTCGATCCGCTCGCGAGCGCTCAGTGGGTGAACGGTATTGTGCTCACTGGCGGGAGCGCATTTGGTCTCGACTCGCCGGGTGGAGTTGTTAGGTATTTAGAAGAACGTGGCGTTGGCGTTAAGTTTGGACGTGCAAGTATTCCTCTGATACCGGCCGCGGTGGTGTTCGACCTTGGATTTATCAATCACGCAGTTCGACCTACTGGTGACAACGGATATACAGCCGCCGAGAACGCTTCCAGGGAATTTGCGACTGGGAATGTTGGCGCTGGAACAGGCTCAACAGTTGCCAAGCTTTTGGGTGCGGCATCGTCGATAAAAGGTGGGGTTGGAACCGCATCTGTTCAGCTACCGAGCGGAGCAACTGTTGGCGCGCTGATTGTCGTCAACGCAATTGGAGGGGTCGTTGATCCCGATACAGGCGAGATAGTCGCGGGTCCGCAAACCGACGATGGCTTTGCCGATTCGATCGACCTCATGATCAACTCACCGCCAAAGGATCGTGGATTCTTCCGCAACACGACAATTGGAGTCGTTGCAACCGATGCCCCCCTCGACAAGATCGGAGCGACCCGGCTCGCGATCGCCGGTCAGGACGGCATCGCTCTAACAGTTCGACCATCGCACACAGCGAACGATGGTGACACTATCTTCGGTCTTTCGACGGGTACACATTCCGAACCTGTTCCCGGCGATGTACTGCATGCTGCCGCGCTGAAAGCAGTTACGGGAGCGATTCTGAACGCTATCGATTCAGCCGAGACTCTCGGTGGGGTGATGTCGGCAGCAGACGCCGAATCCGCCCGATCCGCGGAAGGCCCGGCCGAGTAAACCATGAGCCCACTTCCCGAGCTAAACAAGCAATCGCCTATAGCCGTAGTAGCGGCTGGTCGTCTCGGATCGAGCCTTGCAATTGCGATGACCGAAGCTGGGTACAACGTGGCCGCGGTGTCGAGTAGACGTTCCGATCATCGAGATTGGCTGAACTCACGGATCGGGGACGCAATAGCCGTCGAAAGCGCCCAAACCGCCACCAACATGGCGAATATCGTCTTCATCACGGCTCCCGACGCCGCGATTGAAGAAATCTGCTCAATTATCGAATGGCGATCCCACCAGGCAGTCATCCATTGTGCAGGCGTACTGCCTCTTTCGGCGATCGACAGTGCCCTGGGTAGCGCTGCTGAAACAGCCGGCTTTCATCCCCTGCAAACATTTCCATCACCGGAATCTTCGGATCGTCTGAGGGACGTTTCATTCGCTACCGAAGCGGAAAAACCCGAGCTTCGTACTTGGCTCGATACACTGGCAACCGATCTTGGCGGTTCGCCGTTTCCAATCGTGTCGTCACAGCGTGCTGCCTATCACGCTTCGGCAGTAATGGCTTGCGGCCTCCTCGCAGGTTTAACCGGATTGTCAGCTGAAATGTGGGAGCCGCTAGGGATTGAGCGCTCGGAAGCACTGAGACGATTAATTCCGCTTCTTAGAGCGACTGTTGATGCTCTCGACGAAAAAGGACTACCTGAAGCAATAACCGGACCGTTCGTTCGTGGCGATATTAAAACGATTATGACGCACTTAGAAGCAACGACGAACAAATCGATAGTGACCGGAAATGCGTACGCGGCCCTCGCGCTGGCGTCATTGCACATAGCGAAAGAACAGGGTGGCTTACCCGATTCAGGGTTTGAGCGTATCAAATCGCTACTTTCTAGCGAAAAATAGATTTAAAGCGCTCTTAAAACCCTGAAAATGGGCAATAATGATTTGAAGCAAGTGAACTAAGGCCTGGCGGCTAACAAGTGGCAGTCGACCGGCGCGGAGGTACACGATGACAGTTCGCCGAATCACAACACATAAGATTCAACAGATGAAGCGCCGTGGTACACCTATCCCAATGGTGACGGCATACGATTACACGGCAGCCCGCATTATCGATGCGGCCGGGTTACCGATGATCCTTGTTGGCGACAGTATGGGTCACGTTGTTCTTGGTTACGATTCAACAATTCCTGTAACCGTCGATGATGTCGTTAATGCGTCTGCAGCTGTCGTTCGAGGTGCAACCAAGCCTCTTGTCGTGGCTGATATGCCGTTTCTCAGCTATCAAATTGATGCTGAGACAGCTTTACGTAATGCGGCTCGCTTGATTCAAGAAGGTGGAGCACAAGCGGTAAAACTCGAAGGTGGCAAAACGGTGGCGCTGATAATTCGACGACTTGCTGAAGCNGGCCTCGCGGTAATGGGTCATATAGGCCTTACGCCACAGCATGTAAATCGCTTAGGTGGTTATCGAGTACAGGGCAAGACGGAAACTACTGCTAATGAGGTTCTTNAAGATGCTTTGGCGCTTCAGGAAGCTGGTGCGTTCGCTGTTGTTCTTGAGTTAATTCCCGCCGAGCTTGCGAAGAAGATCACTAAGGNACTCGATATTCCGACAATTGGAATCGGTGCTGGTGTTCACTGTGATGGACAGGTTCAGGTNTTCCACGACATGCTCGGGCTCGACCCTGATTTCAGGCCTCGNCACTCGGGGAAATACGCCGACCTAGCTCCGATCATCAAGGATGCGCTTGTTCGGTATGGAGATGATGTTCGCGAGGGCACGTTCCCGACCGATNCACAGTCTTTTTTCTNGGATGAGTCACGGGTTATGACGTCTATNCCGAATGCCTTTGAATCAGGCGATTAATTCATGCNGGTGATACGTACTGTTGAGGAGATGCGAGAAACTCGGCGGTGTATCTCAGGTTCAGTTGGATTAGTTGCCACGCTTGGTGGNATTCANAATGGGCACACAAGACATTTGGATATGTTGCGNCCAAAGTGTGATGTGCTCATAGGCTCGTTGTTTCTCAATCCCACCCAGTTTGCTGNGAATGAGGATCTTTCTGATTATCCGCTTGATGAAGCTGTTGATATNGACAACTTTGATGAGCATGGTGCGGATATTGTATTTATACCATCGGTCGAAGAGATATATCCAANACACGGTAAGGATGCGCCACCAATTGANCCTGGGCCAGTGGCAAAATNGCTGGAAGGTATNCATCGTCCCGGACATTTTGCAGGCGTAGCAACAGTTGTCACTAGATTGTTTTCCATCATTTCTCCAGATAAANCAACTTTTGGCGAAAAAGATGCGCAGCAGCTCAGGATCATCCAGCATATAAACAAATCGCTCAANCTTGGTGTCGAAATCATTCCCATACCGACAGTNCGTGAGTTCGACGGTTTGGCAGTAAGTAGTCGTAATGCGTATTTATCTCCAGTAGAACGGGAAGCTGCGCCTGTNTTGTTTAGAGCTCTTACTGCTACCAAGTTAATGTGGCATTCTGGTGAGAGATCAGGTGACGTGCTTCGATTTAAACTCAANTCGGTATTATGTGGNGAACNGCTGGCTCGTNNAGAGTATGCGGCCATTGTGGATGTCGACACTTTTCAGGAACTTGATAATGTTGTTGGATCCGCNAGGGCTGTCCTTGCAGTTAATATTGGCCGGGCNAGGCTGATCGATAATTTGCTTCTCGGGTAAATGTGGTTGAATCTGAATAAACTCAAAATCTNGTTGCTAGGATCATGTGTTNGCGTTGGGCTAGCTCTACGATTTGNAACATGAATATTCTTGTTACTAACGANGANGGTTTTGATCACCCTGGGATNTGGGCGCTTGTTGCCGCCGTCAGGTCCCTNGGTGAAGTNACAGTTGTTGCTCCCAGTGGTAATCAATCAGGCACAGGGTGTTCCATCTCCTTTCGTAAATCNGTGAATGTAAATCAGGTACCTAGTAGGGTTGATGGGGTGAACTGTTTCGCTGTCCGCGGGACACCAGCGGATTCTGTGATTTTGGGGTCAAAATACATTCTNAAAGAAGATGTAGATGTAGTGGTTTCCGGGATCAATCCTGGCTTTAATACGAGCAGAAATATGTTTATTTCGGGAACATTTGGAGCAGCAATAATTGCATCGGCGCTNGGTATGAGGGCNTGTGCTTTTTCCATGGATGCTGTGGATCCGGTCGATGATTTTACGGTTGCNAACGTTATAACGGCGATTACGAATGAGNTAATATCTNCCGNTACTCCTTCAGGTTCCCTCTTCAATGTGAATTTTCCTACAATTCCGGTTGGCGGTATAAAAGGTGTGGAAGGTTGTGCTCCAGCACGGTCTGATCTGAAAATGACTGTTGATTTACAGTCCGATGGAGGTTATGAATTATTTTCTGGCTTGAAGGTGAATATAGACGGTATGGAATTAACACCTGGGAGCGATATTGAAGTGCTTGATCGAGGTAAAGTGGCGCTAACGGCGGTAGATGGAACCAATCTTAATTACTTGAGGGGCGACCCGTCACTTCATCGAATGATTGATGCAGGGAACCAAGTAATAGGTTGACGGGTCATAAATAACTATCCAGAATTTCGTTAGACAAGCTGAAATTTAGGCTGTCAACAGGCTGGTGAAAGGGAAATATCGTGCTTTATGAACTTCGCGTATATGAATGTCTGCCTGGACGACTTCCGAATATCAATGCCCGATTTGCCAATCACACAATTAAGCTATTTGAAAAACATGGCATCAAAAACATAGGCTATTGGACTACAGACGTCGGAGAAAGCAACCATGAATTAACGTACATGGTGGCGTTTGAAGATGCCAATCAAAGAATGGCTGCATGGGATAGTTTCCGTAACGATCCCGAATGGGCCAAAGTGACCGCCGATTCTCACAAAGACGGATTAATTGTCAAGAATGTCCGAAACCAAATTCTCACACCAACGTCTTATTCACCGATGCAATAATTTAGTTTTCAAATAAAAGTCCTTACGCACTCCAGATTCGCTGTCAGCAATGCCCGAGTAATGAGAATATGCCAGATAAACGAAAACTTCAAAATCTCTCCGGAAAGGCTCACATCGTAGGCGTTGCTGAATCGAATAAACTTGGGAAGGTTCCAGAAAAATCTCCACTGGTTCATCATTCTGAAGCAGCGATAAACGCTCTTGATGATGCAGGGTTACGGCTTACGGATGTTGACGCACTATTTACTGCCGGGTGGTCTACATTGGATGTCGCTGAATATCTCGACATACAGCCCCGTTATACGGACAGTACATCCGTTGGTGGTTCGTCATTTGTAATTCATGTTGCGCATGCACTTGCCGCGATTGCAGCTGGGTATTGCGAAGTAGCGTTGATCACTCACGGTCAGTCGGGTCGATCCGATCGTGCACCGATTCCACGTAATCCCGGCACCCCAATGGCGCAATATGAGGCTCCGTATGGCATCATCGGCCCGCCTGTTTCGTATGCAATGGCAGCGCGCCGGTATATGCACGAGTACGGTGAGGATCGGACCCGACAGGCGATGGCAGAGATTGCCGTTTCGACTCGGAAATGGGCCAATCTCAATCCAATGGCTTATTTTTATGATAAACCGGTTACGTTCGAGGATTATCACAACTCGAAATGGGTTGCGTGGCCGTTCCACCTACTCGATTGTTGCCTAGTAACAGATGCTGGCGCTGCGATTGTAATTACTACTCCCGAACGTGCACGGGATGCGAAAAATGGTAGCGTAACTATTTTGGGTGCCGGTGAAGGGCATGATCATTCAGGGATTTCCCAGATGCCTAATTTAACCCAAGCGTTTGGGATGCATACTGGACCGCAAGCATTGGAGATGGCTGGAATAACCCACTCAGACCTTGATCTTGCGATGATTTACGATTCATTTACCTACACGGTATTGGTGAGTATAGAAAATCTTGGATTCTGCGCTCCGGGTGAAGGCCCTGACCTAGTAGCTTCTCAAAGAACCGCACCGGGTGGAGATTTTCCACTGAACACTAATGGAGGTGGTCTTTCTTATACACACCCCGGAATGTATGGGATCTTTACTATAGTTGAGGCAGTACGCCAGTTACGTGGGCAGGCAGGCGAACGTCAGTTAGGTAACTGTGATCTGGCGGTTGCACACGGCACTGGCGGCCTATTATCTTCTACTGGGACGGTTGTATTGGGGGTTCAATAACGATATGAAGAATACAACTCCAAAACCACAGCCAGTGCCCCAGCCCGAATCGGATCGCTATTGGGCAGGGCTCAAAAATGAAGAAATTTGGCTTCAGCGTTCGACTACAACCGGCGCATTTCAATTCTATCCGCGTAATTTTTCAATATCTGAGCCTCATAAAGGTAGCGAAGGAATCGAATGGGTGAAGGTATCAGGTGAGGCGGAACTTTTTACATTTGCTATTGTTCATACCGCTCCTCACATGGGGTTCGTTGGCGATGTGCCGTACATAACAGCTCTCGTGCGATTACAAGAAGGTGTGATTGTTCCAACAAACATTGTTGGTGTTGACCTTGAACCCGAGGCTTTACGGATCGGAATGTCATTAANAGCAGTNTTTGAGCATAGTGAAGACGGTCAAACTTTGTTGAAATTTACTCCAGCGTAGTTTTGTTTGTGATGCCGAGTTAGAATAAAAATCTACCAGGTGAATAGGNTGGTTTTAAAAAGGAAATCTTAATCTCAATTCTTGGCCAGAGAAACCTGACGCTAGAANTTGTANCAAAAATGTTCTCCGTCTTGGCGAAACCGATTTAAGGATGCGTAAGAATTTGACGGCTAGTGCNTCTTTTTTCATTTCAAATATGAGCCGAGGTCACACTAATGTCTAATCACTTTCTTAAGTTTAGCGATATTGCTTCTCATGAAATTCAATCGATACTCGATCGAGCAACCGAACTGAAATCTGGGTTACCAAGTAACGCGCTTGCTGACAAATCAATTGCGATCNTCTTTGAAAAACCTTCGTTACGCACCAAGCTTTCATTTTGGGTAGGGACTCAAAAATTAGCCGGAAATCCTGTTTATTTCGGCCCTGAAGAGGTCGGACTCGGCAAGAGGGAGCCCGTAGCCGATGTTGCGCATGTTATGTCGCGCNTATCTGACATCATTGTAATTAGGACGTTTCTGCAATCTACGATCGAAGAATTTGCAGCAAACGCGTCAGTTCCGGTGATTAATGCTCTTACTGAATATGAACACCCGTGCCAGGCTCTTGCTGACATACTGACGATTACTGAGCAGCTAGGAAGTGTTGCAGGTGCCAAAGTGGCATTTATAGGAGATGGCAATAATGTTGCTTTGAGTCTTGGGTATGCAGTGGCAGGTTTGGGTGGGCACATGACAATTGCATCACCAGATGCATACAAACTTTCTGTTGATTCGGTTGATGGTGCAAATGGATATGGTGAACATGTAGGAGGTTGTGTGACTCAGGTAACCAGCCCGCGGGAAGCTGTGATTGATGCNGATATCGTTTATACCGATGTGTGGACAAGTATGGGTCAGGAGTCAGAAAANACCGAACGTTTAGCAGCGTTTGAAGGCTACCAGGTCAACCCTGCAATGCTAGATCGGGCATCTTCAAATGTGAAATTCATGCACGATCTTCCAGCGCATCCGGGAGAGGAAATCTCAGGCGGNCTTCTTTACGATCCAAGGTCAATAGCATTTGATCAGGCAGAAAATCGGCTTTGGGCACAAGCTGCTCTCATGGAAAANTTGATTTAATTTTTCACTGGGTTGAATTTACTCAATTCGCTTTAACTGTCCTTGAANATNTATTGGTTGTTCACCAACCGGCCCGTGAAGAAACTTTAGGATATTAAAATGGCTTTGCCAGTAGTAGCAATAATCGGAAGACCCAATGTGGGAAAGTCGACTTTGTTCAACCGTTTGGCAGGTCGACGAATTGCTATTGTTAGCGATATTCCNGGCACTACTCGTGACCGTGTTTCGATGGACGCTGAATGGGGACGACATCGGTATTTGATCGTGGATACCGCCGGAGTAGAGGANCGACCTCATGANGAGTTGCTTTGGGGTGATATTAAGAATCAGGTGAGGATAGCCTTAAATCAGGCTGACGCTATCATTGCCGTGGTGGATGTGAATGATGGCGTAATTGATGCCGATCAAGATGTGGCTGATATGCTGCGCCGAGTTGGGAAGCCAGTTGTTTTAGCAGCAAACAAGGTAGATACCCTTTCGCGAGAAGATATGATTTACGAGTTTTTTGAGCTCGGTCTTGGCGAACCACATCCGATTAGTGCCTATCACGATACTGGTATATCTGATCTCATGCAGTCTGTTTTTGAGCAGCTGCCTATATTTGAACATGAGCCGATCAGTCAGAGCACTATTAAAGTAGCGATCGCCGGACGACCTAACGCTGGCAAGTCCGCGTTGTTTAATGCTTTGACCGGACAAGAGCGCGCTATTGTGAGCCCGGTTGCTGGGACCACTCGTGACACTGTAGATTCTTTATTTGATTATGAGGGCGAACGAATCACGTTTTTAGATACCGCCGGANTGCGTCGTCGCGGGAAAACTGATNCTGGGATTGAAAAATATAGTGCTATTAGAACCATTGGTGCTATCGAACGTTGTTACGTCGCTGTTTTGGTATTGGATGCTACTGAATTTGTCACTTCGCAAGATACACACATTGGCGGGTATATCGACGATGCTTCACGGGCCACAGTNATAGTAGTGAACAAGTGGGATTTATCNAAAAAATTAAAGCTTGAGAAGACCCAAGTTCAAGCAGAAGTTCATAACCGATTTAAATTTATCCCTGAAGTGCCAATTGTGTTTACTTCAGCTCTNACAGGCCGTGGTGTGGAGATACTATTCCCAACGATTATGAGCGTGTACAGGGAGTTTTCCAANCAGNTTCCAAGATCCGAAGTGAGCCGAGCGATTTTTGATGCAATGGGAGAGAATCCTTTACCAGGTTTCGGCCGTCGACGTCCCAGAATTATCCGGTGCTTGCAAAGTAGGTCTTCTCCTCCAACGTTCGAATTCACCACTCGTCATCCAGAACTAATACACTTCAGCTACCGTAGATATCTTGAGAATCAATTGCGAGATAGGTTTGGGTTCGTGGGTTCTCCTATTAAGATGATTTTCCAAAGTCGGCAAGATGAATGATCTCAGCATTACAGTAGTTGTTCTGGTCAGCGCCTATTTTTTCGGAGCGATACCTTCGGGCGTCATAATTGGACGCCTATGGCGCGGGGTGGATATTCGTAGTTATGGAAGTGGTGGATCAGGGGCGACTAACGTAAATCGTACGTTGGGTCCTCGTGCGGGGGCAGTTGTTTTAGCCTCTGATATTACGAAAGGGCTATTAGTTACAGGCGTTGCACGTTATCTGGTTGAAGCAGATGCTTGGCTGATTGCCTCAGCTGGGGCAGTTACGGTCTTAGGGCACATGTTCCCAGTGTATATCCAATTTAGAGGTGGCAAGGGTGTTGCTGCTGGACTGGGAGCCCTGGCTATTATTTCCCCATTTTCAGCGGTTATAGCATTTAGTGGGGTGATTATCGCTGTGTTATCGAAGTACGTTTCGCTTGGATCGGTAATCGGAACCAGTCTGAGTTTGGGTGCTTTGATAGTTTTTAGTGCTTTTGAGGTGACAATTTTTGGATGGGATCATGATCGTTGGGATTTGCTTTTTGCGATACCAGTTTCCATTCTTATCATTTGGAGTCACCAATCTAATATTGGACGGCTTGTAAAAGGTGATGAATCCAAGCTAGAAAACAAGCCTGCCCCGCGCAGGGCACAATGAACCGCGTAAACTGCTTATGTGAAACACATAGGAATTGTTGGTACCGGGGCTTGGGCGACCACCCTTGGAATACTGTTAGCACGCACTGGATATGAAACCGTTTTGTGGTCTCGTAGTGAAACACGGGCAGCAGAGCTTGAGAGATCGCGTGTCAATGAAAGATCAGTGCCGGGAGTCCAGTTCCCAGCGTCTATGAGTGTGTCCGCATCCCTCGATNNGTCTTTTTCAGAATCTGAACTCGTGATAGTGGCTGTACCTTCAGTAAGCGTTCGTGAAAATCTGAAACACATTTCGTATGCTCTGTCTGCCGTAACTAGCATTGTGTGNGCAACCAAAGGCATTGAGATTGAATCCGGAAAACGTATGTCCGAGGTGATTATTGAAGAGTTGCCTGGATTTTGTCTAGACAATATAGGTGTCCTTTCTGGCCCTAATCTTGCGCCAGAAATTGCAGCAGGTAAGATCTCATCGGCTACAGTCGCNTTTCCAAGTTCTAGTGTGAGTGAATCTGTCCAATCTATCCTTAGTTCCGATGTTTTTCGTGTTTACCGTAGTGAAGATGTCAAGGGTGTTGAGTTGGGTGGCGCCCTGAAAAATATTGTTGCCATTGGAGCTGGGTTTATCGATGGTGCAGGCCTCGGGGCAAATATCAAGGCAGCATACGTTACCCGGGGGCTGCACGAAATAACTCGGTTGGGGGTTGCCATGGGTGCGAAGGCTGACACTTTTGCGGGTTTGAGCGGCATGGGCGACCTGATCGTAACTTGTTATTCGACCTTGAGTCGTAACTATCGACTTGGATTCGGCCTTGCGTCGGGTCNAGATCTGCAATCAGTTCTTAAAGAGCTTGGACAAACGGTTGAAGGCGCNCCTACGAGCCAAGCGGCTGTTCGGCTGGCTCACCAACTTGATATCGATATGCCAATCACTACAGCGACACATNCTGTATTGTTTGAAGGTGCTTCACCTCGAAAGGTTGTAAATGATTTAATGNTTCGNACACTGCAGCCTGAGAATAAGCATTACGGTACCTAACCACCTAAATCACCCATTTCATACAAAATTGCCGACATTACGGTGATGGCCGCAGTTTCACTGCGGAGGACTCTGGGTCCCAAGGTGATCAACTGGGCACCTGACTTTTGAATCGCNAGTGCTTCTTTTTGGCTGAAACCGCCAGGTGGGCCGATCAGTGTAGTGAGGCCGACTGGATGTTTTTTAAAGGATCTTANGGCGACTCTAAGAGATTTCGACTCATCAATATTTTCTTCCCACATGCACAGGACATTCTCGGTTATAAGGGCCTGGNTGACGGCGTCCATGAGAGATATGGGTTGTCCTACCGATGGAATGATTGTACGTCCGCTCAGTTCCGCTGATTCGACAGCAATACGTTTCCATCGCTCAAGTCNTTTCACTGAAGGAGTTCGTGAATTGGCACCTTGTACCCGCTCTGAAATTATCGGTATGAACTTCACTGCGCCCAGTTCACTGCATTTTTGAATAGCCAACTCAATGCGTTCTGGTCTAGCCAGTCCGAGGAGCATGGTGATCTTGATGGAAGGTTCTGGGATTGCTTCNACCATTGAAATTAATGTTGTTGATATCTCATCTTTGCCTATTCGGGAAATTTCTGCTTCCCATTCAGACCCCACCCCGTTGAAGAGCCGCACTCTCTTACCCACTTCTATTCGTAAAACATTTCTGATCTGTCGAGCGATCGAACCTCTAAGTGGTATTATCTGGCGTGTCGCATCAATGTCTGGTACGTAGAAGCGATGCATTATTTGGATCTTGTTATCAAAGTCGTAATCCAGTCTTCTATTTGCCTAGTGGATTGAACTTTTCCTCCAGCAGATTCAAAGGCTGACACGACGTCGTCAACTCGAGTTTTCAGCATNCCTGAAGCGATTATGACGCCATCNTNTGCAACGGTAGCGACAAGTGNTTNGGCGTTTTTTATGAGTACGTTGGCAGCTATATTNGCCACNACAACGTCGAAATCTCCATCCGTAATTTTATCTTGNGGTAACTCACCNGACAGGATTGTTGATTGAGCGGAGAACCCTGCATCATNTAAATTCCTTATAGCGGCATTTACTGCATCATTTTCGATGTCGACTCCTATAGCGTGCTGAGCTCCAAGTGCCAGAGCTGNGATAGAAAGTANCCCCGANCCGCAGCCCACGTCTAGAAATCGGTCATTTGGTTTTACGGTTGTTTCTATTTCTTCTAAGCACATGCGTGTCGTTGGATGATGCCCNGTGCCAAATGCTAATCCTGGCTCTAGTGTTATCACCACGTCAGATGTTTTTCCTGTAAATTCCGCGGACTTGGGGACTATCATCAGATTNGTACCTATTCTAATGNGTTTGAATTTTTGATTTCGCCATTCCTCATCGTTGACTTCGCGTTCTTCAATTTCTGGTAGATCCACGAAATGTCTGATCAGTCGAACTCCCACGTTGATTGCAGTTTTACGACTACTGGTGGTATCGTCGAATGGGAGCCAGCCTTTTATAGTGANCCAATCGGTAGGGTCTGGGATCTCCCCTTCATCTGGGTTGTATCCGCCGGGATGTTCTACTGATGCTGAGCCTTCACCGTGGAGGTTGAATAGGTGTGTTAGAGGCTCNANATATTCTGGTGGTGAAATGATGNTGATTTGTAGCCAACGCATCTAAAAGCCTTTATTCGGATCTGAGCCGTTATTTAAGGGTTGTGTTCCTCATTGTTGAAGGCATCCTTCAATCGTCCGAAAAATCCNTGGCGGTTTCCTGATCCCTTGCCGACTCGCTTCAGTCCAAACGATTCTGCGAGTTCTTGTAACAGTTGGGTTTGGCGTTCATCAAGTTTCCTGGGGGTAATAATGTTGAGCTCGACGAGTTGATCTCCTCGACGACCGGAGCCACCCATGTGTTGAATACCCGCTCCTTTGACTCGTTGGATCGTTCCGGATTGAGTCCCAGGTTTAATTTCAATATCTGTCGANCCATCGAGTGTTTCAATATTGATAATGCCGCCAAGAGTGGCCATCGCTATGTCGAGTTCTGCAGTCATCAGTATATCGTCACCTTTACGATCGAAGATCTTGTCTTTTTCCACACCTATATGGACATAAAGATCGCCGCTTTGAACACCTCTTCCACCTGTTTCGCCTTCTCCATGTATTAAGAGCTTGGTTCCATGTTCGATCCCAGCTGGAATTTGGACTTCTATTTTGCGAGATTTTCGTTCTTTGCCACGGCCAGAACATTTTTTGCAGGCGGTTTGCACCGTCTGTTTCTCTCCTTGACACGTAGGGCAAGTGGTTACTTGTTCGAACTGTCCAAAGAATGTTCGCTGAGTACGACGAACCTTGCCTTCTCCATGGCAACCCGGGCATTCGACAACATCAGTGCCTGGTTCGGCCTTACCTCCCTCACATCGGTCACAGGTTTCCATTCGATTTATTTTGAGTTCTCTTGGGACTCCAAATGCAGCGTCTCGGAAAGAAACATTGATTTGAAATTCTAAATCCGCTCCTCGGTTAGGAGCTTGTCTGCTTGAACCACCGAAAAAGGAGTCAAATATGTCTCCAAAGCCCCCAAATCCCTCGAACCCATCAAAGCCATGACCTTGCTGACCGTTGACACCTGCGTGACCGAACTGGTCATATTGAGCCTTGCGCTGGGGATCACTTAAGACTTGATACGCCTCGTTTACTTCTTTGAACCGCTCGCCTGCATCAGATTCTTTATTGCGATCGGGATGAAACTTTAGCGCTTGTTTTCGAAATGCCTTTTTGAGATCTTCTTGTGTCGCATCACGGGAGACACCTAGAACCTCATAATAATCACGTTTGCTGGTTGTCATAGGAAAGGCGGACACGTATCCCGTAGTCAGGGTTTTATTTCATTTACGGCTGTGAATTAGTCTGTCGTACTAATTGTAGCCTCGATATGCCCCAAAACCGAACGAATATTGAAATCTAGGCGAACGGAATTTGACTTAACGAACTGTCGATAGATACTAGCCGTAGACCATCGTGGTTATTTCGTTGAGCTGTCGTGCGATATAGCGTACAGATGGAATGGCGGTACCATATCTCATTCTGGTCGGTGCCATTACCCCAATAATGCCTTCGGCTGTATTTGAAGTACCGTATCGACTGAAGACGACAGAGAAATTTTTCAGTGCCTCCTCCGTATTTTCCTCACCAATTACGACACTAGCTGTCCCGTGGGTATCTGTGGATTCGTCTAATGTTGATATGGCGGATGGATCCTCGATAATCCAAGTAGCGCCTTCGGCCATAACGGGGTTCGCAATCATTTCTGGTTGTCGGAAGAGTTTACTGATACCACTAAATCGGTTTTCTGTACGTGAGCCATTATTGTGCCGCTTTAGAGCCGTAAGGGCTGAATCAAAAGCCAGTCTTTCTAAACCTGTATTAACGTGGGATACGCGATCTGGCAGGCTGTGCACTGGAACGCCGACTATCGCTTCATTTAATCGATTACGCGCGTGCTCAATTTCAGAGTTGCTAAGAGATGAATCGATCCTGATGATTTGCTTGTAAACACTTGCTTCCTGTAATACTAAAATTACTACTAATAGCATTTCCTGTAGACGTAATAACTCAACGCTCTTCACTGGTGCTGGAGCGGATTGGGGTAGTGTGGTGAAAGCAAGAGTCCCCATTAAGCCAGCTAGGATCTCAGAGGAAGAGTTTACCCATTCCTCTACGTATGTTTGAACCGTGTGGAATTCCTCGTCCACGCGGGCTGCGACGGTTGGATGCAAGGTTGCCTGTGGATTAAGTGANGCTACGAACTGTCGATAGCCACGGTCGGACGGCACNCCACCTGCCGAAACATGGGNGCGGAGTATGAATCCATCTTCTTCGAGCGCAACCATTTCGTTTCGTATAGTTGCTGGACTAGCTTTGAGACTCGTCGAACGAGCGACTGTACTAGAAGCAACAGGAGACGCTGTCTGAACATGTTCAGAGACAATAAATTTTAGGATNTCTCTCTTTCGAGAGGACAGAGTCAGCATATTTATNCCTGACGGATCAAATACACGGTNAGTGNTAGNTTNTNNTGAACCTAGCATGNATTTTTCACGAGTGTCAACGGCAAATGTCCCTTTGTGAGTGGGATGAACTTGATGATTCTTTCTGNTAGTTTAATTAATATCATCCGGATTCAATGTTTACCTGATGCTACTCATACAGGNNAGGCGCGNGAACAATAATGAATTTAGTGGCAAGTTTGTTGGTCGGTTTTCCTTGTTTTGTGCGTTGAGTATATTAACGCGTCAGTTCAAACAGTATTTGATTGGCTGTTGGGGTATTCGTATCGATCCCNAAAATAGGTAGTTGTTATATCTCGGGTTACATCTCAATTATTGCCATCATTGGANCTTTTCGTTGACGCTTGTGCGGGCGCATAGTTAAATTGGTNTTTGAANCGCCTCCAAGTGGCGAGAATTGATCTAATACTTGGGCTTAAATTGATCGAATTAAGGAACGCTCGCATGGAAATACGTTGGCTCGGTAAATCTACGTTCGAAGTGCGGTCTTCAGTAGGGGTTGTCGTGGTGGACCATCAGGGTAAATTGCCATCCCCTACTAAGTTGAAGGACGCNAATACGGTCTTTGTATATAGCAGTGATGGCGATCAAGACCANAGTTCTAATGATTTTCAAATTTTGACAGGNCCAGGNGAGTATGAAATTGGAGGACTTAGTATTCGGGGAGTCGCCACGCCAGCAGACAACCCCGCGATATCTAAGAAGATAAATACCGTCTATATAGTAGATGCAGATGGGTTGCAGGTTGCTATGTTAGGCAATCCCGGCTCCCAGCCGTCNGCGCATTCTGTTGAACAAATTAGTAAGGTGGATGTCCTGATAATTAACACGGAATCCCAAGGTCTNGAACCAGATGAATTATCTAACGCGATTAGGAATCTTGAGCCGAAGATTGTTGTGCCATCTGGTTATGATTCACAATCAGGAAAGCCGGGCGCCGAAATGCAGCGGCTGTTAACTGAACTCGGGGTAAAAGAATTTGAGGCAACTTCGCGTGTGACTGTAACAAAAAGCGGACTTCCTGATGAGCGGACCATTATGGTCCCTCGGCAACACATTGATTGATAATTGGTGGTAACAAGCTTCCAATTTAATGTGGTTTCCAAAAGCCCGTTCTAATTTGCAGAGCTACCTTGCTGACACTTGGCTAATTGGACTAAAAAGTCACCTGCATTGCCTCTGCGATTTCACCGAGCGAAAAGGTTTTTATATGCGGATTCGATCCTGACCAGATGTAGTTGAAGTGTTGGCGAAGAATCTGTGCGTATGAACTGGAAGATTCGAAGTGAAACATGGGAACTAACCCGTCTATGGAACTGCCATCTAACGCAGAGTCAGGTTTCCCGAAATGGTATGTCTCCACGAACACTGATTTTGTTGTCATAACCATGTATACCGACGGCCAATGATCAACAAATCTTACGTCTATTCCGAATCGGGTTCTTAATTCTGATTGTTTTTTTAGGTCAGCGATGACATTTAAGCTACGCCAGCTGTCGTTGTATAGTGGGCCACTTTTGAATCGTCCTTCATCGTCAAACTGTAGTCCATCTTCTGCTACAGCTCTAGCGCGCGCAAACTCGCTAACGGGATTAACAAGGATCGCTCTAACTTGAACCGGACGGTCATCTGAGGACATTTGCCGGAGAATGGTTGTATACCTTTTCTCACCAAAAAATTCTCTGAGGCCGATTCCCTGTAGTAAAATTTCGCCTTCTGCTGTGTCAAGTGAGGCTGCGATATTTTCTATAGTACTTTGGTCGGAGCTTCTTGGGCCCAGAACCTTGTTTAACCCTTGCTGTGTGGCACCAGCTAGGATATCGATAAATTTTTTTAGAGTTTCGCCGTCTGAATGAGTTGGTGACGTCTTTAGGTAATCGGTGGTTAATTCGACGTTAGATGTGATTAATGGGTATGAATGTGAACCGATTGCATTGCTTTGAGAGATAAGGTTTGCGGGGGTGCTGACCGAATGCAGTGCCTCTTCAGTTATGATCCACGTTTTGCCAATTCGCCTAGCTGGCAGGAGACCATCACGCAGCCACTTGTACACGGTTTTTTCGCTGATGTTTAATCGAGTAGCGACGTCCTTAACCCGTAAGTTCATATTTTTCTTATATATTCCTAAATAGTTTTAATAAATCCTTATAATTCTATATAGATATTTTCTGTTCAACAAAACCGCCTGAATCAATTGGCGGGCGGTTTGATTCCGTTTACATTGAGTTTTGGAAGATGTCACCAGCCAACAGCTGTGCCGTCCTTGCGTGGTTCGGAGCCTGCGGTTAGTACGCCAGTTTCCGGGTTGCGTGATATGACTTGACCGCCACCGAAGCTTCCCCGATCGTATCCTGATANCACTTGGACAGTNTGGCCGCGTTTCTTAAGTTCATTGACCGTATCAGCAGAAAGATCTTCTTCGACCAGCACGTCNTGGCTGCCTTCAACTTCTACCTTAAACCTAGGAGCATCTAGGGCCTGCTGTGAATCCATAGAGTAGTCAATCATGTTAGACGCAACCTGTAGATGCCCTTGTGGCTGCATGAAACCGCCCATCACACCGAAGCTGAGCCACATTTCATTGTCTCTGGTAGCCATGGCAGGGATGATTGTCTGGAATGGTCGTTTGTTTCCTTCAAGATAATTTGGGTGTTCTGGGTCGAACGAGAATAACGATCCTCGGTTCTGGAGAGCCATTCCCAATGTGGGTACAACTAGGCCGGTCCCGAATCCGTTGAACAGACTGTTGATTAGTGAGCAAGCAGTGCCCTCNTCATCGACCGCAGTGAGGTAAACAGTATCCGCTCCACCCATCGGATCTCCGTAAGAGACGTTAGGATTTGTTGCGACACCAGATATTTNAGCGCGTCGGCGATTGGNATAATCCTTGCTCAGTAANGGGCTAATCGGAACCTCTGTTACCCGAGGGTCGGCTACGTACTGGAATGCATCTGCATATCCTTGCCGCATNGACTCGATCAAATAGTGATATCGATCTGGTGATTGAGCACCCATCGAAGCGATATCAAAACCTTCAGCCANGTTTAGTGCTATNAATGCTGCNATCCCTTGGCCATTAGGTGGGCACTCCCAAATATCGACACCTCGGTAGTTGACACTTATCGCTTCATCCCAGTCTGAGTGATGGTTTGCTAAATCTGATTCTGTGAGCCACCCACCTTCAGACTGAATGAATTCAGCGGTCTTTTTAGCGATTTCCCCTTTGTAAAATGCATCGCTTCCACCCTCCGCAATCATCTGTAAAGTGCGGCCCAGTTCAGGGAGAGTAACTATTTCGCCATATTTGGGAGCACCTCCAAGTTTTCCTGGAAGTAGTTCTTTCCCCGAGGGTCTGTGGTTAAGTTTGGTTACGGTTTCGATTGATCCCCAGCTGTGAGCAATTACTTCCGAAACGGCATATCCGTTTACAGCATAATCGATTGCAGGTTTTAACACTTCTTTCAAGGTCATTCGACCGTATGAATTTANTGCGGTTTCCCAACCATGTACCGTACCTGGAACACTGACGGCAAATTGACTGCCCTCGAGGTTATTTGGAATTGAATCAAATCCGGACTTTCGAACGTCATCAACATTGGCCGCGNCCGCCTGGCGCCCCGATCCGTTCAAAGCTATAACCTTTCGTTCGTTTTTGTCCCAGATGAGTGCGAACATATCGCCACCGATACCGGTAGACATTGGCTCGACGACGTTTAGCACAGCTGCGGTAGCAACAGCTGCGTCAATAGCGTTACCTCCATCTTTNATAATTTGGAGTCCTGCGACGGCCGCAAGTGGTTGGCTAGTGGCGACTGCTCCCTTTCGGGCTAATATCGCGGATCTTCTAGATTGAAAATAACTCACAGAGATGCTCCAATGATGAACNTCGGTTCATACTTTCTGGTGAATTGGATCATAGTAGCATCCCAAAAATATGAAGTTCAGTTTATCGNCGCTGTACAAAATTCACCCCAATATATGCATTTGGAGAACGCTGAATGACTGGAAATGTTCCGCAGGTAGGAATTGCCTGCAATAAAGAAGTACACGAATTATTTTTAGCCGAAATCGACTTAGTTCGTCTTAGGGAATTTGCTNATTTCCAGTGGAAAGAGTTTGATGAAGAGACAAGNTGGGACAATGCTCCTGAAACGTCAAGTCAAGTTAAGTCTGAATTTATCCAATTTACCAAGGGGCTGGATGCACTAATCGTTTGTCATGGTTCCCCCAGAGTCGATGAGTCGGTATTCGCTGCGTCACAAAGANTGTCGCTNGTGGGTGANCTAGAGGGTGATCGATTCGCACAGCGAATCGATATTGAGGCTGCTTCGATTCGAAAAATTCGTACCGTCGATACGACACATGGCTCTTCTTATCCAGTAGCAGAGTGGGCATTGGGCATGATTTTGATTGGCNTGCGTAATGCTGGAGTTCATTTCAGACAACTGATTGCCGGTGAGGTGTGGGGAACTGCTGACCATAGGGAATCGCTCCCGGAATTCGCTCATAATGAAGAACTCACAGGCAAGACGGTTGGGCTTATTGGTGCGGGTTACATTGCTCGGCGATTGATAGAGTTTCTAAAGCCGTTTNATGTGGATTTATTCGTTCATGACCCNTATGTACAGTCTGAATTGGCGAGTTCGCTCGGGTTTACATTGACCTCTTTAGATGTTGTGTTATCTANACCTGATGTTGTCGTTTGCTTAGCACCGCTTACACCTAGAACCCTGGGGATGCTGGGTCGGAAAGAGATTGATAGAATCAAGCCAGGATCTGTTTTTGTGAACGTGTCTCGGGGTGCAATCGTTGACTCACTCGCTCTAATTGCACGGCTAGAGCGTGGCGATATCACAGCATGCTTGGATGTGTTTGACCCGGAGCCAGTCCCANTAGACTCAAGGATTCGAGAGCTTCCTAATGTATTCCTTTCACCACATATTGCAGGTACCTCANCACGATCTCGAACGCGATTTTTTGAAGAGATGGTCAGTGAACTGGAACGTCACTTTTCTGGGCACGAAACTTTACATAATCTCACAGCTAACACATTGGCCAACAGGCGCGGTGAGTAAGGGTGTATCTATCTTGATATGTACCTGTAACGCTACACTTGAACGGATACACGGTAGTTTGTTTAGTCAAAAAAATAGAGACATGGAACCGTGTACAGCTAGTAATGNATGTGANTGATTTGAGATGCGCTACGNTTACGTGTAACNACACGGAAAAAAACAGGAATGCTATTTTTTGGAAATTAACGTGCCCGAGGGTTGAGTACGTCGTTAAGGGCGTCGCCAACAATATTCCAGCAGAAAATCAANAGCCACACGACTATAATNGGGGCAAGTAATTGCTCAGGATGATCTCGTAATACTGAAACGCTGGCGCCTCCACGGGCTGTCACTTCACCAATCATCACACCGAGACTCGGACGTGGCGGTTGAACACCTAGACCGAAAAAACTCAAAACAACCTCTGACAACGCGATGGCGCCGATACCGAAGCTNACCGAAACTATGATCGGGCTAACAACGTTTGGGAGTATGTGTCGGAAAAGTATTCTAGGCGTAGACGTTCCCATGGCACGGGCGGCTTCAACATACTCTGCNTCGCGCAAGGCCAGCACTTGTCCACGTACCAGNCGCATCATTCCAAACCAACTGAGAGGTAANAGGGCTATGCCTATGACTAGATAGTCAACCACACCTGAACTGACNAAACCCGTTATGTTGGTGGAGTCTTCAATAGTACGCGCTAATTCCACGATCCTAGGTCGAAGGGTGGCAGCTAACAGGATAATTAACAAGATGTCTGGGAAGGCAGAAATAACCTCTCCTACGCGCATAATTCCCGCATCGATCCAGCCTCGGAAGTAACCAGCAATTAAACCCATGGTNACCCCGAGGAAAAGACTTCCAGTAATAAGTGTTGTGGCGGTGATGATCACGGTTGTCTGAATACCCCAAACTACGCGTGTATAAATATCCCGNCCTAATCGATCGGTNCCCAGCCAGTTTTCAGCATCTGGTCCTTGTTGGGTTTTACCTATGTTCGTATCTTGGTAGTCATGAGTCTGAATCAAAGGAGCAACAATTCCGAGTAGATAGATCATAGTCACGATTACTAAGCTTATGAAAGCCAGGCGACGGCGGCGAAAGTTNGCCCATACTTGCCGCCANTGGCTTCGTGAGCCTTTAAGCTGATTTATTGCTGAATCTGTGTTCATGACGTTTGTCATATATTCACTTCAGCCTTATGCGGGGGTCGATGAAGGTATAGGCAATATCTATGACAAGATTTGCCAGTACCAACATTAGGGATCCAAGTAGTACGAATGCGGTGAGGACTGGGAAATCACGCTGGAATATCGCATCTAGCGAAAGCCTTGAAACTCCTGGGATCCCGTATATTAATTCCACGATGAGCGATCCGCCGAAAATACCTGCAAACGTGAACCCGAGCAAGGTCAGAATTGGCAAAAGCGCGTTTCGAGCAACATGTCGGTAATTGATTACAAAGTTTGACATTCCTTTGGCACGTGCGGTGCGTATATATTCCTGCCCTATTACTTCCAGGGTACTTGCACGCATATGTCGAACGAAGATTGCGGCGCCTGGAATACCGATGGTCAGAGCGGGGAGAATAGCTTGGGTTGAAAACATTCCGTTCCAACCGGATGCAGGTACCCAGTGAAGTTTGACGGCGAAGAACAAGATAAGGAATGGTGCGGTAAAAAATACGGGCATAGCGTACAGAATCAACATTGAAATCAGGATTGCGGGATCAGTTTTTGTGCCTTGACGTTTTGCTGCATAAAAACCAAGAGGCAATCCAATACCAAGTGCAACTATGGAGGCAGCTATGTTCAATTGCAGCGAAACCAATAATCGTGGACCTATCAGGGAAGTTACTGTTTTGCCTTGGAAAACATAGCTTTCGCCCAAGTCCCCTTTGAGGGCATTGCCTATGAACCGCATGTAACGTATTGGTAGCGGATCGTTTAATCCAAGCTGTTCTCGAAGCCTATCTACTCTTTCTGGAGTAGCACGATTACCCAATCGAAGCTCAGCGGGATCGCCTGGAGCGACCGTTCCCATGAAGAATACAAAGAACGCCGCTAAAAGAAGCAGCACGGGCGTCCAAAGTAGGCGCCTGAGGATGTATACCAGCATCGGCGGTTATAGTTCTCCGTGTTTGGTCGTCTGTCCCGAACTTCGGTCATAACGAGATAAGTGCTCAGGCATAAAGCAGTAAGCCCTGCCGATCCTATTTTATCCATGCCCCGTTTTGTGTATCTTCAGTCGCACTGTACAAGTTAACTACTACTTGTCGATCCATACGTTTTTGAATTTCGGTATTGTCATCGATGAAAATACGTAGTCTTTTATCCATGGCTTGACGAGCGCCTTGGAGTCTACCCCCCACCATAAGGGCAACCATGCTGCCTCTGATACGACAATCTGTTCTGCATCGTTGTAGAACTTTACTCGTTTGGTGGCATCCTGTTCGGTTTGGGCGGAAACTACATATTCGTCAACCTGATCGTTGGCGTAGCCACCGTAGTTGATAGCGCTGTTAGATCGGAATAGAACGTCGATAAACGTTTGTGGATCTGGGTAATCAGCCTGCCAAGAAAGGCCACTCCAAGCTTGCAGTCTGCCACGATGGAGATCTTGGATGTATGTTGCCCATTCGACCTGTTGTATCTCGATTTCTATGCCCAGGTTCTGACGCCACATATCGGCAACCACTTCTGTGGTTAGACCTGGCGATCCTCCAGTGCCAGGAACGGTCAAAATGATTCGAGGACGTTTGGTTGGATCTGCGTATGCGGATTGAGCGAGGAGATCTTTGGCTAGTTGTGGATCGAATTCAAGCCCATCGATATCAGGCGAGAACCCCGGAAATCCAGGAGGGATAATCCCGTATGCTGGTTTTACGAGATTTGAAAAGACTTGATCGGCTATTAACTGTTTATCTACTGAATGGTTTAACGCCTGCCTGAAAGCCGCATCATCAAATGGCGGCTCTTTCATGTTGAAACCTACGTACGAAACAGCGAAATTAGGTGGCACTTCGACAAGATCACGATTGATATCCTCAGTAGGGTCTTGGACGCGTTCAAGATCTGCGAGTCCAACACTGGTTATGTCGATTTCATCGTTCTCATACATTGCCATCGATACGCCGCCNGCAAGGTTGAACACCACTTCGTCTAAGTAGGCAAGACGACCCCAATAGTTGTTGTTTCGTTCCAAGCGTATGCGTTGACCGATTCGGTATTCTTTCAGGTTGAACGGACCAGTACTTACAGGTTTATCAGTCCACTTGCGCCCAAGAGACTCAACGTTACTTTTATTCAGAACGAAAGCTGTAGGATACGTCAGTTTGGCGATGAAATATGCTTTAGGGGCATCAATGGTAAGTCTGAGCGTTCGTTCGTCTACAACTTCTATACCTTCGGCGGTTGTTGCCGTACCTTCGACAATCTCCTTGATTCCTACGATGTCTCCCAAGAACTCTTCCGCGACTGTCGACGCTGTGTCGGGATGTGCGGCACGCTCGAACGACCACTTGAAATCTTGGGCTGTCACTGGATCTCCGTTTGAGAATTTCAGATCTTTACGAAGTTTGAATTCGTACACCGTTCCATTCTCAAGAACCGACCATGATTCAGCTAGGTCGGGTTCAAATGGGTTTACGGGATTTGACCCGAGACGCACCAGGCCGGAAAATACTTCGATCACGACACCATAAGAGGTTCCGTCGGTGACAAGATGGGGGTCGATGGTTGGAGGGTCGCTCCATAATGTATTGAACACTCCACCCTGCCGGGGAGCAGTACCACCAGTATCGTCTGCAACATCTTCACTCGTTTGTAATTCAGGAGCAATATTAGGTTTTGTGGCGCGAGATGGCGGGGGTGTCGAAGTGGACAGTGGCTTATCTGCTTCTGATCCTGAATCGCCACTGCAAGCGACGGTGAGAATGAAAGCGAGGCAAGCGACCATGCCAATGAACATGTTTCGTCTCAGATGCAAGTGTTTTTTTGTCATTTTTTTCTGCTGATAAGCCAATTATGTACTTCCGATACGTGTTGGTTTCTGGCTAGTTATGACATTGAGCCGGATGGTGCTGGCGCTGATTCCATTTGAGATGTTAGGTATGACTTTAAAAGCTCGTCTAAATCTCCATCGAGGACAGCTTGTGCAGCAGTAGTCTGGAAGTCAGTACGGTGGTCTTTTACCATCTGGTAGGGGTGTTGAACATAACTACGAACTTGCCTTCCAAATTCTGCTGACACGTGTTCTCCTTTTAACTTGGCTCGTTCTTCTGCTTTTTTCTGCATATCTAAGTCTACGAGTCGTGATAGTAGAATTCGCATAGCCACTTCACGATTTTGGGCTTGAGAACGCTCGTTTTGAACGGCGACTACAAGATTAGTTGGAAGATGTGTCAGTCTTATAGCGGTTGAGTTCTTTTGAACGTTCTGGCCACCATTTCCACTGGCACGAAAAACATCGACCCTTAGATCGTCTTGGTTGACCTTTACTTCTTCTGATTCGTCAGCTTCAGGAAGAACTTCAACTAATGCAAAGCTTGTGTGGCGTCGGTGATCAGCATCGAATGGAGAAAGCCTAACCAGACGGTGCACACCTCTTTCCGATCGCAAATAACCGTACGCGAATTTGCCGTCGATTTTTATTGCGGCGCTTTTAATTCCTGCCTCATCACCTGGCGTGAAGTCCAGTACATCAGCACCAAACCCTCGTCGTTCAGCCCACCTTGTATACATTCTTAGGAGCATTTCTGCCCAATCTTGGGCATCTACTCCACCAGCCCCTTGTTTCACGTAAAGAATTGCCGCTCGATCATCGTACTCACCACTCAATTGCAGCTCAAATTCCAAAGCGTTAACTGATTTTGTGTATTCATCCAGATCATCTCTTAATTGGGCGCCGAGAGCCTCATCGTCTTCTTCCACTGCTAAAGCAAATAATTCAACGGTGCTAGCGACATTATTAGAGAGGTCAGACCAAGTCTGAATTTCTCCACGGAATGCAGCAAGGTCTCGCATCTTTAGCTGAGCGTTTGTCGAATTCTCCCAGAAGCTAGGCTCACTAGCTTGTTTTTCGAGAGAGTCAACTTTGTGTTGTAAGTCAGACAGGTCAAAGCCGCCTCACAATCTCTTGAACACGGTTTTGTAACGTTTCAGCGAGAACTAGAAGCGTCCGGATATTTGTTACTGTGGATTCTTCTTTAGGCATTTACATTAATTGTAAGAAATCGTCTTTGGAGCCATAAAATATCAAAGATATATCGAGATACNGAGTGTTGATTTCAATCACCTAAAATTATAACAACCGATGGTTTAGTCTCACATGTGTTTTCGAGCTTGTTAAGACCTAAAAATACAATCTACTGCCAGTAGATCGATGTTATCTTTGGATCATCGGGGCGTGGCGCAGTCCGGTAGCGCATTGCACTGGGGGTGCAAAGGTCACAGGTTCAAATCCTGTCGCCCCGACCATATATAGTGATCGACGACCTAGTGTTTTGACTATTTGGGAAGCAAATCTGGCGAGTGCGTTGGCTTTTTTATTGATAGGAACGTAAAAGCTGCGGCGATCAGCAAGACTGCGCCGCTCAAAAGCACGATCTCATAGGATCCTGTTTCATCTTTAATCCAACCTGCAGCGACAGGCGTTGTGAATAAAGCGAGGTTGTAGATTGGTGAAAGCAAACCTCTGATGAATGCGTAGCGCTTACGTCCAAATAAATCGCCCACCAGTGCCCAATTCANNCCAGAGCCNATCTCAGTCCCTGCGAANAGTAANANCGCTGTAAATATNGGCCAGGGACCATCNACCACATTNAGCAGGAGTAGNGAGCATGCAGCGGANATGTAACANCCNNCCAAAAGTCGNTGCCTNCCTATCCTGTCGCTCAGCCANCCGAAGAAAAGAATCATNGGNACNGAGCACAACGCNANNAGNCCGATAAGNTTTGCTGCCATNTGCTGGGATTCACCTTTCCAAACCAGTATNGGNACAAAATGNACGAATATNGTTCCATGNACTGACATCCTTANAANNGTACCTANGGCTAANGNCCAGAAAGCNCNNGTNCGNACGGCTTGNNNGGNAGTCCATTCGTCNTCANNATCNCGAATTTCTCCCTNGTTAATCTTGTGANNTGACTTTGNTTCTTTTAGNGGNTCNCCATCAGGNCCTACACCGATAGANTCAGGGGANCTTTTGAANANGAAAGCNAATGGANNNATGAACACNAGCATTCCAACNCCNACCCACATNGCNGCGGTTTCCCANCCCCATCGGAGNACAGCGACTGAAAGGAGCGGAACCATAAATGCTCCACCGAGTCTGAATGCAGCGCTGTTNATNGACATAGCNACACCGCGGTTNCGTGAGAACCANGTGTTTATNGCAGCTNGTGGAAGCCTGCATGAAGNTGGTCGAGGAGCCCAGAGATATTACAAATAAGTAGACCAGAACGAANGCGAGAAAAGTGCTGGTCTGAGAGAGCCAAACGTAACCGACTCCGGTCATGATCGTACCAATTAGCATCAATCTGCGAACACCGTAACGATCGATAAGCCATCCGGTGATTGGCCCGGTCAACCCATTCTCAGCCCTAGATAGAGCGAATGGCATGGCGGTCTGAGCCGCTGTTAGTCCGAGGCTCTGTGATATTGGGATAAAAAAAACGGTGAAACCCTGCCAATGGACGGATCCCCCGAACCCGTTTGTTAAAGCTGACGCCAGAACAATGTTCCATCCGTAGAAGCGTTTTTTACGGGTTTTAGTCGAATCTGCGGAAGTTCGTTTGTGGGAATCGGTCACGAATATCGGCTTCTGGTCATCTTTGCGAGGCGATCGTACATAACGATGTTTACCGTCATTCCTAGATTCAGTGACATCGTTGTGGGTATTCGGACCGTGTACGGACAGTTTTTAAGGATTTCTGGACTTACTGATCCGTTTTCTGGACCGAATATGTAGCAAGCACGTTCAGGGTGGACGAACGTGGTTAAATCCATGGCATTGTCAGTAATTTCCACGGCTATTGGCGTGCAATCATGTGGCATAGCGTCAAAAATGTTTCCTACTTCTATGATCGGTACGTGCCTATACGCACGACCGGGGTCCGTAGACAGCTTTCTAACGTTTATTGACGAGTCTTTTTCGCTGAGAATCACCATTCGAGCAGAGAAACCCAGAGCGGCTCTTAGCGCGTGACCTACATTGACGCCATCAGTAGGCCTATCTAGAGCGATGCAAGCGAATCCACGCTGGGCCAATGTGGATTTTCGGTCGATATACCGACTGGTATTTCGTTTCGATCTTGGTGTGTATTTAGATTTCAATTTAATTTAAGACTGGGATATCTGTGGGTACACGTTGGTGCCAATCGGTTAATTTTTCAAATGCATTGCCTACCCTGAGAACAGTTGTTTCGTCGTATGGATGTCCGGTAATCATCATTCCGATTGGCATGCCACTACTGGTGAATCCACAGGGTATCGAATGTGATGGTTGCCCAGTGACATCAAAGATACTGGTAAACATGGGAAGTTGATTTCCTGCTTCCATATTTCCGTCCGGTGGAGTGCATTCAGTGATCATTGGGGTCTGAATTGGAACAGATGGGGTGATCAACACGTCGACCTGTTTCATCGATTCGGACATATTGTGGTTGAACCACTGTCTTGCGCGCTGGGCACGGACATAGTCGATGGCTGGGATATCGAATCCTGATTGAATACGTTTTCTCAGGCCAGGTGAATAAAGATCCGCATACTTAGCCAGTAGAGACTCATGGGCCGAAACCGCCTCTGGTCGAATCACGCCTAGATTAATCGCTCTTCCTTTTTCCACCCAGGGCATCGGCAGCTCGACGATTTCAGCGCCGTTTGAAGCCATGAGGTCAATGGAAGAGAGCACGGCTTCTGATATTTCATGATCTACTGAATCCTCAAAGAAATAATTGGTTGGCACTCCGATTTTGATCAACGCCAATCCTTCTTCAAGCCCGGAAGTGAAATCTTGTACGGGACCGGCATATGATGTTGGGTCACCACCGTCGGGGCCAGCAAGGGCGTTCATCAGTAAAGCGCAATCGCCTGTCGTTCGTGCCATAGGCCCTACGTGATCCATGCTCCAAGAAAGGTCTAGGACACCTGTTCTGGGAATGCGTCCGTATGTAGGCTTCAGACCAGCAATCCCGCAAACCGATGCTGGCATGCGAATCGACCCGCCTGTGTCAGATCCGAGAGATGCAGGGATCATACCGGATGCAACTGCAGCGGCTGATCCGGAGCTTGACCCTGCAGTGATTCGAGTCCTGTCCCAAGGGTTTTTTACATCGCCGGTAAACGGATTCAATCCTGTCGTGCCAAAGGCGAATTCGACTAGATTCAGTTTCCCTATCAGAATGGCACCAGCTGCTTTAAGGCGGGTGGCTACGGTGGCATCCGACTTGGCTATATTATCGGCAAGTACCTTCGATCCACCAGTGGTCTTATGTCCGGCTACGTCGATCAAGTCCTTAAGTCCAACTGGGATACCGTGGAGGGGTCCGATATATCTACCCGACTCAATTTCACTTTTTGCCATTCGGGCTTCTGTTCGCGCTGAATCGCCCCATACTTTGAGAAAAGCGTTCAAAGAGGGATCGAGCCGAGAAATTCGTAGGAGCAAGGCTTCAACTAGGTCGACAGGAGACAGAGCCCCGCTTCGAATACGGGGAGCTATTTCGGTTATCGATTGGTACGCGATGTCAGGAACATGTTTGTTCAATCTATTGTGATTCTCGGCGTGAAGGTATCGGCATAAAAATCGATGCCGGTTCAAATCCTGTCGTATCAATTGAGCTGATTACCAAATAAACTTGGGCCACCTCTTTTATGAATCTATGCATNTCTTCGGCATCATCAACAGAAATAGTTAAGTCATGCTCTCTTGCTTCATCTGAGAACTGTTGTTTGTTTGTTGGCCGCAAGATGTGGATCTCGAAATATTATTTTTCAGTTTTANCGCAGTATAGACCTGTGAGCTTTGAGTCGTGCTAGTCTGAACTACTTATGCAGATTACGCAGATACTTGCAAAACTGGTTGCGGAAGCGTTGGAGTCGGCTCAGACGACCGGTGTTCTACCCGCGTCAGGCGAAGTAGACATCAAGATCGAGCGTCCAAAATTGGCTGNNCACGGGGATTTCAGCACAAGCCTGCCATTAANGCTTGCTCGCACNATGCGANTTCCTCCCATTCAAATTGCAGCCGCCATCGTTGATGCTATGCCGCANGNTGAAATGANCGGAAGTGTTANCAGCGNGGNCCCNGGTTTTGTGAACTTCAAACTGTCNACGCATTGGTTGCAGTCGCAGGTGAAGATTGTGCGAGGTCTAGGAGAAAAGTTTGGGACTGTAGATTCAGGGTTAGGCAAAAGTGTTCAAGTAGAGTTTGTAAGCGTTAACCCGACAGGTCCACTTCATGTTGGTCATGCACGTGGTGCAGTTATCGGTAGCAGTCTTGCGAATGTCCTGGAAGCTGCAGGTTATGAAGTGCAGCGTGAGTATTACGTCAATGATGCCGGGACGCAAATGCGAGTGTTTTATGACACTTTGTATTCACGCGTTATGCAGGCATCTGGGCGCGACGTGCCACTTCCGGACCCTGCCTACCCAGGTGATTATCTTAAGACTCTTGCCGTGGATTTGCTAAATGATCTTGGAGAGGAGCTGGGATCCAAAGAAAAGAGTGAAGTGATTACCAAGCTCGCTCCAGAGTCATTGAGCCGGACAATTGNNGGTATTCGNCATACGCTGGAAAGGCTAGGCGTTTTCTACGATCAGTGGTTTCATGAGAGCAGATTGCTNTCGAGCGGACGATTTGATCAAGTTATGGACTTTCTAANAGATTCCAATTTGATTGTAGATCGNGATGGTGCGCAATGGTTTGCTGCGACGAAACTTGGACTAGATGAGGATATCGTNGTTATCCGTAGCGGGGACGCGGATCCGACATATTTCGCGACGGATATCGCCTATCACCATGAGAAATTTATGGAGAGGAAATTTGATCGGGTTATTAATGTTTGGGGAGCCGATCATCATGGGCATATTGCCAGAATGCACGCGGTGCTCACGGCATTCGGACTCGATCCTGATCGCCTAACGATTATTTTAAATCAAATTGTGAATTTCAAGAACGAAGGTGAATCGCTGAAATTCAGCAAGAGAAATAACGTTATGGTGACGGTAGAAGAGTTATTGGACGAGGTTGGATCTGACGCGTGTCGATTTACCTTTTTGAGTAGATCACCTGACTCGCATATGGAATTTGATTTGGGATTAGCGAAGCGGCAATCGTCTGAGAATCCAGTTTATTACGTGCAATACGCGCACGCTCGCATGGCTTCTATATTGAGAACGGCGGAGGAGAAGGGAATTGATTTCAACTCTGCTGATCTTGACTTACTGGTGCATGCTCAGGAATTGGAGCTCATTAGAAAGATTATTGAACTGCCAACGGTTGTTGAGCGTTCCGCTGAACGAATGGAACCGCATCATCTACCCCACTTCGCTATGGAATTAGCCAAGTCTCTTCAAAGATTTTACGAACATTGCCGAGTCGTATCTTCTGAAAAGAAGGATATTGAGATATCGAGGGCAAGATTACAGCTGGTAGATGCGGCGAGAATAGCCCTAAGGCAAACACTAAGTTTGATGGGTATGAGTTCTCCAGAGCGTATGTAGATGATCGCCGTCTAGGTAACGGAGGTGCTGGTGTGACCGAGATCAGAGGAGTTATAAGTGGCGATTCGATTTACGTAAGAGGCGGCGGCTCTTTGCATTAGCTCTGAATGGCGTGACCGAATCTTGCCGATTACTTTAGCCGGTGTACCACGGATTAAAGACTTGTGTATGAACTCTGAATTATCAACAATGGTACTTCCGGCAGCGACAAGGCAACTCTCCCCTAATATGACGCCGTCGTTTAATGTGGCACCGTTTCCAATAAGACTACCATTCCCGATCAGCCGAGCATGGCATACAACCCCATGGCCTATCGTTACGTTATCCCCAATTTTTGCATCGGCGTCTGCGTGTAACACTGAATTGTCCTGAACATTGGATCCCGCACCGATTTGAATCTTGCCGGAATCTGCCCGAATGATGGCACCAGGCCAAATGCTTGAATGCGGTCCCAGTTCTACATCTCCAACTACGTATGCAAATTCGGAGACGAACGCTGTCGGGTCAATTTTTGGTGATTTATCGCCGAGTGTTCTGATCATTGGTGTTTTTTTAACTTTCCGGAAGACGCGAGAAGGTCAGATCCAAAGATTGATTTGTGGGTAAGTTGACTTGATCCCACACCCAAGTTTCTTCGGCTTTAACATGGTCTCCGTCCCGACTGCCTAGATAGAAAGTGATTATGCCGTGCTCTATATCGGCAGCACTTACGGGTCCAAGAATTACTTGTACATACTCTCCTTTGAAAGTTCTAGAAGGGGACGACCCACCATGGATGAATTCCGCATAAATGGTTTGATTAACCGGACCCGGCTTGCCGTCGACTGTGAACTTGCCGTTGAATATTATCGGGAAAGGTGGCGGGCCATCTAGCGGGGTGAAATCTTCTCGATCGTAGGGGGTTGGTTCGACATCATTATTGGTGCAGGCGATTATTGCAAACGACAGCATAGCAATCGCTGCTAACAGAACGGTCATACACGTGTTATTTACGTTAAATAATTTGATGGTCAAGGGAGTTAAATCAAAGGGTGATTGTTATGCCAATTGGTTGCTCGTTGATATGCTGCAGCAGCTCTTATTACCGTTGTATCACCGAATTGTGGACCGATGAATTGAAGCCCTACTGGCAGGCCATCCGACATACCTCCGGGGACCGAAATAGATGGCAGACCCGCAATGTTTACTGGGATAGTACAAACGTCATTCATATACATCTGAACAGGATCATTGATCTTGTCACCTATTTTGAAAGCTACACATGGAGACGTGGGCGTGACCAAGGCATCGAACTTAAGGAAGGAGTCAGTGAATTCACGTCTTATCAGCGTACGAACTTGCTGGGCTTTTTTATAGAACGCGTCATAATAACCAGCTGATAGAGCGTATGTGCCGAGAAGTATTCGACGTTTTACTTCATCTCCGAAACCTGCACCTCGAGCGGATTCGGTGGCCTGTGCAGAGGTACTGGCATTCAGCGAGCCGAGACCATACTTTACACCATCGTAACGCGAAAGATTTGCAGATGCTTCTGAAGGTGCAATGATGTAGTAAACAGCGAGGGCATGGTCCGTTAAGGGAAGAGATGTTTCGCTTACATTAGCTCCAAGGTTCTCTAGTGTTTCAAGTGAAGCCTCGAACGCAGTTCGTACTCCAGGTTCTATCCCCTCGACGAGATATTCTCTTGGAACCCCGATATTCATTTGATCAATTCCAACTTCTAATTCCTGACCAAAATCGGTAAATGGCGCAGTGACCGAAGTTGAATCACGGTGGTCGCGACCAGAGATGACGTTCAGTGCATCGGAGCAATCAGCTACAGTTCTCGTTAAAGGTCCGATCTGGTCGAGTGAACTACCAAAAGCTAACAAGCCAAAGCGACTCACAAGTCCGTAGGTCGGTTTCATCCCGACAACTCCACAAAAAGCTGCGGGTTGGCGGATACTGCCTCCGGTATCGGAGCCAAATGCTATGAAACACTGACCTGCGGCTACCGCTGCACTTGCTCCACCTGAACTTCCGCCTGGAACGCGTTTGGTGTCCCATGGGTTATGGACAGGTCCAAATGCTGAAGTTTCATTAGATGAGCCCATCGCAAATTCGTCGAGATTCCCTTTACCCAGAATCACAGCGCCAGCTTGCTTTAAGAGGCTAACGACTGTTCCATCATATGGTGGGAGATACCCCTTCAATATTTTCGAAGCAGCAGTTGTCGCGACATCTTTGGTCGAAAAATTGTCTTTGATCATTACAGGCACCCCGGTCAATGGGGTCGGTTCCTGACCTGTTCCGAGAAGTCGCTGATCAGCCAGTTTAGCGTCTCGTATTGCGTTCTCCGGCGTAACCGTAATGAACGTGTTTAAGAGCGGCTCAAGTGATGCGATACGATCCAAAGTTGCTTTGGTTGCTTCTACAGAAGAGACTTCCCGAGCATCAAATTTTGACCGGAGTTCCCGTGCTGAAGAGAAATGCAGATCTGAGTTATTTATCTGTGTCATCGTTCGATGTTTCGGTTTATTCCAGTACTGGACGCACTCTGACAAATTCACCATCTCGGTCAGGAGCGTTTCTTAAAACGTCATTTTGATCAAGTGGTTGCTCCGGATGGTCGTTCCGCATTACGGTGTTTGAATCAGTAGTATGCCCGGTAGCTTCGACGCCATCGGTTTCCACGCTCGATAATGAAGCGAAGTGGCTTAAGATATTTGAAAGTTGCATCCTCATATTTTCTGTTTCTTCATTGGACAACTTTATGTAGGCAAGTTTGGCGATGTATTCGACATCTTTTTTAGTGAGAGGTTCCATGCTTGATAACGATATTCATTTTCACTACTGTAGCTAACCAAAGGCATCAATTTATTGCATTCAACATTGGTGCTANGTTGGCCGCTGGGGNATTTCGATAAAANGAGTGTAGCAGCGGGCAAATACCTGATGTTTCGATGAAACGCACGTTAAACAGACCTTGTATTGTTTGACACCTATAAATAACGTTGCCTAGAATCGAATCCCGTGTAGGGTGATTTTGTAAAGGACGATCACACTTGAAGTCCACCAGCCCTATCCGAGGATGCGCGAGATCTCCGCAAAGAGCCGTCGAAACCATATATCGGGATTTACTCCGATATTTATTCTTACCTGCTTAGTCAGACGGTTTTTGGTTCTCTCAGATTCAACCCAACTAACGATGAAATCTGAACCTTTCTCTGCTGATGCGTGTGGGTTAGGTACATGACCAAGTTTATTTTTGTCACCGGCGGGGTGGTGAGCTCTCTCGGTAAAGGTATAACGGTAGCCTCAATCGGGCGCATGTTGAAAAGTCGTGGTTTGACGGTTTCGGTTCTTAAGCTTGATCCGTATTTGAATGTAGATCCAGGCACGATGTCTCCTTACCAGCATGGTGAAGTTTTCGTAACCATTGACGGTAGCGAAACTGATCTTGATCTTGGGCACTATGAGCGTTTCATCGACGTAGAACTCACGGAGCTTTCCAATGTCACGGCAGGACAGATTTATTCCGAAGTGATTTCTAATGAACGAGCCGGGCAGTACTTGGGCGGTACTATTCAAACGGTACCTCATGTAACCAATTTAATTAAAGATCGCGTGCTTCGGCTTGCTGAAAAATCCCAAGCCGATGTGGTTGTCGTGGAGGTTGGAGGGACTGTTGGCGATATCGAAGGTCAACCTTTCATCGAGGCCATTCGTCAAGTTCGTAATGTTGTTGGAAGCGAGGATACGTATTACATTCATGTGACATTGCTGCCCTATCTTGGTGCAACGGGAGAGCTTAAAACAAAACCGACCCAGCACAGTGTTCACACGCTCCGTGGAATGGGTATTCAGCCCAATGCAATTCTGTGCAGGGCTGACCAGACAGTTAATGAAAGTGAACGCCAGAAGATATCACTATATTGTGACGTTGCAGCCAATGCAGTCATTTCACTTCCAACGTTAGCGAGTGTTTATGAGGTTCCTCTCCATCTCGAGGCTGAAGGATTGGGGGACATTCTCACAGAAGAATTGGACCTTCCAAAAATTAAACCTGATCTTGATTCATGGCGAGCAGTTGTAAGAGTGGATGAAGAAGAACGCGCTGAGATCGACATCGCCTTAGTGGGCAAGTATGTTGAACTTCAAGATTCGTATCTTTCTGTCGTCGAGGCTCTACGCCACGCTGCTCTACATAATGACCGTAAAATTAACATTCACTGGATAGCTGCTGAAGACGTTGAAACTGCGGGTGCGGATCAGTTGCTGGGATCGGCGCATGGAATTATTGTCCCGGGCGGATTCGGTAAGCGCGGTCTGGAAGGGATGATCGCAACAGCTAGGTATGCTCGTTCCGCCGGTGTTCCGTATCTGGGTCTTTGTTTAGGAATGCAAATCATGGTCATTGAGTACGCCAGGAATGAACTTGGTATTTCAGACGCGACTTCATTGGAAATAGATCCGAAGGCGGAAAACCCGGTAATTGCATTTATGCCCGGNCAGGAAAAACTTCATTCAACTGGAGGGACGATGCGGCTCGGCGCATACCCCTGTGTTTTGAAAAGAGGAACGCGAGTGCATGATGCTTACGGACAAGAAACAGTTCATGAGAGGCATCGTCATCGTTACGAATTCAACAACGAATATCGGATCCAGTTGGAAGAAGCTGGGTTGATAGCTTCAGGCACATCGCCAGATGGATCATTGGTAGAAGTGACTGAAGTATTTGGGCATCCATTTATGGTTGGCAGTCAGTTTCATCCCGAATTTGCGTCGCGTCCTGAAAGGCCACACCCGTTATTCAATGAATTTATTAAAGTTTCCAGAGGTATTCTCAGGGAAGGTGGACAGCACGATCTCTTCAAAGAAGAAGGATCGTGATAGACCTGCTTGGCAATCATTATTGCATTAGGTTTGCTGGAATTCTTGTTCATTTTTTTGATACTATGTATTTAAATAAGTGAATGAACCGCTTTTGGATCTTTGCTAATTTGTCGTCTTCGTCCGTCACAGTAAATTGTGAACTTAGGCGATTTGGCTCCCCTTATTACAGGATGTAGATACCCGCTCAAACGAGTGAAAACTCCAGCCGATAAGCTGCCTGAGTTATTACTTAATGCGAGCTACCATAAATTCAGAGTTGACGGCCACTAGTCTATTCAGGGCACGGCCATTTACCAAAATAGACAGTCTCCGTAACTCTCTAATTCACGCAACTTTTTCTTAAACCTATTTTTTGCTTTTGGTACACGTGGTTGGTCTGTATTGACTAATTTCGGCGGTGTCAAAAGCAAAGGAATTTACCCAAACACTAGCAGGAGGAACTTGTTCTGACTACGCAACCCCGAACACAATCTCGTGGCTCCAATCGTCGCAGATCTAACCGACGACGACCCAGAGGCGGTGGACGGCCAACTGGACTTCCGCAAGATAATTTTGAAGTTGATGAGAGCACGTTGCCTGATCTAGGAAATCTGGGTGCAAAAACAAATGACGCACTACGGCAAATGGCTATCGACATGGGCATCAAGAAAGTTCCAACTCAGCGGACTGATCTAGTTCTTGAAGTTCTTGCACACAACGCTGAGACTGCCGGTCAGCTAGTTGGTGCTGGAATATTAGACATTCTTGGTGACGGCTATGGTTTTCTGCGAATCGCCGATAAGCGTAACGGCGGAGAAGATATTTATGTTTCCCAAAGCCAGGTTCGTCGATTTGGGCTTCGTCAGGGTGACATGATTGCCGGACAGGTTCGCACACCTTCTGAAGGGGAGAAGTATTTTGGCCTGATCCGTGTCGAGCTAGTGAATGGTTACGATCCCGAAACAGCCATTAAGCGACCGAAGTTCGACCAGTTCACTTCGGTATATCCCAATGATCAAATAAAACTGGAAACTACTCCGAAACAACTTGCCACTCGCACCATCGACATGGTGGCTCCGATCGGGAAAGGGCAGAGAGCACTTATCGTCTCACCGCCCAAGGCGGGGAAAACGGTGGTGCTGAAACAGATCGCAGCGGGGATTACCGAGAACCATCCTGAAATTTACATTATAGTTTCACTGATTGGTGAGCGNCCCGAAGAAGTTACTGATATGCGCCGGACAATTAAGGGCGAGGTATTTAGCTCTACATTTGATGAACCAATCGAAGATCACTGCCGCACTGCAGAGGTTGCGCTTGATAGAGCAAGNCGNNTGGTTGAGAGNGGGGAAAACGTTGTTGTGCTATTGGATAGCATCACACGCCTNGCNCGTGCNTACAACCTNTCNGTGCCGAGCAGCGGTAAAACTTTGTCGGGCGGTATGGACCCTAATGCCTTGTACCCGCCGAAACACTTTTTCGGCGCTGCGCGAAACTGTGAAGAAGCCGGAAGTCTCACTATTATTGCAACGGCGTTGATAGATACCGGCTCGCGTCTGGATGACCTTATCTACGAGGAGTTCAAGGGCACTGGCAATATGGAACTCCATTTAGATCGCAGAATGGCTGAGCGTCGGCTTTGGCCAGCAATTGACATTGAAAGGAGCGGCACCAGGCATGAAGAGTTGCTTCAAGATGACGCTACGCTCAAGCAGGTGTGGTTACTTCGTCGGATGATGGGTATTATTGGCCAGGATTCGAATAGTCCAACAGAGGCTGCAGAACGAATTCTCGAACGAATGGGAAGGACTCAAACAAACGAAGAGTTCTTGGAGTCGATTACTAAACCAGATAAATCCGAATAATTGTTGATAGACGTTATGAGTTTGCAAATAATCGCTGAAATACGTTCTTGATATGTAATTCTCTGGTAACGCAAACTGCTTTTATATTGTTACGGGACTGCATGTCAGTCACAAGGTAAGCCTAAATAACGTTCGGTAGATTAAATATCTGACCCTCGGTATCGTATTTGCGTACCAGTTGCGTGACTCGGTCGGAGTGCAAAAACGTTGATTGGGTTGTACTGAATGGCTTGACATGGTGATCGATACGATGGTTAAATCGTGTAGGTTTGTCCCGAAGTGTGGCTCCGCGCGCCGGTTGGCGGGTGTTGCACTGGACAAAATAATTGGAATCGGCAGCCCTTCTACAACTGTGGAAGGAACATAAATATTTGGAGATCTCCGGGTTTCTTATCCACCGGGCAATGGCCGAGGAATTTTTTCTTAAGCCTCCTGCCATTGTTGTGGCTAAAAACGAGGATCAAGGGGGACTGAAGCTGTGAAGCTTTCAGCAAAATTGCTAACCGGATTGGCGTTTATCGCT
>PBRL01000044.1 GCA_002725925.1 Chloroflexota bacterium
GGAAGCTAAAGCCCCGAAGGCTGAGTCCAAGACGGAAGCTAAAGCCCCGAAGGCTGAGTCCAAGACGGAAGCTAAAGCCCCGAAGGCTGAGTCCAAGGCGGAAGCTAAAGCCCCGAAGGCTGAGTCCAAGGCGGAAGCTAAGGCCCCTAAAGNTAANGCTAAACCGAAGGNNGCNGCAAAAAAAACCNNTCCTAAAAAGGCNGNTAAACCAAAAACAGAAACTAANNCAGATGACTCAAAGTAGTCAATTCGNACAATAGCGAACCANAAATATCTAGATAACTGTAGNNTTTTTATACAGTGACTATTCNAAGAGGGTAAATAAGTGCCAGTTACAGCTGCACAAGTTAAAGAGCTNCGNGATAAGACGGGCGCAGGAATCATGGATTCNAAACGAGCACTCGAAGAGTCAGCAGGNGATATNGCAAAAGCTGAATCTATTTTGAATGCGAAAGGATTAGCGTCAGCGGCAAAAAAGGCAGACCGCTCAACATCCGAAGGTCTTGTGGTTTCTTATATTCATACTGGTGGGCGTGTCGGGTCAATGGTTGAATTAAACTGTGAAACTGACTTTGTTGCTCGTACAGATGAATTTGNGATCCTTGGTCGCAACATCGCAATGCAAGTTGCCGCTATGAATCCTATTTACCTAGATAGAGCTTCAATTCCTGAAGATGTTGAAGACGTGANGGANGAAGAATTGTTAAATGAGCAGGAATATATTCGTGATTCGAGTATGAAGATCACAGATCTAGTAAAAGAGTCTATTGGGAAACTTGGNGAGAACATCCGTATNAGACGTTTCTCGCGATTTGAACTCGGCGATTAGCCCGTTCAATTGAAGCCCGGCAATTTGGTCGGGCTTTTTTTATAAAAGGGAATGACTCATGGATCAACCAGAATACTCACGAGTGATTCTGAAAATGTCCGGAGAATCGTTTAAAGGCGAACGAGACTTCGGGATGGATGCTGACACGCTTAGGTTTATTTCACTTCAAATCAAAAGTGTAGTTGATTTAGGTGTGGAGGTTGGCGTGGTTGTAGGAGGTGGCAATATTTGGCGTGGAGCCGATTACGAACAAACGGGTATGGATCGGTCGACTGCTGATTCTGCTGGAATGCTCGCTACTATCATGAATGCTCTCGCACTGCAGGATGCGCTTGAGAGTGTGGACGTGACCGTTCGGACACAATCAGCTATCGCCATGCCTTCCGTTGCTGAACCCTATATTCGCCGCCGAGCTATACGCCACTTACAAAAAGGTCGTGTTGTGATTTTTGCAGGAGGGACTGGCAATCCTTACATGACTACTGATACGGCGGCGGCTCTTCGCGCTTTGGAGATTGGGGCGAATGTTTTGGTTATGGCCAAAAATGGGGTAGATGGTGTTTACGATTCAGATCCGAGGCATAATATTTCAGCTAAAAAATATGAAAAATTGTCCCACCATCAAGCGCTTTCTCAGAGATTGGGAGCCCTCGACAGTACTGCATTGTCATTGTGTATGGACAATGCGTTGCCAATAGTTGTTTTTGATATTTTCAAATCAGGAAATCTTGCTTCGATTATTTCAGGTGAACATGTGGGGACCTTGATTTATGACGATGGAACCGATACTTGAGATATCTTCCAAGCAGGTGATTCGAGCACGGTAAAATGGTGCACATGGGTTGGTAGTTGCACTTTTTATGACAGTGTAAGAGCATATTTCAACATCTTTTTAGTCACCCTGGGGAATTCAACATGTTGCAACAAACTCTCGATGACGCGAAAAAACATATGTCAGACACCGTTGAGGCGTTAAAACGTGAATTGGTCGGCGTTCGAACAGGTCGTGCTTCGACAGGCCTGGTAGATAACCTCAGAGTTGATTACTTCGGCAGTGAACTACCGCTTAACCAACTTGCTCAGATTAATGTTGGTGACGCTCGGTTATTGGTCATTCAGCCGTGGGACAAAAATGCGGTTGAGCCAATTGCCAAGGCAATCCAGAACTCCGATTTAAGCATTTCGCCGAACATTGATGGCGCGATTATTCGTTTGAATATGCCACCACTGACTGAAGAACGCAGGCGCGACCTTGTCAGATCGGTAAAGTCCCGCGGTGAAGAAAGTAAAATTTCGATTCGTACTAGCAGGCGGGATGCCCAAGACATGATTCGCATGATTGAAAAAGAAGGAGATGCTTCTCAAGACGATTGTCAGCGCGCACAAAAACAATTGCAGAAATTAACTGACGATGCTGTTGCTGACATTGACGTAGAGACTGCAGCTAAAGAACAAGAGGTGATGCAGATTTAATCCTTATTTCTGTATCTTACCGATCTGGATTAATTCGTAGTATGAAAGCGGAAAACGAATCATCTGAAAACGTAACTGACCCGGCAAGCAATATTCCGCGTCATGTCGCGATCATAATGGACGGAAACAGGCGCTGGGCGGAGGCGCGTGGGCTAGACGTATCTGAAGGTCACTATGCTGGATTTGAGAATCTCACTCGAGTTGTTGGACACCTATCAAATCGAGGAGTTGAGCATCTTACAGTTTACGCGTTTTCCACAGAAAACTGGGATCGACCTGAATCAGAAGTAAATGGGATTTTAGATTTAGCCATAGCGGTCATAGCACGAGAGGCCAGAAAACTACACCAAAACGGAATTCAAATCAAGCATTTAGGACGAGTTGATCGGTTATCTCCTGAACTTCGCACGGAACTGGAAAATGCAGTTGAAATGACGGCGGATAACGCTGGTTTGATACTTGGAATTGCTTTCGATTATGGTGGAAGAGCGGAAATCGTTCATGCGGTGAGACGACTTATTGAAGATGGAGCGCTTGGCTCAGAAATTGATGAGAATAAATTTTCAGAATATTTGTATACGNCTAATATGCCGGATGTAGACCTATTGATTCGTACGGGCGGTGATTTGCGGATCAGTAATTTTTTACTGTGGCAAACAGCTTATTCAGAATTTTACTCGTCAGAAATTTGGTGGCCTGATTTTGACGGTGAGCATATTGATGCGGCACTAAATGCTTTCAGTGCCCGACAGCGTCGATTTGGAAAACGAGTTTAATTTAGTAATGACCAATTCAGTCACGAATATGTTCGCCGCCAGGAATATTTGTTGCGTATCCGAATAATAAGTGCAAGTGTTGGAGTACCGCTGGTACTACTAGCCATTTGGTTGGGTTTCCCGGGGATCATTGCACTAGCCACGGTTGCTGGTTTAATTGCTGGATTCGAAATTCACCTTTTGATGTGCCCTGCTACTTACTATTTAGGTAGTGTTCGAATTGTCTCTATAACCATGGGTCCCCCAGTGCTAGCCGCAATATCTTCATGGATGGCTGCAAACGATCAAATTACAGGCGAACAATTACCTGTAATTTTGGTAATTATTTTTACGCTTGCGCTGCTACTTAGAGGAATAGGATCTCTTCGGCGCAAATCTTTACGATCTAGTGATTGGGTATTTTGGGTTTTCGCTGCTTATGTGGGATTGACACTCGCACATGCGCCTTTGTTGGTTGGGCTGGATTCAGGTCGTAAGTTGATCTTGATGGCGATCATTACAACTTTTGTTGTAGATACAGTGGCGATGTTGGTTGGCGTATACGCTGGGCGGAGTAGATTAGCGCCCTCAATCAGCCCGAAAAAATCGTGGGAAGGTGCAGTCGCTGGAGTTGTTGCTGGGATACTTGTCGCTATAGCTATTGATGTTGCATTCGAAGTAGGCTTCAATACTTCTACAGCGGCAATATTGGGTGGATCACTGGGAGTGACTGCAATTCTCGGAGATCTCTATGAATCGTGGATTAAGCGCCGAGCTGGTGTTAAGGATTCCGGTAGATTAATCCCTGGGCATGGCGGTATTCTCGACCGTTTGGATAGCGTGATTCCATGCCTGGTGGTCGTATACTGGATCGGAGTATGGAACGGACTATAAAAAAGATAGTGATTTTAGGGTCGACCGGTTCGGTCGGGACTCAGGCTCTTGATATTGTTCGAGCATTTCCAGATCGTTTTGAAGTAGTCGGTCTCTGCAACGGGTCGAATACTCCGTTACTCAAGCGCCAGATCGATGAATTTAAACCAAGGTATATCAATACCCTTGGTGACGTCGATTCAGGATATGGCGGTTCTCTGACGTCACCTGTGGAAGAAATGGTGTCACTGCCCGAAGTTGATTTCGTGGTAGCTGCAACAGTGGGCTGCGCAGGGATGTCGTCTGCTTTTGCTGCGCTTGAAGCGGGTAAAACTCTAGGCCTCGCTAATAAAGAGGTTATCGTCATGTCAGGTAACTTACTTATTGAGGCCGCCCGACGTAACAATGGTGTCATTATCCCAATTGATAGCGAACCGTCCGCAATATGGCAGTGTCTTGAAGGGGAGGTTAGCGAGCCTGNGCGGTTGATCATCACTGCTTCAGGCGGTGCTTTTAGAGATAGAACCTGGTCTTCGCTGCATGATGTGACGCCCCAACAAGCTTTGCAGCACCCAACTTGGGACATGGGCGATAAGATCACGATAGATTCAGCAACTTTGATGAATAAAGCTTTCGAGGTGATTGAATCCAGATGGCTATTTGATATTCCTTTTGAACGCATCGATGTCACGATTCATCGGCAAAGTATTGTTCACTCAATGGTGGAATTTTCTGACGGGAGTTTGAAGGCTCAACTCGGTCCCACTAGTATGGGGCAGCCAATTCAACATGCATTGTTCTTTCCGCAACGCCAACCGAACAAGAACCTTCCGAAACTTGATGCTGTAACTATGGGACCACTTACGTTTGAGCGCATGGACGAAGCCCTTTATCCATGTTTTCAGCTTGCTCTTGAATATGGTACGCAGGGTGGTACTTATCCTGCAGTACTTGCTGGAGCAGACGAAGCTGCTGTTGCATTGTTTTTGAATGGTTATATTAAATTCACACAGATCCCCGAAGTGGTGCTCGAGACGTTGTCTAAGCATGAAAACACCTCTGAACCATCAGTGGAGGATATTGGCAATTCAGCCAGGTGGGGTATCGAATCGACTTTAGCCCGTCATAAAAAACCCACAATTGTGAACTAGAATTAAACGCTCATATGCCAGAAACAGTATTTTTTGGTGTCGTCACGTTCCTACTCGTGCTCGGCCCCTTAATCATTCTCCATGAACTAGGTCACCTGTGGACTGCTAGGCGCTTTGGCGTAAAAACGCTAGAGTTCGGGTTTGGGTATCCGCCACGCGCCGGCGGAATATGGAGTGGCAATACTTCCGTCTTGATTGATGATCAGACCGTCTTTGAGATTGATCGCAGATCCCTAAGTGGCAAGGTGAGCACGATCTCTATCATGCTTGATGAGCATGATAGAACAGTTGCTTTAAGCGTTCGAGAGAGGGTGAAAGGAGATGACGCTGAGGCGTCCGAAGGCGGCTCGATCCTTACTGGTCGTATCAAATCTGTCGAGGCCGACCGCTTGGTTATAGCCGATATGCTCTGGTCATTTAACTGGCTTCCTTTGGGTGGTTTTGTTCGAATGGTCGGTGAAGAAAGCAGCAGTGCGCGGGGTTCGCTTGGTAGCAAGCCTCGTTGGCAACGGATCGTGGTTATGGCAGCGGGGGCTGCAGTGAACGCAATTATTCCGTTCATTTTATTGCCTGCGGTATTAATGGTTCCCAGCGATAAATCAGTAGGAGACGTCACTATAGTCACGGTATTCCCAGGATCTCCGGCTGACCTTGCAGGGATTAAACCTGGCGACAAAATTGTGAAAGTTGACGGAAGGAAAATTGAAAATGTTTCCGAGCTCCAACAGGCTGTAACCGTGAAATTAGGCGCCGAGAGTACTTGGGAAATTGAATCAGGGATTCCTAACTTATTTGCCCGTCCCGCAGAACCTCAATATCAATACTCGGGTGATACTGAGAAAATTCTCATGATCCCTCGATGGCGACCTCCTAGCCGGGCTGTGGTGTCAGAAATTCCCAATAGTGAAATGGAAATTCGATTATCTCAAGCGCGTGTTTTCGATGCGTCGGTTGGCATCAATACAGTGATAACAGTGGTCGATGAGCCAATCGACACTCTCTACCAGATCTCTAATGAAGATGCGGCAAAACTCAAACCTCCCGCGGTTTTGGGTGACAGGCTGACGGTCGTTGCAATGGNTGGAGAGGCTGGCAAACACATTTCCTTGGCTGACGCTAGAGCCCACCACAATGGTCTCGGNCTAAAGACTTCGGTGCAGGAAGGTGCAACGGGAGTACAAATAACAACGGTGAATCCACAGATTGTCACTAAGGGTTTGAGTCCTATCAAAGCATTTCCACAAGGCTGGCGACAATCTATAGATATTTTAGTGCTTACTCGTAATGCCATTACCACGACTTTGATTGGTAGTTCTAACCCACAGTTCGANGGGCCTTCGACCGTAGGTCCAGTTGGTATTGGTCAACTAACGGGCGAGATAGCGGTTGCCGATGCCGGTATCGATGTGAAGATTATTACTTTAGTTACGCTGGCAGCTACTCTAAGTTTGTCACTAGCAATACTCAATATTCTCCCTATTCCTGCATTAGATGGTGGTCGAATATTCTTTGTGCTTGTTGAGATTGCACGGCGTGGCAAGAAGATTTCGCCTGAACGAGAAGGGTTAGTACATTTTGTAGGATTTGCGTTGTTGATCGGATTGATCTCGGTTATTTCTGTTCAAGACGTGACACGTATTATTCGAGGGGAATCGTTTTTCTAGCGGAATATGGCTTCGAATTTGACATTACCTAAGACTCTTAGAGACCAGCTGATCATCGCAGTGTTTTCTTCTGTGATGATTTCAATTCTCTGGNTTATTGGCGATCTGCCCCTTNNAATGAACTACGCGCTANCGTTTGTAATCANTGCTTTATGGGTGCCGGTACTGCTGCGTCANAAGCAGCGAGAGGGATCGATCTTATGGGCTGTGTTTTTTNGCCTTTTAGGGTTGGCAGTATTATCTATAGTTGTTCGTGTTGTATGGCTAATCGGTCGAGGATGAGAATAGTCCACTGCGCTCAAAAGGTTTGGTGCACGCTAAAATTGTCTATATGACCCTGATAGAGCGCGGTAAGGGTTATTTTGAAATTTGTTGAGCGAAAGCTAACTCGGAGTGGATNAACTGACAGCAAGACAGAACACTTATCCTGTAAATGTCGGCGGTATCGTGATTGGTGGCGGTAATGGTGTTGTTATCCAATCTATGACCGACACCGATACAGCCGATGTCGCTGCGACCGTTAGCCAAGTGAAATTGCTCGCTGATGCCGGAAGCGAAATCGTTCGTTTGACAGTTAACAACTCCGCCGCGGCTAAAGCGGTGCCCGAAGTCAGTAAGCGATTGTTAGATCTCGGCTGTAATGTTCCCCTTGTTGGCGATTTCCATTTCATAGGCCACCGGTTACTCCGTGATTTTCCCGAACTTGCCACGACNCTGGCCAAGTTTAGGATTAATCCTGGTAATGTTGGGCGGGGTGTGAGACATGATGAAAACTTCGCCACATTCATCGACATAGCTAAAGATCTCGCTAAGCCTGTTCGTATCGGTGTGAATGCAGGCAGTCTCGATCCTGATCTCATGGCTTCTAAGATGGACGAAAACTCCCGGATATCAGAGCCATTGGACTCTGAACAAGTAGAAAACCAAGCTCTAGTCGACAGTGCTCTAAAAAGTGCGCAGGCAGCTCTGGATATCGGGCTCACAACCAACCAGATCATTATTTCTTGCAAAGTTTCAAGGTTCCCGCAGATGGTCACTGTTTATCGTGAGCTTTCCGAACGGTCTGATTTCCCCTTGCACCTTGGTCTTACAGAAGCGGGTATGGGCCAAAAAGGGATAGTGGCCACTACGGCAGCCTTGAGTACGCTCCTTGAGCAGGGTATTGGCGATACGATTCGTGCTTCTTTAACCCCCGAGGTTGGTGGTGACAGGTCGGCGGAAGTTCGGTTGTGCCAAGATATTCTTCAAGCAATTGGGCTCCGCAGATTTCGACCAGCAGTGACAGCCTGTCCCGGCTGTGGCCGCACTACCTCAACATTGTTTCGTGAGCTTGCACAGGATATTCAGGTTCATATCGATGAAAAATTGCCTGAATGGCAAAGCCGTCATAAAGGATCAGAGACCTTGCAGGTTGCTGTGATGGGGTGCGTCGTGAACGGTCCAGGTGAGTCGAGAGCGGCTAATATTGGCATCTCTCTTCCAGGTGCCGGGGAAGAGCCTAGAGCACCGGTTTTTGTTGACGGAGAGCGGGTTAAATTACTGTCAGGTCCCAATATAGCATCGGAATTTATTGAGATGGTTGAGAGCTACGTCGAGACGACTTATGGCGAGAGTTGACCCGTGTTGGTTTAATCGAGTTTAACTGACGTGCCGTAGGCTAGGATTTCAGATGCTCCTGTTGTGATCATCGAAGATTCATACCGGACGTTGACTACCGCATCCGCGCCTTGCTGCTCTGCTTGCTTCACCATTCTTCGAGTTGCCATTTCACGTGTTTCTGCCTGAAGCTTGGCGTACTCTTTGATTTCTCCACCGACTATATTGCGTAGTGCAGCCACAATGTCACGACCTGCATGTCTCGCTCGTACCGAGTTTCCGCGCGCAAGTCCCAATATCTTGGCAATTTTGCGTGCAGGTACGTCAGGGGTAGTAGTGACAATCATTGCAGGAGTCCTTTTTGCATGGAATGTACGATATTTTTCAGTTTAATTATCCGTATATTTGTGTTGAAGAGTAACAAATATAAGTGGAAGTTACATTGCTGGATGCATTCACACGGTAAGGAGATGAGATCTGTTAGCTCATTATGCGTAACATGTTGGATTCAAGGGTTTATGAATTTAAGATGTTACGCAACAGGTGAAATGCAAAGAGGATTGAGTTGAAAATGAATTGGCATGAGGTTGATCGTTTTTTGACAGGAGAAGCTTGGTCTGGTTCTCTTATCAGGAAGCACACGGTCGAATTGGCTGACGTGATCGGATCTCGTTGGGGAGGATCCTCACAAGATCGAATGGCTGCAGAATATATTAGTAGCGAAATGAAAGCGGCCGGGTTGGATCTTAGTGATATCGAACCCTTTGAAATCGATACTTGGAGTCANGGATCTGTTTCTATCACCTTGCCGGAGGATAAAAATCGCAGAATCTCATCGCTTCCTTTTCTACGTTGTAAGCCTATCGATTTAGTCACTCCGATATTGGATGTTGGTCATGCTGCGGTGCACGAGGTTGAAGAATTTGGAGAGAGNCTGAGAGGTGCGATTGTTCTTGCCTCGATTTCCCCCGAGCCTTTTACGTCAGNTGAACCGTTCACAGCTCGAATATCGCGGCTTGCAAACGCTGGNGTAGCGGCGATCATTGCGATCGAACCGAANACCGGTGGGCGCATGGAATATGCNAATTCCGATGAATGGCTAAACATTGGTCCGCAAAAANAAGCAATTGCCGTGGTGAAAACGAGTTCAGAAGATGGTGCGTATTTGCGAAGGGTTGCCTCAAATACGCCATTGNTAAAAGTATNAGTTGACTCCAAGTATTTTGAATCTGAAGCCTACAATACAGTTGCGGAGCTAAAGGGGGATCTTTACCCGGATCATCACCTTATACTTGCAGGCCATCACGATACTGTTATCGGTACTGCTGGCGGTAACGATAATACATCAGGGACTATAGGGGTTATGGAAACTGCGCGAACGTTGGCTGCATTGCGCGACGATTTAGGCATCACGCCGGGCATGTCCATTCGTTTTGCTACCTGGAGTGGTGAGGAACAACATTTACAGGGTTCACGNGCTTACGTTTCTCGCCATTATGTAGAAAATTCACCTGAGCGTGAGAATAAACCGCTGCTGAATATTAACCTGGATGAACTTTCTACTGGGCATATGAAAGGAATCGTTCTCACTTTTCCCCATCTACGAAAATTTATCCAAGGTCAATTAGANACCATGGACGATGGATTGAAATGTCATGTTCTTTCTCACATGGATGCCCACTCCGATCACTTCNCGTTTGTNGAACAAGCGATTGATGCAGCGATTACATGGCGGTGGCGNTTTTGGGGAAGACATGAAGATGCAAATTTTCATCATGAAAGTGGAGATGCGGCTAATAAGCTCAATGTACGTGAGTTAAAAGAATATGTAGCCCAGCTTGCTAGACTTTTGCTTCGACTGTCCCATGTGCCACCAGATGATTGGCCTGTTAACCCAGTAAATATTTCTGATGTNAATAGGATGATCGAACGTGANGCTGGTAGGANTCANCCNACCTTCCATTAAGGGGCATTGCAAATGAGAGAACGTCATCATAGATCAAATCGTAAGCATCCTCGATTGTGTACTTGTACCTCATGTCAATCACGGCGAATTCAGATTTCTGCCCCCAAGTTGAAGAAAAAGCGGAAACCAAAATCTCAACGAGGTAAGTCTGGCGATAAAAAGGTATTTGATTCTGCGATAGCAGATGCGATGGATATTCTGGGTTTTGTGTCTGAGGTGGATGGTGATACAGAAAGTACAAAGTGATTAATTTATTATCTTGGTTGATTAGTAGGGATAGAAACAGACATGACTGAATCATCGCCAGCAAAAATTGGATTGATTGGCGCAGGATGGTGGGCCACTGCAAACCACTTGCCGGTACTTGCAAAGAGAGACGATATCGAATTAGCCAGTGTTTGCCGTTTGGGTGTAGATGAATTGCTGCAGGTTAAAAATGAGTTCGGATTTACTCATGCCACGGAAAATTACAGAGAGCTTCTTGAAACTCCTGGATTAATTGGAGTTATTGTCGCATCACCACATACTTTGCATTTTGAACATGCAATGGCTGCGTTAAATAAGGGTTACCACGTGATGTGTGAAAAACCTTTGACTACGAAAGCGACGGAGGCTCGCGAATTAGTTTCTGAAGCTGAACGTCGGGGTGTTCAGTTGGTTATTCCATACGGCTGGCATTACAGCAAATTTATCCAGGAAGCAAAGCGACGTATGGACCAGAAATCTGTCGGTGAGATCGAGTATGTGATGTGCCATATGGCATCACCGATTCGATCGCTCCTTGAGGGCAAACAATTTCTTTCGACCGGAGGTGGGGCTGGGGACAACATGTTTGAGCCGGAAGCTGATACTTGGGCGGATCCGGAGGTGGCGGGTGGTGGCTATGCATTGGCCCAGATGTCTCATTCCGCAGGTTTGGCATTTTGGCTGACGGGACTTGAAGCACAGTCAGTCGTTGCGCTTACTTCCTCTCCAACAAGCAGGGTTGAGCTATACGATGCATTTTCGGTCAATTTCAAAGGAGGTGCGATAGGATCGTTCAGTGGAGCTGGCGCTCTTCCAGATAACCAGCAGTTTCAACTCGATGTAAGAATTTATGGATCTGAGGGTGTTATGACAGTTGACTGTGATCGAGCAAAGCTTGAAATACTGCGGCATGATGGTGATAATTTTTCAATGAAACTTGACCCTGACGCAGGAGAATATTTTGGCGGTGGTCCAACTACTAACTTTGCTGACATCGTGACCCGTAAAAACGATATGAATTGGGCTCCTGGTTGGGCAGGTATGCGGGCGATCGAAATGATTGACGCAGCTTATCGTTCAGTGAAATTAGGTCGGCTAGTTACGGTTTGATGCTCTAAGCTTGATTGAGAGTGCTTATACATAGATCTAGCACTCTAATTGGCTGAACGTAACGGAGACGTTTACATTGCCTGAAATTCTTCTGTCGCATAGCGATCATAAGATTCTCGTAATTGAAGATGACCGAATCTTGCGAGAGGCACTGCGTTACAACTTGGTAGCGGCAGGGTATGAGGTGGTTGTCGCCAGCGACGGTGGTGAAGGGTTAGTCAGTGCACGTCAAAGCAGCCCTGATGTTGTGGTGCTCGACCTTATGCTTCCGAGCTTGAGTGGCATGGAGGTATGTAAGGCTCTGCGCCGTGATGGTTCTATCCTTCCCATCATAATGCTGACAGCACGGGACTCTGAAATTGATCGTATTGGCGGCCTTGAATCAGGAGCTGATGACTATGTCACAAAGCCATTCAGCATGCGGGAACTGATTGCACGCGTCACTGCTCAAATTCGGCGGATGCAAATGATTAAGTCTATTTCCCAAAACGCAACAGATGAAATTCTTGATTTGGGCGAACTGGTCATAAATCGTGCTTCGAGAAATGTGACATTGAATGGAAAATCAGTGGATTTGCGACCGCGGGAGTTTGATCTCCTGACGCATATGGCAGCTAATCCCGGCAGGGTTTATACCCGTGATCAACTCCTTCATGATGTTTGGGGATTTGAATACATCGGTGATACTCGGACGGTTGATGTTCACGTTAGGTGGTTGCGTCTCAAGATAGAAGAAGATCCAGCGAGGCCAAAGATCCTTGGTACTGTTCGAGGGGTTGGATATCGTATTAATGTGTGATTGCTATGTACAACATTTGGACTGATTATCGGGGGTTGTAGTTGGGTAGTTTCTCCTTAAGATGGCGCATTTTGATTGAAACGGTTGCTCTTATAGCGACTGTCGCATCGGGTACATTGTTGTTTGGTGCGAAGGGCACGATTGCTGCCGGGATACTTGCGACGATTATTGTGCTGTTTCGTTCTCTTGGTCTTACCCGTCAGTTTTCTGATTTGACAGAAGATGTAGTGCGTATGACTTCCATTGATCGTACTCATCGTTTAAACCCCGCCGGACCAGCGGAATTGGCTCGACTCGCACGTGCTGTGAATAGGCTGGTAGATCGAGTTGGCGCTGATATTTCTAAAGAGGAAAGTGAACGCCTTCGACTGTCATCCATATTCAACTCCATGCGGGACGGGGTCGTCGTCGTCGATGATCAAGGTGTTATCGAATTAGCTAACCCAGCTGCTGTTGAGATGCTCGCTGCCGCCATACCGGTTGAACCAGGGATGCAGCTGACGTCTTTAACCAACCACCCAGATGTAGTTGGAGTTGTTGCATTAGCTATCAGCAGTGGGAATACAGAAAGTGCGGAGGTAGAGCTTTTTGACAATCAGCGAACTTTGATGGCGCTGGCGACTCCTTTTCCCAGACCTGATACTGAATTGGTTCGTGCATTGCTTTTGTTAACGGATTTGACTGGAGTTCGACGACTAGATACAACGCGGAGAGAGTTTGTATCTAATGCTTCTCATGAATTGCGCACTCCGCTATCGGGAATTCGTGCTTCGGCAGAGACTCTTCAGTTGAGTGGTGTTGATGATCTCGCGGGGCGAAAGAAATTTGTTGAGATGATTTTGGAAGACGTTGATCGAATGGACAAGTTGATTACGGAGATGCTCGAACTTTCACGCTTGGAATCCGGCGAATCTCCACTTGACCTCGAAGATGTTGATCCTAGCGTGTTAACCAATGCCGCTGTATCACAATTTTCAATGATCATAGAGCAATCCGAATTAACTTTAGAGTCGTCGACGCACCCTGAATTGCCACTGGTGAGAGTAGATGTAGAGAAGATGAGTCACGTTTTTGCTAATCTCATTAGCAATGCAATTAAGTGGACGCCATCGGGCGGCACTATAACCATTAAAACCTGGTTGGACGAGAGATCGATCTGCTTCAGCGTTGCTGACACTGGTCAAGGTATCGAGCCTGAACATTTGCCACATATTTTTGAACGATTTTTTAAGACTGATTCTGCGCGCTCACAGCATAGCGCGGGTCTAGGGCTATCAATTGCTCGTCATGTAGTTGAGGCTCATGGTGGGCTCATATCTGCTAACAGTGATTTGGGCGTTGGCAGTGAATTCGTGTTCTACGTTCCTATCGTCAGATAGATTCTGTTCCACCTTTCGATAGAACTCTCCGAACCTAAATTTAACTATCCGTTAACTTTGTTCCTTTTCCGGTTAACGTTTTTTTAATGACTAACGTTCAATCTAGGTATGACAAGCGGGTCTTCCATTGTTCTACGCGGAGTTTTACGTATTTTATTAAGAGAACTGAAGGGTTGAAAAGTGATTCAGACAGGACTAAAACATTATTCAATAGTGATCGTTTCATCCTTGCTTGTGGGCGTGATGTGTTTTGCATGTGGTGACGATAAATCAGATANCACAACATCAGAATCCGGTTCNCAGTCAGCTANTAAAGACTCNAGCGAAATAACTATTGATGGGTCTTCGACCGTTTTTCCAGTTACTCAAGCCGTTGCTGAAGAATTTCGTAAAAAAAGACCAGAAGTTCAGATTCCTGTGGGGATTTCAGGCTCAGGTGGTGGGTTCAAGCGATTTACAGTTGGTGAAATTGACATATCGAATGCTTCAAGGCCCATTAAGAATTCTGAAGCTGAAAAGGCCGCATCCAACGGGATCAAGTTCATCGAACTGCGTGTCGCTTGGGATGGTATTTCTGTTGTAACAAGTAAATCTAACGATTTTGTCGATTGCCTAACAACGGAAGAATTGAAACTCATATGGGATGCAGGGTCGACTGTTAATAAATGGAATCAGGTACGTTCAGATTTCCCTGATAAGAAGATGCGACTTTACGGTCCAGATACCGATTCTGGGACATTCGACTACTTTACCGATGAAATAAATGGTGAAGAAGATCGGAGTAGATCTGATTACACGGCATCTGCAGATGACAACACTCTTGTGCAGGGAATCGCAGGAGATGTTGGCTCGATAGGTTACTTCGGTTATGCGTATTACCTTGAGAACTCAGACAAGTTGAAATTGCTTGCTGTTGATTCGGGTAGTGGATGCGTTTTACCTGACCCTACTACAATCAACGATGGCACTTACTCTCCTCTTTCACGACCGTTGTTGATTTATGCGAACACAGCATCAATTGGCAGACTGGAGGTGAAGGACCTTCTCGAGTTTTACATGAAAGAGGGCGGTGCTTTAGCAGAAGAAGTAGGGTATGTGGCTCTTTCGGATTTGGATTACCAATCCAACATTGAGATGATCAACGCAAATTAAAGAGTTTTGAAAATACTCTGTATAACTGTGTGTTAACAATTTGGCCGCAATCTATTAACACCTGCATATTCCGCAGGCGTTAATAGATTGCGGCCAAATTCTCTCGAGATTATTGACTCGATAAACACAGTGTCAACAAATTCTGGACCAAATACAGCGCCACTAACTCAGAGTCGTCTCCTACCAGATGAAGTAGTGAGACGACGGCGACGCCAATACCTTGAACAGTCGATCGTGAGTTGGNTTCTCAGAATTACTGCTGTAATTTCTGTACTCACGACGATTGGGATCGTATTGATCCTTGTCATGGAAAGCGTGGGGTTTTTCTNTCAAGTCTCCGTATGGGAATTTGTGACTGGTCGCGAGTGGACACCACTTTTTAAGCCTCAGAAATTTGGAGTGCTNCCTCTCATCGGTGGAACACTGTTAGTTGCTGTAATNGCTGGACTGGTTTCGTTAACTCTTGGCTTGGGGGCAGCGATTTTTCTGTCTGAATATGCNCCAGAGCGTATCCGTAAAATTATTAAGCCAGTTCTTGAAATACTTGCCGGTATTCCCACTGTGGTTTATGGGTATTTTGCCCTTACGTTTATCACTCCTATNCTGCAAGGTATGTTCGGCAGTGAGAGAGTAATAATTTTCAATGCGCTTTCGGCTGGAATAGTCATGGGTCTGATGATTATGCCCATGGTGTCAACTTTGAGCGAGGATGCAATGATTGCAGTTCCCCGATCTCTACGTGATGCTGCTTATGCTCTGGGTGCCACTCGATTTGAAGTTTCAACAAAGGTGGTGATTCCTGCTGCANTGTCTGGAATCGTCGCTTCATTTATATTGGCGCTTTCCCGTGCGATCGGAGAAACGATGATCGTCAAGATCGCTGCTGGTGCCACACCTAATCTGACACTTAATCCTCTTGAAAGTATTCAGGCCATGACGGCTTATATAGTCCAAATAAGTTTGGGCGAAACCGCACACGGATCAATCGAATACCAAACGATTTTCGCGGTTGGACTNCTGTTATTTGTGATGACGTTAGGAATGAATATCTTGGGTCGTGCCATCATTTCTAGGTTCCGGCAGGTGTATGAATGATTGTTAAGACCACNCAAGGTTTAGCTGGAGGTTCGAGAAGATATCATCTATTTCGCACGTGGCGGGACAGAATATTTTTNGCCGGGTTTTTGCTGGCNATTTTGATCGGGATTGCTGGATTAGCAGCNCTTTTAATTGACGTTCTTATAGATGGCTTGGGNTTNTTGAATTGGAAATTTATGACGACCTATGCTTCGCGTAAGCCTTTAGAATCTGGGATTCTTGCACCGATGGCTGGAACTGTTTGGGTGGTCGGTTTGACAGCNATTTTTACAATTCCTATTGGTATTGGAACAGCGATTTATCTGGANGAATTCGCCAGCAAAAACCGTCTCACTAGACTAATCGAGTTGAATATNTCCAATTTAGCCGGTGTNCCCAGTGTTATTTATGGGCTTCTGGGTTTGGCTGTGTTTGTCCAGTTTTTGTTTAACGGTTCGCGTAANTTGACTGCCGGTGCATTGACTATGACCTTACTTATTTTGCCTATTGTTATTATCGCGTCCCAAGAAGCNATAAAAGCTGTACCTTCGAGTTATCGNGATGCAGCATATGCCATNGGAGCTACTCGTTGGCAGGTGGTCAAAACGGTGGTTATGCCACAGGCGGTACCTGGGATGATGAGCGGCATTATCCTTGCGTTATCAAGAGCGGTCGGAGAATCTGCGCCGATTCTGATCATTTCCTCGTTAGTATGGGTGACGTTCGTGCCTACGTCGCCCGATTCGAAATTCACTGTTTTNCCCCTTCAGATATTCACTTGGGTTAGTCAGCCTCAGGAGGATTTTAGGAGTATCGCAGCTGCGGGAATCATCGTNCTTTTACTGATTTTGCTGGGAATGAATGCTGTTGCTATATGGATCAGAAATAAGTANCANGTGCGTTCAGAGTAGTAGAGGGCTATAGCATGCGAACATNCACTTTGATTCTCTTGCTNTAGTTGATTGCGGTNGTAGCTAGTTCCCTGTGAGTCCCTTAACCACNATTGCGTTGGNTAACGCGTGGAGAATCTTTGGNGAAACCTTGATCTTGATGGATCTGCTCCCTCCACCGAGNATGATGTAATCCAGATCGATTAATCCTGGGTCGATGTAAATTGGTAGTTCGGGCGGTAGAGCAAGGACGGTGACTCCGCCGATCATCATTCCAGTTAGTCCGGCCGTTTCATCAGGTTTAGCAAANGAGACTCTGCCNACATTCATCAGTGGTTTAATTACGTGATTAACGTCAATGCGTTGTGTNGCGCGTACCACTGAGGCTGTGAAAATTTTTGGTTTCTTTTTTGAGCTGACTATTATTGNGTTAGCNGAGTTTTCAAGTGGAAACCCATACTTTTCACAGAACATTANGGTGTCAGCGAACTCTGGATCTATGTTGATAACTTCATATGAAAATNTAGTTGTGTCGAGAAATGAAGTTACTTTGGTTTCGATTTCNTGATCTGTCATGTTTGTTATTACCGGCTTACAACTAATTCAGGTTATTTTTTTATGGTATTAATTCGGTTTGAGGGCCTATTTAGTTTATCCGGATTCAACATNGTTGCTGTAGTCTCAAATATCATTANCTTCACAGGTCCTTCGGTAACGAATTGTGATTGGTTGAAAATATGGGCAAGACTTACTGGATGCTCGTTACAACCCAAGAAAACTTGGATATCACACGTTCTCGAGGTTTTTCTATGCAGGGTGTTGATNCCAAAAATCGNCGTAAGGCTTTGCGCATAGGCCCTGAAGATAGGGTTTTATATTANGTTTCAGATAAAAANGGTTTTGCTGCAACNGCAACGGTTACATCAGATAATTTCGAAGATCATGAACNNATTTGGAAACACCATAATGATCAAGAAACATTTCCTCATCGGGTTGAGCTGACACCAGATGTCGTGCTTGANGAGCCTGAATATGTTGATGGATACCAAGTCGGGCCGACCCTTGAATATGTGAAAAAATGGCCGCCGGACCTGTGGCCGTTGGCATTCTTCGGCATGCTGCACATTATTCCGCAACGCGACTTTAATTTCATCGAAAGTGAGTTAAGGCGAGCAAATGGGGATTTGCCTGTTATCGAGGTTTCCGAACCTGATCCAACGGTTTCTATTTTGCCATCAGACACCTCAGATGTATCAGATTCTTTGTCTGAGATATCTACAGGGAAAAAATCTTTTGCCGTGACCGCTAAAAGTCGTAAAAGTTCTCATCGTCGACGTAACAAACGCCACCGTTAGTTTTATGACTTAAAGAGCGTTAAACGCCACATGCCAGAACATGAGTTGGTACTACAACACTGGTGCACACTCACCTGTATGACTTGTGTTTGTGGGTATAAGGGTTTCTAAGTTGTTAAATCACTTAACATGGTCAGATTCGATCTTTAGGCTCTCGTGAATTTCGGCTAATACAGATGAGAACGTGCTGTCGCTTAACGCTGGCTTAAGATCATTGGTTTTAATATCTTCAACGAGCCCAACCCAGGACTTACAGCCTCGATAGCTCGGGATGACCGGAATTGTTACTGTCTGGCTCAGCCTGTATGCCCTAATGATCATCAGTTTAAGAGGTTGACTAGGTTTCCACTTGAATCGTTTTGCGAGGAATGATCTTGACCAGATGTGGAAAGGATCCAGCGCTTTTAACTGATGTTCTTGTGAAATATTGATCGTTTCGATGAGTTTGCAAAACACTGAGAGAGTGATTTCTTTACTGAAATCTGATTCCGCTGTTACCGGAATCAATGAACGGTATCTCGGCTTGAGGAGTAAGGCACCTTCATGGAATACCCCTGGATAAAGTAAAAATTGTTGATGCTCGATTTTGAAATGACGAGAGTCCTCGCGGATGCCACCTTTGCGCAACATGAGTATCTGTTCACCTTGACCGAGTGCTCTAGATGTGACCGCTCATTCCTTTAATCCTATGTTTGACGAATCTGGCAGTATGGGTGATATCGGCATTGAATGTTTTACAACCTTCAAGTTAGAGAAGGTGCGTGTGGTCGCGTTTTGTGAATGTTACACCGAACTCTTTTTAGCTACGATCATTCGGGTATTTTTTGAAAGAGGATGTTTCTTACAGCTAACCCATGGTCGCCGAGCATGGTGAATGTGTTTTCGGTGGTCGTGCGGCAAATATCTTCGGTTGTTACGAGTCGCAAGGCAGCGAGTTTTTCGGAAACTAATGGGACGTCACATGGTTCGGTCCATTTGGATCGGTTTTTTTTGAATGGCTGAGGATACGCATCGGTTTCCAAAAGTAGCCGGGAATCTGGTGTTTTTTTTGCAGTTTCCTCAAGATCTGGAATTCTGGTGAGTGTTTTAGCGAATGAAATATTGAATCCGAGATCGAGAAGCTTTTCGGCGAAACTCCATCTTCCTTGAAAATAATGGGCAGACCCTCCTATCTCACCAGCGCTCGTCTCTTTAAGAATTGATAACGCTGCATCTCGAGCGGAGTGTGCATCGTAATCGTCGCCTTGCTCGCGAATGTGAAATATGAGGGGAAGGTTGTGGTTGCGTGCAATATTTATTTGTGCGTAGAACGATTCTTCTTGCCAATCTTTGTCCGGGGATCTGTCTTGGTGATCAATACCGATTTCACTCATAACTATCACATCCGGTGAAATAGCCAGGTTGCTAAGTTGTGATAAATCGTCTTTGGATATTGGATTTGTAATTTCTGATGGATGTATGCCGATTCCAGCGAAGACCCGTGTGTGCTGCTCAGCTAACTCGAGAGCTTTGCGGGAATCTGTAACCGTCGTGCCGGCTGTGAAAATAGCACCGACATTTTTGGCCTCGGCACGTTCAATAATTCCCGCGACCTCAACTGGGTCATGTTGATGTATATGAGCGTGGGTATCTATGAACATAGACGGCAATATTGTAAGACTGCTTTGATTATCAAATAAAAGCATAAAGCTTTCCTAGAATCTCAGCATGGGTTAGTTGTATAGATTACTAAGCGCCTTTACATAGCGGGATGGAATTTCGTGACTAAAGATTTGCTCCATTTTTGAATTTTGACCCAATCACGATGGTCTCCTTGTGGTGTAGGTGCAAATTGGTCTACGATTTTTAGATACCAGGGGAGATTTGAGCGTTCGAAATATCCAGTGAAAAGTTCATCTGCTACCACGTTTAAACTCGGTGCTACTTCACAAAGATTTTTCAAAAATTCTTTGTGTTCTGCCAGTCCGGCTTCGGGATTTTTTATGCTGAGTGCCCCCATTGAAAACAGTGCAACCGGTTTTTCTTTCATGCGCTCGGCCATTAACGCTGCAAATAACCCAGCGACAGAAATCCACTTGCCACCGTATAAAGGTGATCCGATGACGAAAGCATCATAATTTTCTGGCGCCGGGGAATTGCCAGCTTCTGCGGCCTGCGCTTGGAGCCCAGATGTATTGAGCTCGTGCACCATCGCTGATGCCACTTCACGGGTGGATCCGAATCGGGTGGCATATACGACGAGAACTCGTGTCAATTACTTTTCAATTGATAAATTTAGGGTAAATGTCCAGTGTGACTAGTATCGCGTATGGCAAAACTATTGAGTCCGATTAGGTCAATCATGATTGCGTAAAAATCGGTATACAAGGAACGCGTCGGGATGTTTTAGGTGTAAGTTATCCGACAGTTGAATAAAGATCGGTTAATGGCTTCGATCATCCAGTAAGAAGGACAGGAACTATGCGAGCAGGATTTGGACAGTTTCAGCAAGCGACCCCTGAGTACCTCAGGTTTGCGCAGCAATATGGTGCTACTGACATACTCCTAAACACTCCGGACTTGCCGAGCTATGACGGAACATGGCCGTTGCACGATCTGGTAAATCTTCGCAGGAATGTCGAGAACTACGGGATGAAGCTTTCGGCGCTTGAAAACGTCCCTACTCAGTTCTATGACCACATCATGTTGAACGGGCCGAGACGTGATGAGCAGGTTGACAACATGATCACGACGGTAAGAAACATTGCCCGGGCAGGTATTCCCATATTTGGTTACAACTGGATGCCTTCGCATGTTTGGCGCACACCTCCGAAACTGATTCGTGGTGGTGCTGTAGCGACATCCTTCAACTATGAAGAAGCTAACAAGATGCCTCTGACACATGGTCGCGTTTTCACGGACGAGGAGATGTGGGAGAACCTTGAGTACTGGATCAAGATCATTACTCCTATAGCGGAAGAGGAGGGGATTCGCCTGGGAATTCATCCATGTGATCCACCTGTTGACCAGCTTGGTGGCATTCCACAACTGTTCAGGTCATATGACAACTACAGGAGGTATCTGGACATATACCCGTCGGATAGCTGTGCTATTGAATTCTGTCAGGGGACTGTCTCGGAGATGTTCGACTCAGAGGGTGATGCTCTTTACGAGTTCATAGCCGAGATGGTGCAGAAGAAGAAGGTTCTATACGTTCACTTCCGAAATGTTTCGGCACCCAACCCTGAGGATTTTCATGAGGAGTTCATCAATACAGGCCATGTAGATATGTACCGTGCGATGAAGACGTACTACGACAATGGTTACGATAGCTTTTTCATTGATGATCACGTTCCGCACACTCATCTGGACACTGATTGGGGTCACCGTGGGCGTGCGTTCGCAAACGGCTACATACAGGCGATGATTGAGGCTGTGGCCAAACAAGGATGATACGTCACTTACGCTTTTACCAGAGTTCAACGGTGCTGAACTGGCTAAAAGCTATAAGTTGACAAGTGATGCAGAGGTCGGTCTTATTATCCGATTATCTTGAGGTGTTTAGTTTTCACATGCGTAACGGGCAATCTCTTTTTTTCCCGCTTCTAGGCTGCCGACATAATCAACCAGAATCATATCGACTGGCTCTTCTACCGCGCTTTCCAGACCGCACGATATGGATTTGAATGTCTGTGAAAATCCTTCC
>PBRL01000045.1 GCA_002725925.1 Chloroflexota bacterium
ATGTGACGCCGAGTCGCGCCCAGGGCCCTCCGCAGTCCTATTTCACCACGACGTTCTATGACAGATATGACCATTACATTCGCTATGCCAACACCGCCCACTAACAAGGCTATCGATCCAAGTCCTACAAACAACGTAGTCAATGTATCCTCTGCTGCCTCTGCTGCCTCCAACGCCTCACTTGGACGATCCACGACCACTTCCTCTGGAAATTCTGGGTTCGCTGTGGCAGACAAAACCGTCGTCACCTGATCAACTCTTCTGGGGTCGACTCTCACCACAACTCTCGTGGGCAGATTCTCGTGATCTAAATAGGTCTGAGCGGCACTGTGCCCAACAAGTGCAGCACGATCCAAGTCAGGTGCTAACTCAAAAGTCGTAAGAATTCCTATGACAATGAACCATTGTTCTCCAAGCCATAACGGCTGAACCCCTGTCACCTCACGAACCCCGAGCCTTTCGGCTGCTACCGATCCTAAAACAACAGTTGGAAACGCTGATTTTGCATCGTCAAACCAGACTCCGTCCGCTAAGGAACCAGCAAGGACATTAAGTAATTTACTATCAACTGCCTGGACAGATATTCCACCCGTTTTTCCTTCAGGAATAAGGTCGTTTTTATAGACATTTACACCTTCGACGAAACTAACCATACTAGTTGCCTCAACCGGGGTTATACGGGAAATCATCGATGCAGCATCAGCTGGCAAATTCCCGTCGCCTCTTCCGAAACCAGCATCCGGTTCAACGGTAAGAAGATTTGTACCTAAACGATCAAGTCGGGCCAGAAGCTCCGATTTAGATGATTCAGAAAGTCCCAAAATCCCAACGATTGAGGCTATACCTATCATAATCCCAATCGCAGAAAGACCTGCTCTCATTTTGCGACTTCGAATACCCACGGTTGCTGTGCGGACTAAGTCTGAGAGGTGGATCCGACTAGGCGGCAATGATTTGGCCATCATAAGTAAACCTGAGACAACGAGTCTTTTTCGACCTGCCCATCCCGCATAGCGATGACCCGGGGAAAGCTATTGGCAATCTCTATGTCATGAGTGATAACGACAATAGTCGAACCAGCGGAATGAAGCTCCTTTATAAGCTCAATAATTGCTTCACTGTTCTTCGAATCCAAACTTCCTGTCGGTTCGTCTGCCAACACGATAGATGGCCCACCGACCATCGCTCTCGCAGTAGCCACTCGTTGCAATTCGCCGCCAGACAGTTTGATGGAGTCTTGATCGAGACGATGTCCCATACCAACGCGTTGTAACTCGATTTCCGCCAGCTCCCGTCGTGAACTGCGCGGTTGGCCGGTGTAAAGCAGACCGTCTGCCACATTATCCAGAGCTGTCATTCCACTTAACAAATGAAACTGCTGAAACACAAATCCAATATGGTGTGCTCGTATTGAAGAAAGGTCACCATCAGACAGATCAGATACTCTATGTCCGGCAACCACAACCTCTCCGCTACTTGGACGGTCTAGTGTTCCCATCAGATGTAGCAGTGTGGATTTCCCGCATCCTGAAGGTCCAACAACTGACACGAGTTCGCTTTCAGCTATTTTGAAACTGATCCCACGCAGGGCATGAACCGGCGGAGTCGTTGGATACTGCTTGTGGACATTTTCTACACTCAGTACTTCGGATACGGTCGCAGAGTCACTCACGGTATAACTACTCGATCTCCTGGCTCCAACTCTGGAGATACGATCTCAATCATTCCATTTTCACCAAAAAATCCCGTTTCCACGCCAACGTACCGCTTGGTTCCNTTACCAGTATCTAATTCGACAGCGTAGCCACCTTCAAGAAGGGCAACCAGAGCGGAAACCGGAACAGCCATGACGCCCACAACTGAATCCGAAACTACAATTACTTCAACAGGAGCCTCATCAAGCCCCAACGCAAGCTGAGAGTCAGACAATTCGATGACTACATCAAAGGTAGCCAATCCAAATCCATTTGTTGGATTCTCGGCTATGTTAGATACTGAAATCACGCTGGCTGGAACTTTAGATTGATCAGGCAGCTCAACTATAACTTCGGATCCTGATACCAACGAACCTTGTTCATCTGACGGCAGGTCCATTCGGACGACTTTCGGTGAAAAGCTGATATCCAATACACTGGATCCTGCCCCTACGACATTTCCCTCTGTAGTCAACTGATCGGTAACTCTTGCGGCCCCGGATAGAAAAACAATCTCCCCAATATCAATTATTCCATCAACTTCAAGCGCAACCGCGTTCTGAAATTCGATAATGGCCGCAATAGATTCAAGTGTAAAAACCCCATCNGCCTCCAATTTACCATCGGCATCATACTGAAGTGCAAGTAGTGCTTTTTCCAGTTGTAGAATATCGGTCCCAACAGCACGTTCACCGGTGGTTACGCGTACCACCGTCCCCGTTGTCTGCATCCCTTTTGAAACCACTTGAGTAACAANCTGGGAAGGGCCCGGAACGAACACTATCTCACCAAGATCTATGATTCCATCAACTTCCAAGCCCATTGCAATTTGAAATTGTTTTACCGCTGACGCCGTTTCAAGTGTGAACAGTTCNTCTGCCACTAAGGCGCCATCAGCGTCATAGCCAAGATCGATCAGTACCCGCTCTAGTTGTTGTACATCAACGCCGCTCAAGTTCGTTGCAATTTCTTCGTAATCGTCGCGGATTTCAACAATGTCTTGCTCAGATGAAACAATATCTTCTTCGGCTGATTGGACATTAGATTGAGCAGTATCAATTAAGGTTTGATTAGTCTTAGCGACACTTGACTGGTTGTCTTTAGCAGCGTCTACAAGGTCTTGTTGGGTTTCAGCGGCGCTTTTTTCGTTCTCAAGGACTTCTGACAACAANTCTTCAGCCGCTATTTTGACATCCCATGCAGCTTGTATCTCTGCACNGGGGCAACGACCACTGGCNTGGCTGTTTTCACAATCAAACATAATGGGNTAAGGAGTCAAGTGTGTCCAGACCCATACAACAAGCTCGTTCCAGGGCGTGGAAAAATCATCGTCTGGGCTTTTTGCAATATCAACGGACGATTTGAATATTTCATCAACCGTCAACCCCCATTTTTCGGAAAGAGCTGTCGGTTCAACCACACGGTCTTCCTCGCTGACTATGCTGCCAAACCATCCGGTGATTTGATCTGAATAGCTACTAATCGCGTCGTCTAGTGTTTCTCGAGCAGTGGAAACCAACTCTGCTTTTATTTCGGCATCGTCTTCAGCTGCTTTAATAGCATCCGCAAGCAATTCGGCCTGGGTAGCAGCCGCGTCTTGCTCATCTGTCACCGCATCTGCCAGCACTTCAGTAGCATCTGCCAACACTTCATTAGCATCCGCCAACGCATCAATGGCCGTATCAATGGCCTCTTTCGCATCTATAGCAGATGTAGTCTCGGCACTGTAATAAAGTGATCTGTACGCAGGTAAATCTCCGTACAGCGCAATGGTCGGCTGATCGCCTACACGAAAAATAACATCCCCCTGCTGGATCACTGTTCCTCTGTCAGCCACCCAGGTGATGGTACCGCTAAGGTAATTCTTGACATCAAAAGTGCTTTCACCCAAAACAAAGTCTCGGAAAACTGGCATGTCGCCATACAGCAGTAACACTGGCTGACCGTCAATAGCAAATAATGCTTCACCTTGCTTGATCGTATCCCCAGGCTCAGGAATCTTGGTAATCGTCCCACCGATTTTGGTCTTTACAGGATCATCTTTGATGGAACCCAGCACACCGTCATACGATGTTTCCTGGATGAGGTCAGTAGTTATAACGGTTGCGAAATTCAAAGTCTCTAACTCAGTTGCCTCCTTGGGAGAATCATCCCCGTTTAACAGGTAAACAATGGCACCAATTCCCACAGCTAAAACAGTTGCAGCGAGTATCAATAGGATTCCGTAGCGCTGAGACTTCGCTGGTGTAACATTCTGGTTCGAGTCAGATTCCATAGGTCAAAGGCCTTCGTTGCCAGATGGTGTATTGCCGGGATTCGATTGTTTTAACGTCAATTTCAGCTCACATCATGGACCATTACCGCGTCCAGTCCCACTGTTGCTACCACCCGCTGGTCCAAAACCCGGGCCTCCTCTACGTTGGTCAGGTCGCCTCAAACTTCCACACTCCTCAAAAGCTTTCTGCAGAGCAGGATCTTCAAAATCGAATTGACCACGCCATTCTCGGAGATTCTCCTGATTGGGGTCATCTACATCAAATCCTGCATCGCGAAGGCACCCGGTTAGTTCAAGGAGATCGTCGATAATTTCACTTACGTCAACCCGTTCTCGTCCGAAAGTCAGTCCATCAAGAGATTCCCGACACTCTTCAAAANCTGGCCTTAATTCCTGAAAGTTCATCGATGCTCCCTCCACAGGTCGGGGAGGTTGTAGATTCCCATCAGAATCAACCGTGGCATCTTGAATTTCTATACCTTGATCACGGATGCATTGAGTGAACTCCAGCACTTTTTCCTCATCGGTCTGAATCGGACTGTCGTCATTCGATGTTTGGACAGCAACTCGCGTAGCTTCAGTTGTATCAATCGATGCAACATCGCTTGAAGCGGAACTGCATGCAAGAAAGAGCATGATTATTATCCCCAGAAGTAAGGTGATGCTTTTTCGCATGTTCTTATTCTCCGAATCCTGGCAAAACACCGTTTTACAGCAACTAATTAATGTCACACTCTTGTCAAGAAAGTGTGGAGGCTNCCCCACAGTCTTGTCAGAAATGGCTATACGTGACACGAAATTATCCCTGCGACCGACAACCTATATGTCAACAACGGCTGATCACTTTCCTACTTTACTAATCCCAGAGCTACAATTCGCATACGCAGTCATCACTGTTGGATCTTTCTTTATCCCGGGTATCTCAAAATCAATCCCGTCGTTAGTGATTGTAGGNTCTTTCACGTCAATTCCTTGAGTACGGAGGCAATCAGCTAGNGCGAGCAGATCGTCAATGACATCAGCATCACCCTCATTATCTTGTTTGAATTCAGATGTAAACGCTTGGATAAAAACATCACAGACCTCCAATTTCTGANGGTTGCGTTTGATGTCGAAGTCGGTNGGGAATCCAGGTTTCTCAATGTTGCCATCAGAATTGACAACAGGATCGGTCACATCAATCCCTTGAGCACGCAGGCAATCAGCCCATGCCACCATCTCAGCCTCTCCCCTTACAAGTGATCTGTCCAAATCACCTTCTTCAACTATGGACTGCGCCACATCTTTTCTTTCAATCGACGCGACCTCATCTGAAGCGGAACTACATGCAAGAGCAAGCATGAGTATTATGCCCAGAGGTAAGGTGATGCTTGTTCTCATGTTCTCCGATCCTTGCGAAACACCGTTTTCCGACNTTGGTTATTAATTATTGTCATAATCTGCGCATGTTGAACNTAGTNCTGCTCTGCTCTGGNGCNGGGCTATTTTNCCCCACGTCTTCACAAAATCTTGACATCAATAGAATATAAATAAGCTACCCGTGTANGTGATCNCGACTCAAGCAACTNAGCATTTACCAATATGATTACTAACGAGCAACACATTGAAAAAGTCGCNTTAGTCATCGAAGACGACAAGTCAGTCTCCCAACTAATCCGCCTGTATTTGGCNGANGACGGGTACCGAGTNTTGAATGCGNAAGACGGACTGTCAGGNCTAAAGATGGCCACTGAAGAATCTCCTGACATAGTACTACTGGATCTCAATCTACCGGGCATGGACGGCATCGAGGTGTGCCGGAACATTCGCGAAAAATCCGACCTCCCTATCATCATGGTGACTGCCAGAGTAGAAGAAGATGATCGCCTTGACGGATTAGATATGGGAGCTGACGACTATGTCTCCAAACCATTCAGCCCGCGCGAATTGGTCGCACGTGTAAATGCCGTNATNAGGCGTACTTCACGGGCAAACAAAAAACAAAAGGAAATAGGCGAACAGTTCAAGTTAGGAGATTTAGTTATCGATCTATCCAGACGCTCAGCGAGTGTCAGGGGCGCAGAGGTGGAACTTACCCCAACGGAGTTTCGCCTTCTTGCTTTCTTCATTGAAAGTCCAAACCGTACGGTATCAAGACAGCAAATCATTGATAACGTATTCGGGTATGACTTCTCTGGATACGACCGCACAGTTGACACTCATGTCTCAAACTTGAGAAAGAAACTAGATGCCGCTAGCCCGGATCGGAAACATCTGAAAACTATGTACGGATTTGGATATAGATTCGATGCTTAGGTGGATCTTCGGTCTGCAGGGTAGGCTAACCCTAGGGTTCGCACTAATACTGGTGATATCGATAGCCGGCGTCAGTCTCTATTCTGCGTACGCAACTAGAATCGAAACACAACGCTTTGCTGCTGAGATCGAACAGATGAGAGCTGAGCGGGCGGAACAATTGGTTCGTGACACATTTGAAGCCAATCAAGATTGGGACGAGGTACAGTACGCCATACAGCAAGTAGGTAACCTCTACGGATGGAGAGTGGTACTGGAAAATGAATCTGGAATGGTGGTAGCCGACTCACACCAGTTCGTAAGAGATGCCCAGGGGCTATTTGAAAGACTAAGTGACCGATTCGCCAGACCAAATCGATTCTCAAAACGGCCGGTTTTTGTGAACAATCAGTTGATCGGGTATCTTCTCGTAGACGAGCGACCCGGNAAACAAGAACGCCCTCTATCGATGAAAGATTTTTNTCCTGCGTCANTAGCGCGACTNCTACAAGACGGCGGACCCAATNCCATCAACCAAAAGCAAGTAGAGATCAGGGCTACGCAGGTCCCATCACAGGTGACAGAAGACCTAGTCGCAGAAGTCCTAGAATACGTAGATCCGCCACTGAGCAATCTGCAATCTGCATTTCAAAGATCGCTGCTTATAGCGGGTGCAGCCGCAGGATTCGCTGGCTTACTAATCGTGACTATTTTCACACGTGAGGCATTAGCTCCGATAAGGGGGCTCACTGCGGCAGCCAGCAAGTTAGGAACAGGTGATCTGAGTCAACGCGTACCAGAATCAGGCAGCGACGATATCGGAGACTTAGCAAGAACCTTCAACACTATGGCCAGCGACCTTGAACTAGCTGGTCAGCAACGGAAACAGTTGACGGCTGATGTTGCACATGAGTTGAGAACTCCTCTGACCAATATTCAAGGATATTTAGAGGCGATAAAGGACGGCCTGGTTGACGCGGATGAGGAAACCATAGACACCCTCCATGATCAAACAACCCATTTAGCAACCCTGATAGAAGATCTTCGAATACTGGCCGTCGCCGATGCTGGAGCACTTACGTTACAAAAAATACATGGGACGCCCGCTATCACGATCAAGGATGCAGTAAGCACCTTCTCCCAACGGGCTTACGACCGTGAGATCGAGCTTTCGGTTTCGATTAGTGAAATCGGTGTAACAATGGATTTCGACGAAACTCGATTGCGTCAAATCATCACTAATCTAGTTGAGAACTCTCTAACCAACACACCAAAGGGTGGAACTATCCATATAGATATTCAAGANCGTGCAGAAGATATGAAAATCTCAATAACGGATNCTGGAATTGGCATATCCAAAGAGAATCTNCCTAGGATTTTCGACCAGTTTTATCGAGCTGATGGAAGCCGATCTAGCATAACCGGAGGTGCCGGCCTTGGTCTGACTATAGTGAAGAAACTTGTCGAGGCTCACAATGGCTCCATCGATGTTTCGAGTGAGGTCGGCCGCGGCACCACGTTTACCATCTCCCTTCCGATCAATAACTCCTGAATTAACGCTTCTAAAGCACTGTTACGCATAAACTCATCAATTTGTGAAAGTCTAATTGGATGAAACAGAACATAGATTTAGTAGCTTTTGATCTAGGAAACGTGCTCTGTACAGTTGATGAAGTTTCCGCTGCAANAAAACTTGCTGCAATAGCCAGACAGCGATGGGAATACGTCCATGAAATCGTTTTCGGGCCAGATAGCAAATTGCGATTCGAACGTGGAGAAATAACCTTCGACGATCATGCCTATGGCGCTATACGGACTCTCGGATTAGANATGTCAATTATCGAGTTCACGAAAATCTATAAAAGCGTAATAGCCCCATCAGAAAACATGTTCCCGATAGTCTCGCAAATCTCTAAAACCCACCGAATCGCTCTCGCATCCAACACCAGCGAACCCCATTGGACATACGCCCAAAGATTCCTGCCATTCAGCTCCCTACTAAATCCTGTAATCGTCTCTTACCTTGCAGGCACGCTTAAACCGGAACTGGCGTTTTACGATAGGCTGCTGAACGAATCGGGCGTACATGCAAATCGGATACTGTTCATCGACGACCTCGAAATCAACGTGGAGACTGCCCGTAAAGTCGGTATGGCTGGCCTGCAGTTTAACAGTCGGGAGAATCTTGAGACGGCATTGATTCTCCTTGGCGTAATTTAGCTAACTAGTCGTCCAAGANTAGCTGAATCCGCACAATGCCTGCTAGACATAGTTAGCCGAAAGTCCGCAGGCTACCATCGGTAGTAGAAGGATCACTTTTTGAACTCCCAGCCAAATAGCGACTACACCATAATNAANGCAGCAAGAATCTTCGACGGCACAGGGTCTAAGNCCCTCAAAGNACAGGCGATCCTCATGGACGGACGCCAGATCTCAGCCATTGGGCCATCGAACGAAATCTCCGCTCCCGATGGATCAAAGGTAACCGTTTGCGATTACGGAAATTCAACCATTCTCCCGGGACTTGTTGACGGGCACACCCACATGATGGCTCCGGGCGACGGAACCCACGGCGATATCACTGGAGCGGAAGAAGACGACATCTTGCTAATGAGGGCANTAAAAAATGCCAAAACATTCCTTGCCGCNGGAGTGACAACCGCACGGGAGAACGGCGCCAAAAACAAAGTGGCATTTTCTCTAAAGAAAGGGATACGAAGCGGTCTATCCGAAGGACCTGAGATGATTATCTCAGGACGCCCAATCACCATAACGGGCGGACACTTTTGGTATTGCGGTTCCGAAGCAGATGGCATCGACGGTGTACGACAGGAAGTCCGCAAGTTGGTGAAAGAAGGTGCAGACTTTATAAAGATCATGGCCACTGGTGGTTCCACGTGGTCATCTGACCCTCTGAGGCCTTCATACACGGCCGAAGAGATAGCCGTTATAGTCGAGGAAGCCCATCACTTCGGAAGACTCACCGCTGCGCACTGTGCGTCAATGCAGGGCATCAAGAATTCTCTCGATGCTGGTGTCGACATGATAATTCACTGCGTGTTCGAAGATGAAACCGGAATGTACGACTTCAATGAACCCCTTGCTGAACAACTTGCGGCTGCGAAAGCCTGGGTCAACCCCACTCTGCACGTGGTCCAGGCCGGAATTGATCACACCGAACGAAAGGGATACAACCGAGGTTGGCTCACAAAAGACGAGCAAGCGAGTCTTGATTCCAGCAAGGCCTCTCTGGAAACTCGAGTTGATTCGGTAAACCGTCTCATCAAAATGGGTGTGAGGATGATTGCCGGCAGCGACTCGCCTTGGGGAGCCTTTCCTCCCGGTGAATTCGTGAAGGAAATGATTGCCCTCAATAAAGCTGGACTGTCGAATACCGAAGCGCTGGTAACCGGGCTTAGCCATGCGGCCGAATCTATTGCAGCTGGCGAGCAGGCCGGAACCCTCTCCCCTGGGCGTCCGGGAGACATCCTAATAGTTGGGGGCGACCCAACATCCAACCTCAACGCACTATGGGACATCAAGGACGTATATAAATCTGGCGTACGAATCGAGCGTCCTGATTAGCCAAATACCTCACCCCTGCACACTATAAACAGCAGTAGACTGCCGAGTAGTAGCCCCTGCATCCTCACGCAATAAACAACGTCAACCACACGAATTTGAAGTAATAAATGCCAACTATAGCTTTTCTCGCCAACCTTTCAACAGCCGAGCATAAACGACGCTGGGACCTACTAAACCAACATGCCAGCGACGGCGTGAATGTGATCGTCGCTGATCCGAAAAGTTCCCCCGGTGAGTTAATCGAGGCGTTAAAAGACGCAGACGCGGCTATCCCATGGCTTGCTTCAATTCCTCTTGATGCTGCAGAACATCTTCCAAAATTAAAGCTTGTCCAGCTCCTCACAGCCGGATATGACTCGGTAGACGTTATTGGTCTAAGCAAACTAGGCATAAAAGTAGCTAATAACGGCGGTTCAAACGCGATATCTGTCTCAGAGCATACGATCTCATTGATGCTGAGTGTTTACCGCAGAATGATGGAAGCGTGGACCAACACGAAGGACGGCAAATGGCGATCTGGTGTCGACCAACTACCAGTCCGCACGGAGATCAACGGAAAAACTGTGGGGATCATAGGATTTGGCAATATAGGTCGGCAAGTATCCCGTCGAATCTCGGGATTCGACTGCGAAGTTCTATACCACGATCTCATAGAACTAATGCCTGGCCGTGATGGAGAACTTGGAGCTCAGGCAGTCGATTTGGATCACCTGTTACGCGTGAGTGACATCGTAACCGTCCACGTTCCGCTGAATAGCTCGACCCGGGGGATGATGGGCTCACGCGAGTTCGATCTAATGAAAAAGACAGCAATTTTCATCAATACTTGTCGTGGACCCGTTCACAACGAGACGGATTTGATTAAGGCTCTACAGGACGGAGAGATCGCCGGTGCAGGCTTAGATGTTTTAGAAGAAGAACCAACGGACCCAAATAATCCGTTGTTACATATGCCCACATCAATCGTCACGCCGCACTGGGCCGGCGGTACAGGTGAGGGAAACGAACGTGCCGTGGTGTTCGCCTTATCGAACCTGCAGCGGATAGTCGAAAATCGGAAGTTGCTATCTGTGGTGGACCCTGCATCGATCTTTTAATTATCGAGGTTTGGTAAGCCCGGAGTTATTTCCGAATCTAACGAGCAACAACCGAAAATGCGATACCACACGCACCTACCTCGTAATCACTGTGCTGTGTAACCCCCGTCTACTGGCAGGTTGGCTCCTGTAATAAACGATGCCTCGTCGGACGCTAGGAACAGTGCTGCGTTAGCGATTTCCGCAGGCTGTCCAAGCCGGCCCATCGGGTGCAGCGATTTCAGCCGTTCATGCATATCGGCATCTTCTACGAGGGTTGTCACAAGCGGAGTGTAGGTAAATCCAGGACACAGCGAGTTCACCCTAATACCCTCTTTTGCAAGAGCGATACTCATATCTCTAGTCATCTGAACCACTCCGCCTTTGGTATGCGGGTAGGGATTGAATCCATCACTGATGCCCTGCGCGTAACCGACAAGACCAATTATCGATGCCAGATTCACAATCGAACCTGACTTTTGCTTCTTCATCTCATCAACAGCAAAACGTGACATCATCATAGTTCCCTTGAGATTGACACTCACCACCCAGTCCCAGGTCTGCTCAAAATCCCATTCGGGCGGTGCGTATCTGGGAGTTACCCCAGCGCTGTTCACCAGCACGTCAATTCCTCCCATTTGCTTGACCGTTTCGGCGATAAGAGATTCACACTCTTCTCGAGAGGACACATCTCCTGCCAACGCTATAGCGTCCCCGCCTTGCTGCACTATCAAATCAGCAACACCCTGAGCAGCTTCCATGTTCAGGTCGGAAACCACAACCCTTGCGCCTTCTTTACCAAAAAGCCGAGCCATAGCGTCCCCGAGCCCCGATCCACCACCAGTGATGTGAACGATTTTGCCTTCAAGCCTGCCTGCCATGTGAGGTCTCCATATTTCGGTCTGAATCCCGATGTGATTAAAGTTCGGTGATTATCATCGAAACAATGAATCTAGCGTCGATTCTAATTCGGGTTTGTAGTGCCGTGGAGGCCACTGGGCCGTAATATTGGCTTTATATGTCTTCAGAAAGTAAAAAACGACGCAAACCGCGCCAGCGTTCGACGGGATCTCGATCCAAGGCTGATCTGCAATCGAAGGCAGATAAAACATCTGGTACCACGAAAAAACCCGACAAGCGCTCCGGACCGACCGTATACCCGATGAATTTCGCGGGGCCGATGCGTCGACTTTACGCGTTTACGATCGATTTTGGACTCATCATGATGATCATCTATGCCATTGCCCCCGCTGCAAACGGTGTGATGTTCAGCCAAGAAGCAGCACCACAAGACATCATATTCTTTTTCGGTTATTTCATCATTCCGACAGTTATTTGGGGCCGCACTCCCGGTAAATGGGTCGCAGGTATAGTAGTGGTTGATTCGGAAGGTCAAACACCGGGTCCTGCCGCCATTCCCCGAGAAATGATCGGAAAATTCGTGTCTTATCTTGCCGCCGGCATCGGAATATTCTGGCTGATGCTCGATCCGAAACGGCAGGGTTGGCACGATAAAATCGCCGGGACTTACGTGGTTGACAACCCATATTCTGGTGGGCCTCAATTCATGAAAGATTTCTTCAAGATCGGTGAAAAGAAGCCCCGTGACAAGTCAGACAAAAAACCAAATTCAGACTCATAACAAGATGTTCAACAACAAACTTTCTGGGGTACCGGATAGTTTTACAGCAATTTAAAGGAAGCCCTAATGGCAATTTCTCGAAAAGTTCGAGAACAGATGAACGATAGCTCGTGGATCAGGCGGATGTTCGAAGAAGGCATCGAACTCCGTGAAATTCACGGTGCGGAAAACGTATTCGATCTATCGCTGGGAAATCCATTACTGGAGCCACCTGACGAGTTCCGCACCGAATTGGCCCGCCTGGTGGCCGACGAGTCACCTGGAACCCACCGTTACATGCCAAATGGCGGGTTTCCTGAGGTGAGAGCTAGCATTGCCGAAGTTCTGGCCCAGGAATCAAGCGTTCCAATAACCGGCGCTGAGATCTTGATGACAGTCGGAGCTGCTGGAGCGATCAACACCATCTTACGGTCCATCCTCGATCAAAATGATGAAGTGGTGCTAATAGCGCCTTATTTCGCCGAATACATTTTTTACGTCCAACACCAATCCGGTGTAGTAAAAGAAGCGAAGTGCGATGAGAACTGGCTTCCAGATATTGAATCGCTCGAAGCTGCGATAAGCCCCCGTACAAGGGCGGTAATCATAAATTCCCCTAACAATCCAACAGGTGTTATTTACCCTGAATCATCGATCGTGGCAATCGCAACCGCCCTTCAACGGGCTGAAGAAAAATACGGAACCGAGATATACATGATCTCCGATGAACCGTACCGGAAGCTGATCTACACTGATGCCCCCTACCCGTTCATATTCAACCATCATGCACGATCTGTGGTGGCAACATCCCATTCGAAAGACCTAGGGCTTGCAGGAGAACGAATTGGCTACGCTGCAGTGAATCCCAACGATCCGGGTAAAAACGATCTTATGGACGCATTGAACTTCTCACTGCGCACGCTTGGATTTGTAAATGCCCCTGCCCTCATGCAACGAGCGGTCGCCAGTATTCAACGTGCGACCGTTGATATCGACATTTACAGGAAGAAACGCGATCTCCTCTATGGCGCCCTCACTGATATCGGCTACGAATGTGTCAGACCCGACGGAGCCTTCTACTTATTCCCGAAATCTCCTATTCCTGATGAGACTGAGTTCGTTGCACAACTGCAGAAAGAACTGGTTCTCGTAGTGCCGGGCGTCGGGTTCGGCACATCCGGGTTCTTTCGCGCTTCGTACTGCGTTGAAGATTGGGTAATCGAAGGCTCAATCGAAGGTTTCCGAAAAGTTTTCGCCAAAGCCAACAACTGAACTGCCAATTATCGTCAATTAATCAACCAACTACTTTTAAAGGTTCTTTAAGCCCAGATCCCGTGATTGGGAGACACACATTCGAGCCGTGTTCTATCTCCCCTGATTCGATCAGACGCTCGAGCCCGGCGAACGCTCCGGCAGAAGTCATCTCAGAAAACAAGCCTTCCGACGCGGAAAGTCGCTTCTGCCACGCACCAAGCGACTCTTCAGGAACGGTGATTCCACTCCCGTTAGTCGACTTGATTGCTTCGAGCATTTCGGCTAAACGAGGTGGCTTAGATACGGCTATCCCTGATGCATCTGTAGGTAAAGCGTCATGATAAGACCACTGTTCCCCATTCAACGCTGCAACCAAAGGTCGCACCGCATGCGCTTGAACACAATGAAATTTCGGAATCTTGACAATTACTCCGGCAGCTAACAATTCTTGGTATCCACGAACCATACCNATCAAAAGTGACCCGTTGCCTACNGGCAACACCACATGGTCAATCTCACCGCCCAAAACGTCCACTANNTCATAGCTAGCAGCTTTCATACCCTCTGAAAAATAAGGACTTAAATTNTGCGACATGTAGCAAAGGTCTCGCTCCTTGACAAATGCTTCGGCGGCATCCGTAGCCGCCTGCCGCGGACCCTCGATTTTGTGGAGGCTCGCACCAAACATCTGTATCTGATCCAACTTCCCGCTGGCTGCACTGGATGGAGCAAAAACATGAGCGTTTAACCCTGCAGCAGCTGCATAAGCTGAAAGTGAGGCCCCTGCATTCCCCGAAGAATCCTCAATGAATTCCGTGACGCCGTGATCTCGCCCCATCGTGGTGAGAACGACGGAACCACGATCTTTAAAGGAACCGGTCGGGGACATAAACTCAAACTTCGCCCATAAAGAGTGCAAACCAAGTGCTTCTCCTGTTTTCTCAAGCAAAACAACTGGTGTGTCACCCTCACCAAGCGAGTTCGATCGTGTTGGGTCATGCATGGGCAATCTTGGCGTCATCCCGTCAGGAGGGTCCAAATATTCAACTTTAAAGAGGCCTCCGCAAACTTCGCAATACAGGTCTTTCACAGACGGTTCTCNAGTCGCCGAACAGNCAACGCAGCGAAGCAGGTGATTAAAAACGTTCAAGTTAAATCTCCATCTTCATTTTTNACTTCAAGACGATCCGACATGTCGATAACCTGATCTTTATCNTCGGCGGNCGGNCGGAAACGAACTCCTGATCTGGCAAATCCACCACCNATGCCNACTGCATGACCGTCAGCCCGCCAACACGATGCNCCAGACAACATTCCTCCAGGCTCAAACCGCACAACACTCATACCGCCACCAATCGCANTTACAGGCATAACTCGATGCCCTTTTTTCGCGACATTTGTCATCACCGCTTCGGAAATTCCNTTCTCCAGCTCAACCTCCTGCCCTTGCGTCCACACGCGAGGAGCTTCGACCGCTTCCTGAACGCTCATCCTATGATCTATGAGATTCACAATCACCTGGAGCACAGAAGTAAATATGCGCACTCCACCCGGTAGTCCGGCTGCAAATTCTGGAATACCTTCACGCAGCGCAATTACAGGTGACATGCTACTTGTAACCCGCTTACCAGGNTGAACAGAAAGNGCATGGCCAGGATGCGGGTCGAACATCTGCTGGGTGTTGTTGAGCAGCATCCCAGTTCCGGGCACTGTAACCTTCGACCCGAAAAGTTCATTAATCGTTTGAGTTGCAGCGACAATATTTCCATCCATATCAGCAACCGTGATGTGAGTCGTGTGATCGGGCTCATTCGATCCAGGATCAATCTCNGGCGATGCTTTGTCCATATCCAGNNTATCGATGAANCCCTCTACGTGGTGCTTCGCTATCAANCGATCCACAGGNACCTCAACGTAATCAGGNTCACCGGTATANCGGTTGCGGTCAGCAAACGCCTTTTTCATCGATTCAAGTAACAGATGGATTGAATCNGCAGTACCAAACCCCATCTTGGNGACTTCAAACTCTTCGAGAATGTTAAGCATTTCTGCAATATGAACGCCTGCGGCCGAAGGCGGTGGCGGGGCGAATAGATCGTATCCCCTNTACTCAGCCTTAACCGGCTTTCGCCGAACCGTTTTGTAATCCCCAAGGTCCTGCATGGTGATAATCCCACCATTNCGTCCAAGGTAGTCGCAGACGATCTCACCCAGAGGCCCGTTATATAGATGATCAGAACCTCTCACCGCTATGGTTTGCAGTGTTCGGGCGTAATCGGAACGATCAACAAGTTCGCCAGGCTGCAACGCCACACCACCTGGCATATAGGTAGCAGCCGTCTCCGGAAATCTACGGATAANGTCTTGCATCTGANNAATGGTTTCGTGGAGATATGCACTGGCTTCAAAGCCACGAGCAGCAAAACGAATAGCGGGCTCCATAACNTGGCNCAGCGGGAGTGTCCCCCATGTCTCAAGAGCTTCGGTCCAAGCTTTAAGATTCCCTGGCACACCAATCGACAAATAACCCATCGAACTGGCATTATCAACACTTTTCAAATAATCCGGACCAGAATCGGTAATCGGCGTATACATGTCCTCGGTCGATGCGGCAGGTGCTGTGGCGTAGCCGTCAATCACATGTTGCTCGCCATTGGCGAGCCTCAGGTTCATATGCCCTGCCCCGAATATACCGACCATCATCGGCTCTACGACCGAAAGGGCGAACAAAGCTGCAATTGCTGCGTCAATGGCGTTACCACCCGCAAGGAGCATCTCGGATCCTGCTGCCGAACCGAGAGGATGATTCGACACTACCATGCCTCGAGAGCCCGATGCCGCACGTTTTTCTGTCTGAAATGTTGTACCTGCTCGCGATCGCCAGTTCGAAGTGGTCATTAATTCCTGCTAATTGCTATTTNCTATCACCGGCCTGCGATGAAAATCCGCCTATGCGGTTGTATCTGCCCACTGGTCTAATAAAAGCCTGCGAGCAACATGCTCGTAGAATTTTATTCTCTGAAAATCCATCAGGGTCGAATGAAATAATCGGTCTGCTAGATATTGTGGCTTGGCCTTTGTGCGAATAAATTAGCTGCCAACACATTTAACAACGCATATTCACACAAATCACCCGGAGTCGAAATCTCGGCGCTCCACAGAGGAGATTCTAATGGCACAAATGGGAACATCAGCAGTCTGGCACGACGCCGATAAGAGTTGGGAGATGCGAGACCTCCCTATTCCCGAACTTGAAACGGACGCCATCCAGATACGAGTGAGAGCAACCAGTGTCTGTGGATCAGACCTACATATCTGGCGTGGTGATGGTCTGGACAAAAAAGACCCGCCGAGAGATCCGTTTGTGTTTGGACACGAAATGATGGGTGAGGTTGCTGCGATGGGCAGCAAGATCACAACCGACTCACTACGCCGACCGCTGAAAGAGGGGGATAGAGTTGCCTATTCGTATTTCTTCCCATGCGCTCGCTGCTATAACTGTCTTCGCGGTGAATTTGGCGCGTGCAAATTCAGGATGGGGCGCAAACCACTTGAAGAATGGCCGGTCTGCAACGGCGGATTCGCCCAGTATTACTACTTGCGCAGTCCAAACTATGTATTCAAGCTGCCTGACTCTATAACGAACGCCGCAGCAGCACCGATAAATTGCGCACTGGCACAAGTCTACGAAGCGATGCATCTAGGTGGTGTTCGGCTAGGCGACAACGTAGTTGTGCAAGGCGCGGGTGGACTCGGCGTGAATGCAACCGCCGTCGCAAAGGAACTTGGTGCCTCCAAAGTTATTGTGATCGATGGTCAGAAACCTCGGCTCGACCTAGCGATTCAGTGTGGAGCGACCCATACCATCGATATGAACGAATATGGGACTCCGGAATCCCGGATCGATCGCGTAATGGAACTTACAAGCGGCATAGGTGCCGACAAGGTGATCGAAGTCGTGGGCTTCCCTGCTGTAGTGGAAGAGGGGCTAAAAATGGTCCGCATGCGAGGCGTGTACCTCGAAGTAGGACACATATCGCCCAACTCGTTCGCTTCGATCGATGTCGCAGAGATGGTGAAGAATCAGGTGCGGTTCTACGGGATTCAACACTACGACCCATGGATCCTCCCAAATGCCATCGATTTCCTAGAGCGGACCTCAGATAGGTATCCACTCACCAGCGTGGTTTCCCACGAATTCCCGCTAGATCAGATCGGCAAGGCATTCGAAACAGCCGAATGGCTGGGCACCCAGAAAGGCAGCGAAGTCACACGAGCCGTGGTTACCCCATAATCACATCTCGCAATCAAGTCCTTGTCACGGGCAACAAAAAGAAAGAACAACCCAATAACTTCAAATTCGAAACCTAACTTCTTAGTAATAATGTCCGACGAACACGGTGCGCAGTTTTCGTCGACATACGGTCATCCAATAATCGAAACACCAAATATGGACCGCCTTGCCGACCAAGGAGTGACTTTCGACGCAAACTACTGCAACTCGCCGTTATGCATACCCTCTCGGGCCTCGTTTATGACCGGTCAATACGTCTCAACCAACGAAGTATGGGACAACACTAAGCCAATGCCGGTCGACAGGCTAACCTGGCCATATTTACTCCGTAATGAGGGTTACGACACAGCATTGAACGGCAAGATGCACCTTATCGGCCCAGACACGCTCCACGGCTTCGAAGAGCAATTAACCAGAGACCCGCACATCGAAGAGCCACTCGAGCACTTTCGATGGTCTAATGGAATCCCGCAAGCAACAGAAGATTGGTACGGGGTCAGAGAAGCTGATCATGGGGTCAGTCCAATGATCGAAGCAGACGACGCAATGGAAAAAGCAGCGGTCAAATATCTGTCTGATCCAACCCGACACGACAAGCCATTTGCGATGTGTGTCGGGTTCATAGCACCTCACTTCCCATTCATTGTGCCTGAACCGTACTTCTCAAAATACTATCCCGACAATGTATCCATGCCGAATCTCCCCGACGGGCATCTGGATGAATTGCCGCCGTCTGCACGGCGTCTGCGCCAAATGTTCGGACTCGATGGTGACTGGACGGACGATGAAATCGCTAGAGCACGCGCTGCTTATTTCGGTCTTTGCACATATCTCGACGATAAGATCGGACACCTTCTGGACACCCTGGAAGAACAGGGGCTAGCAGAAAACACCGTGATTGTTCATACGTCAGATCATGGCGATATGCTCGGTGAACACGGACTGTGGCGAAAAATGTCCTTTTACGAACAATCGGCAAACGTACCACTCCAAATTTCATGGCCTGGGAATTTCAAGCAAGGTCTACGTATTGGCCAGGCAGTTTCCAATGTAGACGCGGTAGCGACAATCCTTGATTTAGCAGGAGTTAAACTGGAAAAGTGGGACCTCGATGGCCAATCGCTAATTCAGGCTTTGCATGGCGATACATCTGAACTTAATGACATTGCAATATCTGAACATTTTGCCCACGGCACTGATCGACCTCTAGGGATGGTAAGGTCAGGAAAATGGAAACTTTGCTATGGACATGGGAGCCCAGTAGAGATTGAACTATACGATCTGGAGTCCGACCCGAATGAATTCATGGATCTTTCAGNGACTGAAGAACACGCACCGACCAAAGATAGACTGTTGAAAATCCTTCTTGATCAATGGGGAGATCCTAACAAATTAGCGGCCAAGATTATGCGAGATCAAGAAGATCGTGAAATAGTGCGCAAAGTCACGGGCACGGGAGCCATATTCTGAGGTTCGGTAACAGAACCAAACACGTGTAACAATTACCNTATGCCACCTNANACTTCAGTTANNGATTCGTTAATTACCGACCTTTCAAAGATCGTTGGTCACCAGTACGTAATCTGGAAGCCCGAAGACCTTTTGGTCTACGAGTATGATGGTTCGATTGACAAAGCGATGCCCCAGGCTGTCGTTTTACCATCGACATCTGATGAAGTCTCAGAAATTGTTCGCACTGCCAACAGGCACGGAGCATACATAGTGGCACGTGGCGCAGGTACCAGCCTCTCAGGGGGAGCTGTAGCCCTTCGCAACTCAGTTATTATCGCCCTAACTCGCCTGACGAAACTCATAGAAGTCGATCCTGAAAATCGCGTCGCTATTGTCGAGCCTGGCATGATCAACCTCCATTTATCTGAAAAAGTCAGCCATCTTGGACTTTTCTACGCACCCGACCCTGCTAGTCAGAAGACCTGTACTATCGGCGGCAACATAGGTGAAAACGCAGGTGGTCCGCATTGTCTGGCATTAGGGGTGACAACAAATCATGTACTTGGCCTTGAGGTTGTTCTAGCTGATGGTTCTCTTACCTGGTTTGGCGGAACTGAACGGGAATCAACCGGATACGACCTGAGAGGGGTATTTGTCGGTTCAGAAGGTACGCTTGGAATAGTAACTAAAATAGCGGTTCGTCTTCTACCAAAACCAGAACTCATCCACAGCATGCTGGCGGCCTTCACAACTATGGACGCTGCTTCCAACACCGTCTCTGAAATCATCGCCGGAGGAATGGTGCCATCAGCACTCGAAATGATGGATCGTAATACGATCGACGCAGTTGAACCGTTCTACCATCCCGGTTACCCAGTTGAAGCCCAAGCCGTCCTCATTATCGAAGTTGACGGGCTTAAAGAATCGGTTGAAGAACAAACCGAAGCCATTATCGAAATCTGCAATAAAAACGGTGCGATGGAAATTCGCGAAGCCAATGACGAAGAAAGCAGAACCAAGCTCTGGGAAACTCGAAAGGGTGCAATTGGCGCTTACGGATCCATCGCCCCAACCTATTATCTCGTGGATGGTGTTGTACCTCGCACAAAGTTGCGTGAGGTCCTACGACAGGTTGATCAAATTGCAGCCGAACTCCAAATTACCGTCGCAAATGTATTTCACGCGGGTGACGGAAATATTCACCCCGCAATATTATTCAACGAACGAAAACCGGAAGAGGTCAAACAAGCCATACTCGCAGGATCCCGAATTCTGGAAGCTTGTGTCGCCGCAGGTGGTGCCTTGTCGGGAGAACACGGGATAGGGATAGAAAAACAAGCATATATGCCATTAGTCTTCAATGAAGACGATCTAGAAGCTATGGCTGGCCTGCGTAAAGCCTTCATAGGTGAATCACCCGATAAAGCGCCTATCGATGTCCCATCACTAGAAGAACGATTTAACCCAGGCAAAGTATTCCCGGGCGGTGCGGTGCACGGTGAAGCATACGGAATCACAGATAAGTCATTCCGGCCCACGGGTACACAAGACTGGCAGTAAATACGAGCAGATAAACAAATCAGCTATCAGGTTTTTCGCTAGACTATGTGACTCTGGGATCAATCTTTATCTTCCCCTGCCTGAAGGGCCGCAGCCGATACTTGTTGAAAATAGTGTTGCGGAAGAATGAAGGCAGTAGAAGTCGTAGATATAGCCTATTTTTAGTTGCAAAATCACATTAATTCACTCTAGTAATTAGCTAAGCAGAACGCCAATTTCATCCATCATGGAGCAAAAACATTCCTATCGAATATGTAAAACTAGGACGCACCGGCACAAAGGTGTCGAACATCTGCCTCGGTACCGACAACTACGGTAACGCATGGGGATGCGACGAACCGACCGCACACAAAATCCTTGGAATGGCACTGGATGGTGGAATCAATTTCGTCGACACGTCTGATTCCTACAACGAAGGTCGCTCAGAATCGATGATCGGAAACTATCTAACCAATTCACGACGACGAAATAATGTTGTACTAGCAACAAAGTACCGTTCAGCGGTAGGATCTGGCGTGAATGATATCGGTGCCTCAAGGTACCATATCGTTCGTGCAGTCGAAGAATCGCTTCGGAGACTCCGAACCGATCGTATCGATCTGCTCTACTGCCATTCGTGGGATGAAGAGACCCCGATCGAAGAAACTCTGCGCGCAGTCGATGACTTGATCCACCAAGGCAAAGTTGTTTACGCCGGAGCCTCCAATTTCCCCGCGTGGGTGTTAGCCAAAGGTCTCTGGGCATCGGATGTACGCAACTTGTACCGATTCGAGGCGATCCAAAGTGTTTTCAACATCCTGCAGCCTGGATTAGGCCGAGAAATGATTCCGTTCGCAGCCGACCACGAACTTGCTGTAATCCCTTACTCACCATTGGCTAGTGGAATGCTCACAGGCCAGCATGGAAACAGCGGCAAAGCGATCGATGGGTCAAAGTTCGGTGCTCGCGACGACTCAAAAGGCGGTGGACTCAAGTCTAGGTACTTCAACAAAGCCACGTTCAATGCGACGACAGAATTAATTGCCATCAGTGAAAAGCATAGACAGCCGGCTATTCGTCTCGCCTTGCAATGGGTATCGGAATTCCCAGGGGTGACGGCTCCGATTTTTGGAGCTCGTAAGATCGAACATGTAAAAGGTGTACTCGAAGCATGGTCTGAATTAGCACCAAGTGAAGTAATGGCCGAAGTTCGAGCACTTGCAGACGAATTCGAAACGCAAGCTCCAATGTCTTACCCTCCCAAATCGGGACAAGCCATGGGAACGCTACCATTATCGACCTCAATAAAATAAAGGGCAGAATAGTTGGATTACAAAAGACTCGGAAACACAGGTCTTAAGGTCTCTGAATACTGTATTGGCGGGGATAATTTCGGAGGACAGACAAACGCCGAAGAGTCATTACGAATCATGTCTGTTGCTTTTGAAGACGGAGTGAACTTCATCGACACAGCGAATTCCTATTGTGACGGACTTTCGGAAGAGAACGTTGGACGGTTCATCAAAACGCGGCGTCCAGAGGTAGTTCTCGCGACAAAAGGCAAAAGCCAAGTCGGGCCTAAGCCGAACGATGTCGGTGTGAATAAAAAATACGTGATGCGGGCAATTGACGATTCATTGAAGCGTCTAGGTACCGATTACGTAGATCTTTACCAGATTCACTCTCCGGATCTCACGACTCCAATCGAGGAAACCGTCGAGGCTTACAACGATATTGTCAGATCTGGCAAAGCCCGTTACATCGGTGTATCCAACTTCTCAGGAGCGCAGCTAATCGAAGCATTATGGGCGCAAGACAAGAACGGATTCACCAAGTTCCATTCGGTACAGCCTCGCTACAACCTTCTTTACCGTGAAGCAGAACGAGAGTTGTTCCCTGCCTGTCTCGACCAAGGCGTGGGCGTAATGGTGTACTCTCCGCAAGCAGGTGGTTTCTTACTCGGGAAACACCGCAATTTCAAAGTTGAAACCCGCGACGGAGGCCGATTTTCTGATGATTTCAAAGCAGTGAATTTCTATAAGAACACCTACTGGAACGAACCCGCTTTCGATGCAATGGAACAATTCCTATCAATATCAGAAAAATATAAAGTCAGCCCCATGGCGCTCGCATTAAGTTGGGTACGTTCTAACCCCGCTGTTTCCAGTTGCATTGTGGGTGCACGCACTCTTGAGCAGGTACGACAAAATCTCATCGCATGGGAGGAGGACGTACCAATTGAGGCGATTAGCGAAGCAACTACCATCGGGGATCATATATGGGATACTGTGCCATGGAAACCACAAATCACTTGAACGTTACCGGACAACCTCAGGTTAG
>PBRL01000046.1 GCA_002725925.1 Chloroflexota bacterium
CGGGAATTACCCGCGCCGCTGATCTTACGCTAGATCATAGCCATTCTATCATAGCTCAAGTTCAAAACTCGAACACTAACCAGTACAAAAACTTAGGTGTTGACCAGAGGTAAAAGCCATCCGTTCTGAGCGGCGATGGCAACTGCATGAGCTCGATTACGAGCGTTCGTCTTTTCAAAAATCTTAACAAGGTAGTTCTTGATCGTCTGTTCTCCCAATCCAACTAACTTACCAATATCTTTACTCGTCTCTCCTTGTGCAACCAATTGAAGAATCGCCATTTCATTATCAGTTAATCGATTCACCGTCTGATGGAAACGTACCCCGGTATCTCGCTTTTCAGACAACTCTCGCAAGACTTGAACGGCAGTATCTTTGCGCGAGGCCAACTGTTTCAACAATGGGCTGCCTGGCTGCTCCACTAAAGAGCAGATGGTTTCTTCCAATTCCTGTGCATTTATTGATGTAGTTACGTAGGCGCAGGCACCAGCATAAACTGCTTCCATCATCGTTTCGCTTGAACGCTCAACCCCAATAAATAACAATTTCGGTTGAGGAGTTTCATCAAATTCCTGATACCTAATTTGATCAGGGATTTGATCAATAATGCGAACATCAGACACGGTGTTGTATCCGATACTACTTTTCACCACAGAAAACCGCGCACTCCTAGCGAGTAAATTATTTATTGCTATCTCCAACCGAGAATCAGAAATAGCGATATGCACAGCGACCTGAGCAACCCTATGATTAACAGGATCCTCATTAAGCGGTATCAATAGAGGTTGTGTACTGGCGTGCTTAAGTGCCAACGAAAATAAATCTCGTAAATGAAAGTCAGATATATGACTTAAAGTAGTGACAAACGAACACTGTCATCATAGTCGGCGGATCCATCTTCAACCAGTCGACAAGAATTCTTAAGGGTAAACACTACATACCGCAACTATCGTGAAACTATCTTGGAAATCGAATGTTAAATTTAGTGACTGAAGTTACGAACCTAATAACTATTTCCCAATGTCTAGGGAAACTTGGCACAACATTATTTGACTGGTCTTCTTGCTAAGGCGAAACGCAAAATAATCCTGTTTACACATGACAAAAGGCAATACCGAAATCACACAAGAGCAAGTTGGATTCAACGCTAGAAACCTACCTTTACCAGCGTTTGTAGCGTCATTAGTCACCATATTTTCATTGGTCGCAGGTCTATTGGTAGGACCTGGAGCAAATGGTTTTATCGGAGAAGCTTTAATTTACTCGTCCAACAGTTCAGGACTCGTTGGCAACATCGGTTCATTCCTACCGCTTGGATTCGCTTTCGCTGCAGGAATGGTAGCAACAGTAAACCCTTGTGGGTTCGTAATGCTTCCGGCATTTTTGACTGTGTATATGTCTGACCAACAAGGTNATTCCAGCAACCAGAGAAACGNNATCGAAATCTCACGATCACTTCTCAAGGCACTTTACGTCAGTGCAGCTCTAGGCACCGGTTTTATAGTGTTATTCGGTGGNGTCGGNTTGATCATATCTTCACCTGCCAAATCNTTGATTGCAATATTCCCATGGGCGGGTTTTGCCCTAGGCTTTGTTATGGCAGGACTTGGTGCTTATCTGTTCGCAGGCGGAATGCTTTATAACAATAAAGCGCAGTCAGCCGCAGCGCTTATCGGCACAGCAAGTGAAACAAGCGTGAAAGGTTACTTCCTGTTTGGGGTTTCTTACGCTCTCGCTTCTTTAAGTTGCACNCTACCAATCTTCCTCGGTCTCATAAGTAGTTCATTAGTCACNGGTGGAATCATAGAAGCCGCAGGTCAATTTATCNCTTACGCTCTGGGCATGACGTTCGTGATTACAGTCCTAACAATGGGTATCGCAATTTTCAAAGGCACNGCGNTNGGACAGCTTCNGAAAATAATGCCGTACGTTCANCCGATTTCAGCAGGAGTATCAATCCTTGTAGGNGGATATCTAATATTCTATTGGCTAACAGAAGGCGAAGTTTCTCGTAATTTCGGTATTGGGTAACAGAATTTCGATCACTAAAGATTTACGGTATTTTAGGCACGTTTTCATGCCTGCTCTTCTTTCTTACACGAGTGCATGAACACGGATCTCATCACTGNAAAAATTNNTCATACAAAAGGCATTATGCCCAGATCAGTCATCGCTGATTCCAAATAGCAATTGCTACTAATCTGAAATCAATAATTTCAAACTTCCAACTCAAGTCGCCGCATCAGNGTCTACGCTGATGCCACTGGGTTGTGCAACACACCGATATGCTCGATTTCGACAGTCACATCACCGCCGGGATTAATCGGAGGNGTAGTACCGGACGTACCAGTCCAAATCATGTCACCCCGATATAGAGTCACGTAATGACTGATAAATGAAATCGCCTGAGCAGTCGTGAAAATCATCTCGGAAGAGTGACATTTNTGGCCTTCAACACCGTTGACTAGNCCTCGTATCGCTACGTCNTGCGGGTCAATATCTGTGACAATGAAAGGACCCGTTGGTCCAAAAGTATCTGACGANTTAGCACGCCACCATTGTTTATCTGCTTTNGCACCCGACTGCCATTCGCGTGCACTAACGTCATTGCCAGCGGTGTACCCAAAAACATACTCAAGAGCATCTTGTTCGGACACCTTACTGGCCTCTCGACCAATGATCGCNACTAGTTCAGACTCACAAACAACTAAACCTGCTTCAGCAGGTAATCTGATCGCATCACCAGGACCGATAATCGCGTTGGTATTTTTGTAAAACGGCTCGGGACGTGTCGGTTTATCAGCACCTAAAAGATGGGATCCGTAATTAAGCGCTAGACACAACATCTTACTGGGGTGGGGGTTNGGAGCAAGGATTTTGATATCTTGCAAATCGTATGTTGAGCCAGTCTCAGAATAATCCTGACCTATNGGCGAATTGGAAATCTCATTTACCTTATCGCCATTGACCACACCATACGCGGCGACACCGTCACCGCTTTCGAATCTCACAAACTTCATTTTNANCCNGNTCTTTCGTAAGTGNCTATCGCNTATTCACGTCAAACTCACTTCCAGAAATAGAGGAAAGTCAGTAAGGCACGATCTCAAGCTGGATTATGGTACTCCTGTAGCCGAGGTATGCTCACCAAGTTCGGCAAAATTTGAGCACTTANGCCTACGGGGAGGAANGATATTGCTTGATCTCATAATCAGAAACGGTATGGTCATCGATGGCACAGGCTCGCCNAAATTCAAAGCAGACATCGGTGTGAAAGGCGATTCAGTTATAGCNATCGGTGAAGTCAGCGGTACTGCCATCCGCGAAATCGATGCGANTGGGGCNGTCGTAACCCCAGGTTTCATTGATCTGCACACCCATTCCGACAACTCATTTTTANTAGATCCATTGGCTGATTCCAAATTAACACAGGGTGTGACTTTTGAATTGATGGGCAATTGCGGGATGAGTTTTTGTGCGCCGCTGAACAGCCAAACAATAGANGACTTTAACACTAGAACCAATAAATTTGACCCTGACTACAANCCCGGCTGGTCCACAATGGACGGGTATCTCTCTGCGCTAGAAAACGCAGGTTCAACCATCAACATAGCAGCACAAGTCGGTCATGGAACGGTGCGTCGGAGTGTCATGGGCATGGACCCATGTATGCCTACTCCAGAACAGCTAGATCATATGAAAAGCCTCATAGCAGAGTCTTTAGATGCCGGCGCACTTGGGATGTCCACTGGTCTCTGGTACCCACCAGGTTCATATTCGCTCACGGATGAAGTAATCGCAGTGACACAACCCGCAGCTGACCGAGGAAAACTCTACTCCTCGCACATTCGCTCAGAAGCTGACGACCTCAGTGGGCTGTTTCCGGCTCATGCAGAGGCGATTGAGGTNGGTCGCCGAACCGGGGCTCGTATTCAAATTTCACACGTAAAAGCAGTAGGTCCACAATTTTGGGGACGAGGACACGAACTAATCGAAGGAATGGAGCGAGCACGTAGCGAAGGTATCGACGTAGCGGGCGATCAGTACCCATATGAATGGTCTTCAACAGGATTTTCCGGAGCAATGTTCGCTCGATGGGCGTTGGTAGGAGGAAGGAAAGCAACTNTAGAAAGACTCGCCGATGATGACATACGCGCCCGAATCCGATCAGATGTAACCTACTACATCAATCGAAATCACTCGGCCGAAGGCTGCGTGGTTGCCAGTTTTCCACCTGACCAAGCCCTAGAAGGTCGTACGTTGCAGGACATCGCCAATGAAATGGACTGTGAACCTGAAGAAGCAGCACTTCGCCTATTTGAAGAGTCAGAGGGTAATTATGTACTACACTCAATGGAAGCCAAAGATGTCGATTCCATTATCACTTGGCCTCTAATGNCGGTGGCTTCTGACGGGTCATCACTACGTGACCAGGGACCTTTATCTTCGGGCAAACCGCACCCTCGTAGCTATGCTACTAACTCAGTCGTCATCGAAGATTTTGTTATAAAACGNCAACTATTATCNTTAGAGGANTCCATTTACAAAATGACTGGACTACCCGCNTCGAGGCTTAACNTGAATCGCCGTGGTCGGTTGGCTCCGGGGCAAATCGCAGACCTTCTTATTTTTGATCCAAAAAAGGTCAAGCAACATAACAATTTCGTCAATCCACACGTTTATTCATCTGGGATGGATTATGTTTTCGTGAATGGAAAACCAGCTCTCGAAAATGGCAAGCCAAATGGAGGTTTACCGGGCAAAGTNATTCGCTCGTTAAATGATTAAATTAAGTTAAGAACTTTTAAATTATCAACGACATTGATAGCTGTGGCATATCAANTNTAACCCTGTCANTGTGAACCCTATGANCTGTGCACAATCACCATCTTGAGCTCAGTCATTTCCTCAACTGCATAACGCGGACCTTCTTTTCCCATACCGCTATCTTTGAGGCCGCCGTACGGCATGAGGTCTGCCCGGAACTGNGTGCCACCGTTGATATTCAGGTTGCCGGAGTCAACTTCCAAAGCAAATTTAAGCGCATTGTCAATGTTCTCTGTGAAGATCGCAGCGGACAAACCAAAACGAGTGTCATTCGCAAATTCAATGGCTTCATTNATACCTGANACAGGGGTCACTCCGACCGCGGGNCCGAACAGTTCNTCGCGNGANAAACGCATATCCTGNTTAACGTCCGCCAAGAGTGCTGGCCTCAAGACAGCTCCGTCCCTGATGCCCCCCGTTACCAATTTAGCACCGGCTCCAACCGCCTCTTGTATCCAACTTTCAACTCGCTCGGCATCACTCTCGCGTACCATGGGTCCAACGTTCACAGCATCTTGCATCGGATCACCAGTAGACAACGCTTCAACAATAGGNGTGAGTGCATCAAGNTAGTCGCCATACACGGATCTATCAACGATCGCCCTTTGAGTCGAAATNCAAACTTGACCTGCATTGGAGTAGCCACTTTGTACGGTGGCCGCTACAACCTTGTCCATGTCAGCATCAGGCAAAACAATAAGTGGTGAATTTGAGCCCAGCTCCATAGTCACCTTCTTCAATCCAGCGGTGTGAGTAATCCGTTCTCCAACTTCCTGACTTCCAGTGAATGTCACTTTTCTAACCGCAGGGTTGGATACCAAAGCATCACCAATTACNGAACCTGAGCCTGTCAAACACTGAATGGCCTCAGCCGGCAGTCCTGCATCGAGCAGAACTTCAGTAAGTTTGAGTGCCGATAACGGTGTGTCGCTGGCGGGCTTGATCACAACTGCATTGCCACCCGCTATAGCTGGCCCGACCTTATGTGCAACTAGGTTTAGTGGAAAGTTAAATGGAGATATGGCCACAACAATTCCCACGGGCACTCGCACAGTGAATCCNAATTTCATTTCATTACCCGGCGCAGCNTCCAGTGGTATNGTTTCGCCGAAGAGTCGCTTCGCTTCTTCGGCCGACCATGTGATGGTCTGAATACACCGGTCAACNTCAAGTAATCCTTCGCTTATAACCTTGCCTTCTTCACGNGTAATGGTCTCTCCNAAATCCTGCCGNCGTTCCTTTAAAAGATCAACTGCCCGCATCAGGATCTCATAGCGATCAAAAGCACTCAAACCACGCATAGCAATAACACCACGACCAGCGCTATCAATCGCTTTCTCAACATCGTCGAGAGTAGCGGAAGGCACGGCGTCGAATGGCTTACCCGTGTATGGGTTGACCACATCCATCTCAGATATGCCAGATGTCCAATCACCGTTACTGTACATTTTCATGGTGGATAATCCTTTAACTGNTTTCGAAACGAATAGTCTGCCGCACGAATAGATGAGGGCAGTATAGACCCGTGTCGGAGCAAGTATCACCACGCGANGAAAATAACGCAACAACCAGTTANCACNNGTAACTGACCGTCCTCGTTTTTTTCAATATCGAAAGATTTAATCCCAGACCACGAAGGTTTTTTTCTCTCGAAACAATCACCNTATTTGTTNTTCANCTTGTGCCCATAGTTAGGTCCAACAAAGAAGCCACCTCTGTCAAGGTCAAATCACGCCANGCNCGCTTGGGCATTTCATTGATANTCATNGTCCCAAAACGANTGCGACGTAACCTAATCACCGGAGAGCCTACCGATGCAAACATTCGACGCACGATTCGGTTGCGACCTTCATGAATCGTTATGTCAACNCTACGTCGCCGAGCTGATATCACCTTGATAAGCGCAGGTCCCGTTGGACCGTCATCCAATTTAACCCCCCGAGCAAGCAATGCTTCACATTCTTCAGTNAATGGACGGGATAATTCAGCTCGATATGTTTTTTCAATTTCAAAACTCGGATGTGCCATCTTCTGAGCAAATTCCCCGTCGTTGGTTAATAGCAGTAACCCTTCGGTGTCTACATCCAGNCGACCGATTGGGTATACACGTTCGCGNACGTCAATTAGATCTATAACAGTGGGGCGACCGTGTGGATCTGAGACAGTAGTGACGTATCCGGTGGGTTTATTTAACAAAATATAGCGTTTTTGNTGGATNGAAACACGGTTACCATCAGCCAGAATCACGTCGACATCTTGATCTGCGAAATCTCCAATTTTAGCTACCTGACCATTGATCTGGATCCTACCTTCTGCAATCAGTTGCTCAGATTTTCTGAGAGAAGCGATGCCTGAGGCGGCAAGAATTTTGTGGAGCCGTTGTTTCATATAACCATGAGTCTGTCACATCATCCACCCGCTGGCATCATGCACTAGTTAACTCCGCATAACACAATAACTAGATTAATAACCTTTCGGTCTTTCCTGCAACCAGACACACGGTTACTATCTCCTTGAAACTTTATTTCCATCTCATTTAACTCTCAAAAACGACAGCACACGAAAGATCCTCAGTGACATACGATCTAGTTATCAAAAACGGCACAGTGATCGACCCCGCTCAAGGAATCATTGAAAAAAAAGATGTCGCTATAGCAGGCGGGAAAATAGCAACTGTAGAAAACTATATTTCAGACGGTAATTCCCACGATGTAATCGAAGCCGAAGGCCTGCTGGTGACACCAGGACTCGTTGACCTTCACGTTCACGTTTGGTGGGGAGTTGCTCACCTCGCCATTGAAGCAGATCCTGCTTGTGTTTACCGAGGTGTGACCACGGCTATAGACGCCGGTTCTTCAGGATCAAACACTATCGCAGGTTTCCACCGATATGTCATAAACCAAGCGCACACGCGTGTACTGGCTTTCTTACACATTTCTGGTATGGGACAACTCGATAACGACATCGGAGAACTTGAAGACATACGCTGGGCTCGTGTGGAACAAGCAGTTGAGGCGGCCAAACTCCATTCCGATGTCATCGTAGGCATTAAAGTCAGGCTGACCGAAAACATTGTTGGGTCAAATGATCTAATCGCCTTAGAACGAGCTCTTGAAGCTGGACAGGAGCTCAGCAAGCCAGTGATGATTCACATCGGCGGATCAGTGAACCAATTCGAACAATTCCTAGAGAANCTACGCCCAGGTGATATCGTGACCCATTCATTCACTGGACGACCNCNTGGNATTCTGGATAACAATAACAAAGTTGTTGANGCCGCNTGGGACGCTATGAACAGAGGNGTNATTTTTGACGTNGGGCATGGTGCNGGTTCTTTCTCATTCCCAGTAGCTGAAGCNTGTATGGAGCAAGGACTAGGTCCTGGCACGGTGTCNTCAGACGTTCACCGGTACAACATTCGAGGTCCCGTTTTCGATCTTATGACTACCCTATCGAAATACATCTACCTTGGGTACGCAATCGATGATGCATTGGCACTCGGCAGTTCTAAACCATCGGAAGCCGTTGGATTACCCGACAACATCGGAACTTTGAAAGTCGGAGCTGATGCGGATATCGCTATTATTGAGCATCGAGAAGGTCCCGTAACGTTCTCCGATGCCGATGGCAACGAACGGATCGGGAATCAATTACTGCTGCCCGTAGAAACGCTTCGTAAAGGAAGACGATTCAATCCGCAACACTCTGCGCACCCAAGTCTCTTAGGGCATTCTCACAGAGCATAATCTCATCTGCAATTTGCTGTATTTTCATCAACAAATACTTTTCATGTTAAGGTCCTAACCACAAGCTGAAACAGACACATATGCAAATCGAAAACCATTGCAAACCAACCACACCAATACTGGCTATGCGGTATCGTTCAGATATTCTTCATAGCAGACACTAATACCATTGTCACAAAAGTATCCTTAATCATAAGGAGAGTATTGGATGGCTATCAGTCACGGTCGAATAGGAATTCTTGTTGGCGGAGGACCTGCCCCAGGCATCAACAGCGTAATTTCTGCTGCCGTCATCGAAGCGGTGATCTCTAAACGCGAGGCAGTGGGTATAAAAAACGGATTTGAATTTCTAGTCAAAGGAAACACATCACAAACGGTGGGTTTGGGCCTGGACGATGTCGCGACCATCCATACTCAAGGCGGCTCGATTCTACACACGTCGCGGACCAACCCGACTAAACGACCTGAAGATCTCGAGACCTGCGTGGCGACGCTCAAAAAACTAAACATTAGCTACTTGATCACCATTGGTGGCGATGACACGTCATTTGGAGCCAGTGAGATCGCAAAAAAAGCTGACGGAGATATACGCGTCGCACACGTGCCCAAAACAATCGACAACGATCTACCTTTACCTGGCGGTATGCCGACTTTCGGATATGAAACAGCGCGACACGTCGGCGCTGGGATCGTAATGAACCTCAAAGAAGATTCCCGAACAACGAATCGATGGTACTTCATTGTTGCAATGGGTCGACACACCGGACATTTAGCACTGGGAATAGGCAAGGCTTCAGCGGCAACGATAACCCTAATTCCTGAGGAATTCCGTAAACCAACAATCAGCCTGTCAGAAGCATGTGATGTCCTTGAGGGCGCTATCTTAAAGCGTAGAGTTTCAGGCCGTCCCGATGGCGTGGCTATAATCGCCGAAGGAATAGCTAGCAAACTGAACGTTGACGACCTCCACGATATCGCAGGGGTAGAGATTCCTCGCGACGAGTATGGCAACATACGCCTCGCGGATCTTCCACTTGCTCGTATTCTCAAGACCGAAATTACGAGACGGTTTAGGGAAAGAGGAGAGGCGATGGACATCGTAGATCTCACACTGGGATACGAACTACGCTCAGCCGCACCCATTCCATTTGACATCGATTACACCCGAACTCTCGGTCATGGCGCTGTTCGCTTCCTACTTTCAAACGTTGCAGAAAATAAACAGACAGTCCAGGGAGCAATGATATGCATGGTGGACAGCCAACTTAAGGCTGTCCCGTTTAAAGAAATGCGCGATCCAAAAACAGGGAAAACCGCTATCCGTACGGTCGATATCGACAACCTGTACTACGATGTGGCAAGGCGTTACATGATTCGACTTGAACATANCGATCTCGAGGATGAGGAATTATTGGCGTTACTGGCCAATCAAGCATCCATGCGACCTGATGCGTTCAAGCGCCGTTTCGCCGTGAAAAGTTAACTGGGAACTCCAAACGTTGAACAAACAGGCTCCGTTGCTCGCCCTCGAAGTGGAAGATGTGATTAAAAGTTTTGCTGAAACAATGGTCCTGCGCAGTATTAATTTTTCACTTCAACCAGGTGAAGTAGCTGTCCTTTTAGGGGCCAACGGTGCAGGAAAATCAACCCTGTTGCGAATCTTGTCAATGCTGACGCAGCCTGATTCTGGAAGCATTGCGGTTTACGGAAAAAATACTGCTAAAAATGGACCTGAGGCCCGTGCATTAACCGGCTCTGTCNTCCACTCACCAATGCTCTACGCTGATATGTCGGTACGAGAAAACCTGATTTTGTTTGCTGAACTGTATCGNCTTAGGAATATCGATNATCTTATTGAAAAAAACGCAGTTAAAGTGGGCATNGAGTCGANATTAGACCATCGCGTTCGAACTCTGTCACATGGATTTCAAAAAAGAACNGCTCTTGCCCGTGCCCTGATGCATGACCCGCAATTACTACTTCTAGACGAACCTGAATCTGGTTTGGATTCACCATCTGTATTACAGCTGGANAACGTAATCGAAGAATACCGCAATTCCGGTCGAACGATACTCATGACCACTCACATNATCGAGCATGCGCTCGAAATTTCTGATAAAGCCATCNCAATAACTGATGGGTATGCGCATGTTGAATCAACTACAACGCNCTCGGACAAGTCAAACGTCCTATCCGCTTTTTCACGGTCATTCCAAAAAACATCAGGTGACCTATGAAAGAATCTCTCGCTGTCATATGGGCAATAGGACGCAAAGATTTATTGTTAGAAACACGAAATAAAGACATAATCATCGCCGTTTCGGCTTTCGCGTTACTTGTANTGATGGTTTTCACTTTTGCCATCGATATAAATCAAGGTAACNCGAAACTAATAGGTCCAGGCATCCTATGGGCGGGAATCGCTTTTGCAGGNGTAACTGGACTAAACCGCGCCTTTGCATTGGAGGNTGAAGGAAACACTTTAGAAGCACTAATGCTTGCACCCATNAGCCGAGACCTAATCTACGTTGCCAAAATGCTCGGCAATTTCCTATTCATCACGGCGGCGCAGGTCATAGTTTTCCCAATATTTGCGGTACTGTTTAATTTAGCTGTGCTCAGATGGGAAATGCTGGTTATCAGCCTTCTTACTACTATCGGTTTCAGTGCCATTGGCACCTTGTTTGCCGCAATGTCAATGCGAGTCAGAGCCAGAGAAGTTATGCTGCCATTACTATTCCTACCGGTCGTAACGCCGTTGATGATGGCTGCGGTCGAGTCCACAAGTCACGTAGTCAATGGCGGCAGTTGGCCGGATATCTCCCGATGGCTACAACTTGCGGTGGCATTCGATATCGCGTTTATTGTTGTTTCTGCATTCATTTTCCAGCAAGTCGTCGAAGATTAACTTTCATTGAAATTTACCAGNTCGAAAGACATANTTTTCTATCTGAAATTCAATTCGTTTATGATAAAATTTTCGAAGCCTTCACGGTTCGATTATCGCTAAAAATCCACCTGATGACCAAAGTTATTAACCTTCTAGTCTCCCCTAACACCCTTAGTGCAGCCCTTATGGGCACGACATTATGGCTCATATTTGTTTGGGTACCCACCGAAACAAACCAAGGTGCTGTTCAACGAATTCTTTATTTACACGTACCAATTGCATGGGGCGCGATGATGGGTATTGTAGTCGTAAGTGCCGGCTCGTTTATGTACCTGTGGAAGAAAAACGACGTGTGGGATCGACTCGCGGTCGCCTCGGCGGAAGTCGGGGTAGTGTTTGGAGGACTGGCTCTACTTACAGGAATGATCTGGGCTCGACCAGTTTGGGCCGTGTGGTGGACAGGCGAGGCCAAATTAACGACAACATTGATTTTATTTTTTATCTATGTCGCCTATTTAATGTTCAGGGCTTACTTCCCTCCAGGATCCCAGCGCCAGAGGCTGGCCGCGATCATTGCAATAATAGGAGCTATTGACACTCCTATCATCTACTTTGCAGCAAACTTTTGGTCACAAGCCCATCCACCACTTATTACCGGGCCAGCTGCTGACAGTGAATCATCACTCGGAACTAGCCTCGGCATCGTATTATTAGCTTCAACCATCTCATTCACATTACTGTTCATCTTGCTTCTGAAAGTGCGATATACAATCCGTAAATCGGAAGATGAAATTGCTCAGTTAAAACGGAATTACNAACTAGATTCCCTGAAACTACACGACATTAGTCAGGTCAGAGGAACAAGTTGAAACTATTCAATTTTGGGGCGGCGTTAATAATCATGGGAGGGGGGCTCGTAATTCTTGATCNGCCCAGTGTGGCCCTAGCGCAGTCGACTCCGATAGTAAATGGGATTGTGGTAGATATCGAAATAGACGACGACGATCAACTGATCACATTTGTGGTTTCAGACTCNGGTGGAATCCTGACAACTTTCAAGNTGTCTGATACCACAAAATATGGACTAGAAAATCAAGCNGGAGACCGTTGGGTATCTANCCACAAAGATGGTTCGGNAGAAGCTGCAAGACGGCTCTTTGAACACCAAGAAAGATTTGCTCCGGTCACGGTCTCTTATACGGAAGTATCAGAAAGTTCTGGGCGGATAACTGTAATTGCAACATCGGTCGTAGATAGAGAGCAAGGTAAGCTTGAAACCAACCTCGGTTACATCTTTGCCGTTTTTGCAATTACGTGGATTATGTTTTTCGCCTATCTTTTCTACATGGATCGAAAGCAAAAGGTGGTTCAATACGAAATCNCNCAGATCAAAGCGTCACTTAAATANCACNTATCAATCAAATTTGATCACATGACCAATNAACNNAACAATTCACNGNATAACGACAACCCAAAAGAAATCAATAATCCTGAAAATCCTTTGACATCGCCTGCACGCCCAACGACGCTTATGGGCCCTCGCGCCAAAATGACGATTGCTTTTGCACTCGCATCGTTAGCGTTGGTATATTTCGCTTTCACCGCATTTCAAGGAGCTACGGTCAACTACCTTTCGGTAGCCCAGGCTTCCTCTGAATCGCCTACCGCATCGGATCGTCAAGTCGGCGTGACCGGAAAGCTTGTAAAAGACTCATACGTCCGAGATGCTGATGGACTGACTGCACGATTTTCAATCAAAGACGAACATGGCTCCGAAAAACTTGCCGTCACCTACACAGGGGAAATCGGACAGGTCTTTTTCAATGACCATTCAGAGATAATCGTCCAAGGGAAAAAACTTAGAGATGGATCCTTTGAAGCCGATAATTTAACTGTGCGTTGCCCGTCAAAATATCTTACCGAAGCTAAACAAGCAGAACTGGAAGCACAGAACAATGGTGATCCACCTGCTCCCCCTTACCAACCAGATTACTTCGATCAAGAAGCGTAATTAAAACCGACTCGCCGTCGATCAAGCCCATCATAAACAACAACCCGCAGCGGAAATCGAGATCAAAACGCCAAACGCTAGCTCTTAGCGGGCGTCAATACGCAATTGACGAAATTGCGAGCTTAACAGCATTACTACCACGGTAAATACAACCAGTCCGCAGGCCAATATTGTTAATGAATAACGCAAGTTAAACGCTGCGGCAAGAGAACCACTGACTAATCCACCTAGCGGAAAAGCAGACCAAGCCAACTCATAAGCTCCAATAACCCTACCCCTTACAGCAGCAGGAACATTAACCTGAATAACTGCAATTCCGAGTGCTATATGCACTGCATTGAAGTAACCCAAAAGAAAAGCAATTGGCAAGGCTAAAGCCATCGTACTTGAAAAAGCCCATGCGACCACGAACGCACCAAAAAGGACATCAGTAACCAACAAAGCCGATCCAGCGCGGTTAACACCACCAGTCCAAGACATCGTCAATGCACCCACCAAAGCGCCCAAGCCTATCGCAGAAAACAAGTATCCAAGTCCGGTTTCATCCGTCTCATACACATCTTTAGCAAATGCGGGGATAATGAATATCAACCCTCCTAACACTAGAGCGTTGACCGCTGTGAACATTAGGTTCAAACGTAATATCAGGTTACTGCCCAAAACTCTGACAACATCTCTTAAATCTTCAACGATGTCTGTGTGAGCAACAGGCTGCAATTGAGTGTGAGGGCGGAATGTTCTGTACGCCATGATCACCAAACCGAACAGGCCGACTATCACCCCGTATACGGCAGTTGGCCCCGATATAGCAAGAATAAATCCACCTATGATCGGTGCGACGACACGCGCTCCATTAAATGCGGATTGGTCGATTGAAACAGCCCGCACCAAGATTCCCTTGGGTACAACGTCTGGCAATAGAGACAACCTGGATATCCAATCCACTGCCAACGCGGAACCCTGAGCTCCCCCGGCAATCAGCAAATGCCATGGTTCAAGAGCATCAAAAGTTAAAAGCAGGACTACTGCGAACATCGGTATCCCTGCAACCATCGCACCAACCATAAGCAGGCGTTTTCGAGAAACTCTATCAGCCAGCATGCCAGCCAAGATCGCGACAATAACATTAGGAATACCAACGGCCGCTCCCAATGCAGCAAGCCAAAGAGTTGATCCGGTTAACTCAAACAGCAAATAACCTTGGGATACTGTGATCAATTGATGACCAGTACCCCACATAAGCGTGGTCCCCGCAAAACGACGAAGAGAGGAATCACGCAAAGCACCAAGTAAACCAACCTCAGTTGACGGAATCTCGATAGCAGGTTCTGTGTTTAGTCCAGAATTTTTGGCCATGAACAGCCATTGTGAACCCACCCCAGAAAATTCGGAGGTTGTTTGAAAAACCAAATACACATTTCATGATAAAAATACGTTGATATCAGCATGTCCACTCACTGATACAATCCACACGAAATGATGAGTACAAGCGTTACATCAGATACTTTCTTACTTGCAGCCGTCATTGCATATGCACTAGGTGCAATTCCTGTCGCCTACACGATCGGCAGGATAAACGGCATCAACGTTTTCCAAGTGGGCTCGCGACAAGCTGGAGCAACTAACATTTGGAGAGAAGTGTCGCGTAAACAGGGCGTGATCGTTACAGCAATCGACGCTATCAAAGGTGNATCCGCTATTCTGATGGCTCGNTATATGGGACTAGAAGGNACAGAACTTCTCATACCAACANNTGCCGCCATTGCAGGCCACTGGAACTCTCCGATCACTAAATTNAGGGGTGGAGATGGCGTGGTGACTTTAATGGGTGCATCATTGGGAATTGCTCCGANTANAGTGTTCTTANGTCTAAGTATCGGCACAATTACCGCTGTGACAACGCACAAAAAACTTAACCACCCAAGTCTCTGGGGAGGAATCGTTGGATTTCTTGCTTTCATCACCCTATCNTTCCAACCCGATTCCAACATCGACCCAGCCATCGTTTACGGTCTAACAGGCTTGGGCCTGGCCATCATGGTGCACAGCATTTATTTCCATAAACGGCACAAAGCATATTTCACCGCTCAGGAAAGACAGCGTGAAGATCTCGACCCTACGATCACCCAGGACCGACTGAGNTAATCAGATTAAGCCTTCAGCAAATAAGAATCGAGTAATTGCTGATTAGTCTGACTTGGAGCTTTGGACTGCAATTCCTCATATCGATCTTGAAGCGTTTTACCTTCGTGTTTGAAAACCACACCTAGAGGAATTCCAGGTCGATCTAGAAGATCATTAGCTNATTGAACACTAGTAGGATCATGATCCTCTGGTATGTCGTATGCTANCCCTTTAATNCCTTCTTTGGGCTTTCCCTTCAANATNTCATANGTGTCGTTATATGTNGTGCAAGGNGACTGAACGTGAACAATACTGAAACCTCGGTGATTCATCGCCTCTTGAATCANCTTGGCAAGTACACGAGGTTTACTTGAATAGTACGANGCAATATATGTCACTCCAATCGACATATAGTGNCGCAAAGGCGAAATGGGATTTTCAATCTTTCCAAGAGGTGTCGATACCGTCACCTTCCCATATTCGGTAGTAGGCGAAGATTGGCCTTTCGTCAGGCCATAAACCCCATTGTCCATCACAACCGCAGTAACATCTAGATTGCGGTTAGCGGCGGGACCAATATGCTCNCCTCCTATTGAAAGGAAATCACCGTCACCAGCAACGATAACCGTATTAAGTTCAGGCTTACCCATCTTCACACCAAAGGAAATCGGAAGNGCACGACCATGAATCCCGTGAAGACCAAATGGTTGATCCCCTTCAACGAGGTGAACCATGTTTCCTGAACATCCAATTCCAGCAACCACGATATTATTNGCTTGCGGNTCCTCATGCTCGGTTGAATAATTGTCGAGNGCTACCTGAAGCGCTCTCCGCACTCCAAAGTCACCACATCCGGGACACCATGCAAAATCGTATTCAGGGTTACGCTTACTCATGCTGAAACTCTAACGCCGATTCTTTCTCTAATACTGACAACAAGGTCAGCCGGTCTGAAAGGCAGACCTGTGTACTGAGTAATAGATTCCGCCTTATAGCCCTCTTGACGTAAAAGAGAAGACCACTGGCCTAAATAATTAAGTTCNGGAACAATAATTTTACCTGCTGAATCCAGTACATTTTTCACTTCATCAGGTAAAGGATGCAATGCAACAGAATAAAGCCAACCGATGTTCTCTCCTAATGCTCGCAAACGGTCATATGCCTCTCGTGCGGGTCCTTTCGAACTACCCCAAGGCATNATGATCACACTAGCATCAGCATTCTCNATCTCNTNATGAGCGCCATTAAGAAGATCAAGTTTTTTGAACCGACGTTCGGTCAATCTAACGTGATGCCGGGGAAGGTGAGTCGTGTCACCGATTTCGTCATGCTCGGAACCATTAGCAACATAAGCGCCAAGACCCCCTGGAATCGGCATCCCAGGTAGCGGCGTAGCGCCATCCCAAGAATCGTATCGTTTTCCGTCGTCTCCTTCGCTCACCAAAGTGCGGGATTCAGCACTGATATCGCTTAATTCAGGTCGGCGAATATTCTCTCCGCGCTCGGCCAATCCAAACTCCGANAGGAGAATCACTGGACCCTGGTATCGCTCAGCCCAATTTACCGACAAAGCTCCCGCGTAAAAACATTCTTCAACAGTCCCCGGAGCAAGTACCGGCATCTTGATATCACCGTGAGCCGGGTGCATACAGGTGTATAGGTCCGATTGCTCAGACTTAGTCGGTAGCCCCGTCGCAGGCCCTCCGCGTTGTACATCCACAACAACCAGAGGAATCTCAGCCATCCAGGCCAACCCCAGGCCTTCGCTCATAAGAGAAAATCCTGGTCCAGCAGTCGCTGTCATAGATTTCTTGCCAGCAAATCCAGCACCCAAAATTGCATTGATCGCCTCAATCTCAGAAGCAACCTGGTGTACGAACCGCCCCTCACCCCATAGGTTGTTCTCCATCCATATCAATATAGTCGTCGCTGGCGAAATCGGGTACCCAACATAAAACTCCAATCCAGCAGCGGTGGCCCCTAACGACAAAGCAGCATTACCAGTGACTATGATCTGATCATAATCCGGAGGATAAGGAGAATGTAATTTCCCGACGTTAAAACCAGCAGTGGTGGCAACTTCTGCTCCAAGGCGAACAGCCTTGATGTTGGCCTCAATAATCTCATCGTCACCAACACGGTCGCGAGTGAATCGTTGGGTAATAAAGGCATCGATCTGCACAAGGTCGAAATCAATCAAATTAGCAACCGCACCGATACTGACCATATTGGCAGCTCGAGCATTACCAGTAGACTTTGCGAGTTCATCAGCCTTGATACCGAAGTAATTACCACCATCTGGCAAGTCATATTCTTCGGCGTTGTAGATAGTTACTCCACCAGCGTTCAGATCCTCATGATGATGATCATATGCATACTGATTCAGCGCAACCAACACGTCTACGCCATCGCCAGAACTCAAAACCGGGGTGGTTGATATTCGTACCTGCGATGATGCAGGGCCACCCATGATCTGCGATGGAAAAGTCGAGTGAGTCTGGACGAAATAACCGGCATGAGCCGCTGCTCTCGACAGAGCATCTGCAGATGTGATCAGTCCCTGACCGCCCTCACCGACGAATCGAATGACAAAGTCGTGCTTGTCCAATTGATATTTTACCTTCTATCGAACGTGCGA
>PBRL01000047.1 GCA_002725925.1 Chloroflexota bacterium
ATTTCAAGAAAATTCTGTCCACCTGGCGCCTTGACTCTGAACCAGTTTGGCAACTTACGTTCAATTGTCGGAGAACCTGATTTTTCTGATTTGGAAACCAAAGTATATTGTTCGATTCACATTAGGGGATTTGAACATTCGCCACTTTTACCACAGGCAACGTTCTCTCAACTAGTTCAGAATAACAGACAGTAAGAATATTTCTTGCAATTATTACTGATACCCGATTGCCTATCGTACAAAGTGAGGTTGGATCACCCCGAATGGCAAAGTACAAGCGCAGACGAAGATACAGTGGTCCGGATATTACAGGGCACGTGGACTTGAACCCCGGAGATCAATTTCAAACAACACTGAGTGAAATAAATGATTCAGGAGATACAGCATCTCAGATTCGAGGTGCCCCAGTCGAAGTATCTGGCGGACTCCCCGGTGAGAAGGTTATTGTTGAAGTGCTGAAACGATTTCCTGAACGGATCGTTGCGAAGGTTGTCGAAGTATTAGAGCAGGCTGAAGAACGGGTTGAGCCTGAGTGTGAATATTTTCTCACTTGTAGCGGATGTCAGTGGCAGCATGCATCTTATGATTATCAGCTCCAGTTAAAACAGGNGCGTGTTCAACGGGAAATTGACAANTATCAAAGTTTGTCACACGTGGTTGTAGATGCCACTATAGGGAGTGAANCACAACTCGGNTACCGTAATCATGGACGCTTTACTGTTGGGAAGAAAGACGATGCAGGCAANATTGGCTATGTAAACGCTGTAACGCGCCATTTCGTAAAAATAGATCGGTGCCTGTTGATGAATGAGCCAATCAANAAAATACTTGATCTTGCTCAAGGTAATGTGGCAGGGCAAACCCAGGTGGCGATTCGGGCTGGTTCAAATACANATTCGATGTTAATTCAGCCACGTATGGATCTTTCGCACNNCGGGTTGGTAACGGGTGAGCAGCATTACGAAGAACAGGTACGGGGTTTCCGTTTCAGGGTCGCAGCTTCTTCNTTCTTCCAGGTGAATACTATTCAACTTTCACGAGCTANAGATGAAGTGCGTGACCTACTCGAGCTTGACGGTACAGAAGTTATGGTTGACGCCTACTGTGGTGTTGGAGTATTTACCGTTTTGTTGGCTCCGTACGTTCAGAAAATAGTCGGCATTGAAGAGTCGGCGTCGGCTATACAGGATGCAGAACTTAATTCTAAAGATATTCTCAANATAGAGTTTGTTGAGGGTAAAACTGAACATATTCTTAACACTTTGAACAAGCATATCGACGTGCTATTGCTGGATCCGCCTAGGGTTGGATGTCATCCAGACGTGCTGGATTCAGTCGTTAAGTTGAAACCAGGAAAAGTACTGATGATTTCTTGTGAACCAGAAGCGATGGCGCGAGACCTAAATCTTTTATGTACATCGGGAATGTACAGTCTGGAGACAATACGACCCGTCGATATGTTTCCTCAGACTCGTCACGTGGAAACGATCAGTATGCTCAGATTTCGGGGTTAAGTTGTTTACTAGAACACTTAGTGAGGTACTCATTCTTGCAAGCGGTTCTCCTCGCCGTGCAGAAATCCTTTCAGGTGCTGGATTTCAACTGGATGTTGTACCTTCGGGCATTGATGAAAAAAAACTATTTTCCGCCGATATGGATTTGCCTTGTGCTACCGAATATTTGGCGCTTTCAAAAGCTAAATCGGTATCAGCTATTCGGTTAAATCGCTACGTTTTAGGCGCTGATACGATTGTGGTACTTGGTCATCGAGTTTTGGGTAAGCCAGAGTCTGCTGTCGAAGCTACGGCAATGCTCAAGGCTTTAAGTGATAGAAATCACGAGGTAATTACTGGAGTCGCTGTGATCGATCCTATGGGCAACTCGCGGACTACATCGGTTCGAACTTTAGTCACGATACGCGGGCTTGAAAACGACGAGATTGCGAAATATGTTGCTAGTGAGTCGCCGTACGATAAGGCCGGGGGTTACGGGATTCAAGATCGTTCATTTGCTCCGGTAACGAGTTACGATGATTGTTACTTGAACGTTGTTGGTTTGCCTATGTGTGCGACCCTTGAATTATTACAAGAATCAGAGTTACTTCGATCAGATATGTTGCCAAGAAATATTTGCCACGGACATAAAAATCTACAGGCTTCTGAAACCGTGGTAGGGGAATGACTATTTTTGGGATTGGTGGATTCGAAGTTCTGCTAATTGGAGCCATAGCTTTATTTGTATTAGGCCCTAAACGTTTGTTGGGGGGAATTCGAGAAGGTAGGCGTGTCTACACTGATCTAAAGCGACAACGAGACGCATTGCAGTCTTTGATTACCGAAGCTATCGACCTGGAAGATATCAAAAAGCAGGTAAACGTAGATGAGGTCAAAGATAGTGTTGCTTCTCTGAAAAATGAATTGGCGATAGATCAACTTGATGAAGACGGGCTAATTTCGGGTAGCAGTTCGGTGCCCAGGAAACGACAATTAAATCGGGCAGATACTGCAGGGCCGGATGAAATTCGGCATGAGGTGCTCGATCCTTCCCCTTTAGTCGATGAAGATATGACAATGGATTCCGATGAGTCTAAGTCAACATCATGAACGATAAGGCTACATCTGTTCTCGAACATCTAGTCGAACTCAAACGGCGCCTATTTAGAGTTTCGATTGTCGCCGTGTTATTCATTGGTATAGCAGTTGTTAATTTTTCTAGTATATTCGAACAATTTACTTCGGATTCAAGAGAACTGATTGAAGCTGCGGGTGGAGATATTATCCAACTCACACTGACTGAAGCGTGGGTTGCTGCTGCTAAATTGGCGGTGATGGTTGGGTTGACCGCCTCATTTCCATATTTTCTGTGGGAAATGTCCAGATTTTTTAGGCCTGGGTTAAAATCGACCGAGCGGAAGTATGTATATTTTCTGATCCCAGCAGCGTTGATTTCGTTTGCTGTAGGTGCTGCATTTGCTTACGTAATCCTGATCCCGCGGCTATTTGAATTCATGCTTAAATTTCAAGGTAGCCTTGCCGTACCTCAGATCACGGCCGCGTCAGTCGTATCTATGACAGTTGGAATTGTTTTTTGGCTTGGGACAATCTTTGAACTTCCGATTCTGATGTTTCTTTTGGCAAAGATTGGTTTACTGAATTCAAAATGGTTGAAAACTAAACGGCGATGGGTGATATTGCTGGNGTTTATTTTTGGAGCTGCCGTCACCCCAACGGACCCGGTATCGCAGGTGATTGTTGCAATACCAGTGATGCTCTTGTTTGAGATTGGTATGTTGTTAGTGAGATTTGCTGAGCGGGGACGCGANGAGTAAGACGCTTGTGGTGTTTGGNGAATTTTCAGATACCTGAACTGGATAGCAGCAGATTTACTTAGCGTGCTGCGGTATCGTCGTTCTTGTCGTCTGCGTTGGGCTCGTCGTCTTTCGAGCCGATAGCCGACTTGAACTCGTTGATTGCCTGACCCATCCCTTTACCGACCTGTGGAAGNTTCCCTACTCCGAAGAGTAGAAGGACGATCAAGAGGATTAAGGCTATTTGCCAGATGCCAAAGTTCTGGAACACAGATAAAAACTCCGAGCTGCCCCGCAGGTTTGCGGGACTGATATATGGGACCAGAGTCCGACTTTTAGTATACCCCGCTTATTCCAGTGCTCTCATACACTGGATTGTTATTTTTCTATAGATTTGCTCTAATCGGGCATTAACCTAAATAACGCCACACGGCGATCACTTTACTTAGAACTTCCACATCGTCTGATGGAAATATCTGGGCGCTCATTTGTGAATTCGCCGACTCGAGACGAATTCTGGGACCTTCTGAATAAAAATTTTTAAGAGTTGTGCTGTTGTCTGACTTAATTCTTACTGCAGCCATTTGTCCATTTCGAACGGTTGATGCCTTTTCCATGATGACTAAATCGCCGTCAGTGATTAAGTCATCAATCATCGACTCTCCACGAACTTTCAGGGCGTAAACATTGTCGCCAGGGCCAACGATGGCTTGTGGCAGATCAATTAATTCTGACCCAGATAAATCAGACCACGTGTCATTTTCCGGCATCGGGAATGGTGATCCTGCAGCGATTGTGCCGAGCAAGGGGACAGTTACTGAGTCGATCTCAGTTGACTTGAATTTATTTGAATTGGATCCAGCGCTTGCGAGACTTAGCCCGCGCGAAACCTCCGAGTGTCGATTGAGTTGTCCNCCGTCCTTAAGTTTGTCCAAGTTATATGCGACAACCGAAGTGGAGCTGATATTACATCCATTCTGAATGTCACGAATCGTCGGAGGATAGTCATGTTCCTCGATGAAATTCTCGATGAACGACATGATCATCTGCTGGCGTTCGGAAAGTTTTACCATNTGTTTGGTCCTTAGTNCGCGTACAGCCGATATTGGGATTTTAATGAAATNATATTCGCACTAATGTTCTAAAAATAACAATTACCGTTCGTGACTGTCAACAGTTGGTGTCGCAATANTGTNTACAACGTTCTCCGCGATNTGATTTCCTCGAGTACAAGGATTNAGATCTGGGNAATTATCTNTGCTCNTNGAGCAAAAATTTGAAAATAATAGNCCGAGTAATGATTTGTGAGTTGCTTNTGAAGTTGACGGCTTGNTATTCAANNATTTTGTNGCCTAAGNATAGTGACAGGTACCTGAGCNCTAAATCTAGTGCTCGTGNTGGAGGTGGTCATGGCCTTCATGCGAATCGGATGGATGATGACTGTGATCGTGAGGGTGGGTAGGGTGATCATCCCCGAACGAAATACCTTCNAGATTAGATGGTGGTCCTCCTACAGATTCAGCTTGNCCAAATGCGACGTAGTGAGGGGCTTCACCTTCAAATACCAAAAATGCCGATTGCGTNGAGGATAGTGACTCATGTCCTCCNAACCAGANAACTAATGGCCCATTGGTCATTTGGATTGGACCTTCTTTGACAGGTCTTTTCACATTCTCNTCTATATGACCGGANCCCGTCGGACCAACGCCCCAGCGTGAGACGCCGTTGAAATCCCCTGGGANAACGAATCGCCATCTCGGAAGCAAGCCTNTCCATGGTGNTANTTCAACGGCTACTCGATGTTCTACNCCCTCGAAAGGATGGTGTATTCGCCAGTTGAATTGAGTTTCCTCAGATTCGGATGNTGGAATGCGTTTATCGCTGTCGCGCGAATGGTCGTGGTGGTGTAGACCCTGAGTCAAAGGGCGATACCGGGTTAACTAGGTAGCCTGTTGTACTGNTTGGTGAGGCGAGATTTTTTTCTAGCCGCACTGTTTCGGTGAATAACACCTTTTGTGACTGCTTTGTCGAGTGCTGACATTGCACTACGAAGTGTGCTGTCATCATCAGGTTTAGAATCACTCTCGATCAGCTCAGATACAGCTTTTACTCTGCTACGGGTGAACGATCGTGTCGATCGGTTTCTTGATGCTTTGCGCTGCTGCGCGCGTAAAGTCTTAGCGGCGGGCATTTGTTTTCCTTGAATGATGTTCGGATGCTATGAAGACAATATTAATGCGATTTTGCGTCCGTTTTCTTATGGACTGTTCGCTTCACTTACACGGAAGACACTATCCACTCCCGGAATTGTTTCCACGCGTGCGAAGAGCCGACTTAACTGCTCTACACCGCTAGTGTACACCGTAAGCGAGACCGTACATGCATTGGTTTTATCATCTTCGCTAGACGACAGAGAGTGGATGTTGACGTTTTCTGATGAAACGACGTTTGTGATGTCACGTATGAGGCCAACGCGGTCAAACGCTTCGATCCGCAATCTGGACGCGTAAGTTGTTTCGTAATGACCCCAAGCTACTGGGATGTGTCGTTCTGAATCTTTTGAGTCTCGAAGAATAGCGCAGTTATGGCGATGTACCGTTACTCCCTTGCCTCTTGTGAGGTAGCCTGTAATTTCATCTCCGTAGACGGGGCTGCAGCATTTTGCGATCCTGGTAAGAAGCCCTGATTCACCCATTACTACAAGGCCTTTTGTCTGATCGGTAGGCGGATTTGAATGGTCGATGTTGGGTTTAAATATTTCATCGGGTTGNGGACTTAATGTNTCAGCAACTCTTGCGACCGATATTTGACCAACTCCGAGAGATTCNGCGAGATCATCGAANTTTTCGTAATCCAGACTTTTCGCTATATCTTTTTCGTTGTAACGAATTCCAAGTCGNCGNAGTTCTTTTTTNAGNAGGTCTTTGCCCCTGCGGATATTGCTGTTGCGCTCTTGCTTACGGAACCATTGCTTCACTTTGGTTTGAGCACTAGCTGTTGTTAAATACCCTAGATCTCNGTTAAGCCAGTCGAGGCTCGGGCCACGAGAAATTCTGGCTTTTCGTATTTCCACCACGTCACCGTTGTTGAGCGGGGTGTTAAGAGCGGTCAACTTTCCGTTTACAACGGCGCCAACCGTGTTGTGCCCTAGATCAGTATGNATGCGATACGCGAAATCAATTGGCGTTGCCCCTGATGGCAGGTCTTTTACATCTCCTTTAGGTGTGTAAACGAATACTTGATCTTGCAAGATATCNGTCTTGACAGTGGCCAGATATTCGTCGTCACCGGACAGTTCTCGTTGCCAATTGAGAAGCTGACGTAGCCATGACATTTTGGTTTCGAAATTGTCACTACGACGTGCGGTGTCTTCATCTTCTTTGTACATCCAGTGAGAGGCCACTCCCCCTTCAGCAACTTCGTGCATATCCTGTGTACGGATCTGAACTTCAATGGGGTAACGACCTGGGCCGCGTACGGAGGTATGAANTGATTGGTACATGTTTTCTTTTGGNCTCGCGATGTAGTCATCAAACTGACCGNGCACCGGTNGCCATTTAGAGTGAACGACACCTAAGGCTGCGTAGCAGTCTTCAATGCTTTTCGTNATNACTCGGATGGCGATCAAATCGTANATTTCGTCGAATTTGCGACCCATCCGCTCNTAACGTTCTAGTTTGTTATACGTGCTGTATAGGTGCTTGACGCGACCTTCGACTNCACATGGTATTTTTGCGTTATTTAATGGGATTTCTATTGCTTTGACGGCNGCTTCCGTGTAGATCTCTCGTTCAGCACGTTTGCGGCTGANCAATCTTGAAATCGACTTGTATTGTCGTGGCATCAGATACCGAAATGCTTGATCTTCAAGCTGCCATTTGATGTCACTCATACCAAGGCGGTGGGCNANTGGCGAGTATATNTCTAGTGTTTCTCTTGAGATGCNTTGCTGCTTCGGAGTTGGCAGATATTGGAGAGTCTGCATGTTATGCAATCTGTCCGATAATTTGATTAGGACGACNCGGACATCNTCTGCCATNGCCACCAGCATTTTCCGAAGGGANGCCGCACGTGTAGCTTCAGGTTTGGCGATCTGTTTCAGCATTGCGCTGTTTTCTGAAATCATGTCCAGNCGCTTTAGTTTNGTGACACCGTCGACGAGCTTGGCTACATCANTGCCAAAATCTGATTCGAGTTGTTGAAAACTAATNCCGCAATCTTCNATNACGTCGTGCAAAAGNGCAGCTTGAATAGTGGTTGTGTCGAGTCGCATATCTGCAAGTCGCAGCGCTGTGGCGATCGGNTGCTCGATGAAGGGTTCGCCCGATTCGCGAAGTTGGCCTTGATGAGCATTTGATGCGTAATTGAGGGCATCTTCGACGATTGANGCCCTATCCGCGGGCAGGTACGCACTAACTGAATNAAGAAGCGCTTTTGATGAGCTGCTTTTTTGCGTAATGGTCATTGAAGGTAAACGTGTTGCTTACTCATTCTAATGCTTTGGTAGGGTTTAGTCCGCTATAGAAGTTTACTTTGAGTACCGGATCAAGAATCTTTTTGATGGGTTAGAGTCTCAAAATAGCGGGCAATTTCGTCGCGTTCGAACTTTGGGAACGATTGTATTTNGCCCTTTATGGTTCTTCGTAACCCCTCTTTCTGATTGGTNATTTTGCCTATTACGTTAGCTTGAATTCCTTCTTTGCGAAGGGCACGAATAACTTTTGATGAGCCGTTGGGGTTTGTTGTGATGATAAGTGATCCGGATGCAATCAACCCCCANGGTTCTANCGCAAGGGCTTGGCAAATGGTTNTAGTTTCAGGATGTATTAATACTTGATCTTNATCAATTATTANCCCGGTGCCTGATGCTTCCGCAAGCTCGTATATGGCCCCTGCGAGTCCGCCTTCAGTTGGATCATGCATTGCCGTTATTTGTCCTGTAGACGTGGCAATACGGGCTGGTTTTACTACGGATATTCCGGGGGTATCTAGGAGNTCTGCCGCTCTCTTGATTTCATTGGCAGAGATTCCGGCTGCCAATAACTCCGTTTTGCTTTCTCTGGCGAGAATAGCGGTGCCTTCGATGGCGATCCCCGAAGTTAGAATAANATCGTCACCTGGTTTTGCCGAAGAGGTTTTCACAGTCTCAGATGGAGCAGCCTCTCCAAGCATTGTGCCTACAATGATTGGGCGAGGCAGCCCGATGGTGACTTCTGTATGTCCCCCGATGATTGTGACTCCTAACTCGTTAGCAGCTTCGTACATTTGCTGGAAAATGTCTCTGGCTTTTGAAGCAGTTTCGCCTTCAGGAAGAAGCAGTGTGCCAAGGAACCATTTTGGCGTGCCGCCTGAAGCAGCGATATCGTTGGCATTTACTTGAATCGCGTACCATCCGATACGGTCTGTGGCGAAAGTGATCGGGTCAGACTTTGCGATTAACGTCGAACTCCCGAATGAAATAAAGGCAGAATCTTCTCCTACATTTGGGCCCAGNAAAACTCGTTTTTCCGGTATTCCCAGNTCGTTNAAAAACCTCTTTAGTAAGTCGGGGGGCAGCTTCCCAGGGTGTAGACGTTTATTCGATAGGGTGTCTGCCATTGACTGTCTTCCCTAAGGGGTGGACTTGGGTAAGGTTGGGATTGGATTACCCGTCAGNTAGGGACCGATAATCCTGCCGACAACNGGCGCTCTAGCCTGCATACCACTCCAGAAAAGATCNAACGCTTTGTAATCTTTTTCACAAATAAATTCGATTTCATTGCCNCTTCCTGGGGNNTCGAAATCCAGTTTAAATATCGTATTGCAATTGGTTGCTNCTGTTAGATTAGTTTCCACGTCGAAAATATCTATGAGGAAATCGTGGTCTTCAGGTGTCAAAGCTTTTTGGACCTCGAACTTTCCTGATGAAAAATTTCTTCTGAGGAGANTAACACCTTTAGAATTACGTAACTTTGCTTCTTTTGTGATGTTTGTCGTTTTTCCAGATACAGGTGTTATTTCACTGCAACGAATTACGATTGAGTCATCGGTGTTTGAGTGATANTCCCAAAAATTTGTTCCGTCACTTAATGTGTAAATTATNCCTTTGTAAGGTGCGTTCCTNATGTCGTAGTACGTTGCCGATTCTGGGCANCCTAGAGAGTCATCACCCCATTCTGCCGCTCCGACGGATGATACGAATTGTTTACCGAAATCTATTCCATGCACACTAAATAGCCTTGTCATTTCTTGAACATGAGAATCTGGNGGTCGTGGCGTTGGCGTTGGNGTTGGTGTNGGTGTNGGTGTNGGTGTCGGTGTCGGAGGTAGCGGAGTTGGTGTAGGCCCNGGGGTGCTAGTTGGGGGTGGAACTGGCGTGACTGTAGGACGGGCAGTAGCTTCTGGTTGAGCTATAGAAGACTCATTGCCATCGGTTTTTATATTGCTGTCAGATTCTGNTTTTGACAGTGAGCACGATACAGTTGCCGACAAAATTGCCAAAGCTGAAATTACGGTCAANCTGATCCGAGTTGAACTGTTCACGAAGTTACTTTCATTTATGGNTATCGAGAATTTGACTAAGACGNTGATGGGCGTGACCACATCTGAGAATCGTCTTCGTCTTCCGCATTTATAGGTATGTTGNGTAAATAAGCAATTTTACAAAAATATGCTATGCCACATTAACTTTTTTCACTGCGATAAACCATNGATACCAGATCANTTGATAAANCAATTGTATGTATTGATTGGGTCGNATNNGTTCGATTTAAACTGTCAGAATCGTTCAGGAAAANTAAGACTTTTCTCAACCGACTAAATTGTATTTGTATGGCGCTGACAGTGCGGTTTGAATATGACAACTATTTTACTAAATCCGATAAATTTGCGACAGATATTTTGACTGNANGAAACAGTAATTCAAGAATANTNCGTTTGATACGAATAAAATAATTTGNATCNACATGGTAANTNNGTTTTCTCTAAGTTGAGAGTNAAACNTCTCTTGAGCTACGATTGTTATTATTTAATAACGGGTATTGCATACTGTTTTTAATTGTGTATCATNTANGTCAGGATTTNNATATACGAAAAAAAAAANATGTACAGACGCTTATCCGGTCACAAGTCCNTATTGTTTNGAAACTTTGGAGAAAAACTAACATGTGGAATCGAGCGATTCTCAATCTNAGAANGCTATTTATCGCCGTGTCGGTTATGTTGGTAGCACTGGTCTCTGCTTCTTGTACATCCGATNCNGAAATAGTTGAAGTGACACGCGTTGNGGAAAATGTGGTTGAAGTTATAAAAGAAATCCCGGTGACATCTGGTGAAAATGATCACCACCTAGTTGATGCAAAACCACTAGTGATATATTCAGGNCGCAGCGAATCACTGNTAGACCCGTTGATTCAAGATTTTGCTGAATTAACAGGGCTTGAAGTTCAGGTTAACTATGCGAAAACGGGTCCTCTCGCCGCCACTCTCCTAGAAGAAGGAGGGAAAACACCAGCAGATATATTCTTCGCACAAGANCCANGTGGGCTTGGCGCAATAGATACGTTATTAATTGANTTGNCCGNCGATATATTAAATGATGTTCCTGAATGGGCCCGGGACCCTGAGAACAAGTGGGTTGGAACTTCTGGGCGGGCCCGGGTAATTGTTTACAACACAGATGAGTTGACCGAAGCAGATCTTCCAGATTCTATAGAAGATTTTGTCAAACCTGAGTGGAAAGGNCGTATAGGCTGGCCTCCGACAAACAGTTCATTACATGCGATGATCACAGGTATGCGGCAAGAATGGGGTGAGGAGCGAACTCGTGCTTGGCTGGAAGGTATNGTCGCAAATGAGCCAAAGATATACGAAAAAAATACACCAACTGTTGCCGCGGCCGCAGCCGGTGAAATCTCCGTAGGTTTTGTAAATCACTACTACCTCCATCGTTTCATTGCTGAAGAAGGGGAATCGTTTGCCGCTCGTAACTATTACACGCGAGCNGCNGANCCAGGTTCTGTTGTTTTGNTAGCTGGAGTAGGTATCCTTGAAGCTTCTGATAATAAANNTGCTGCTGCACAGTTCATCAAGTTTTTNCTTAGTGCATCCGGGCAACAATTTTTNGCTGCNAANACCTATGAATTTCCTCTGAATGAAAAGGCNACNCCGAATAAANTNNTGCCAGCNCTTGATGAAATTACTAAGCCAAANATTGATCTCGGCGACTTGATTGATCTTAAAGGAACACAAAATCTCCTCAGAGAGGTTGGCGCTTTGCCTTGATCTCGCGTGCGGTTTTGGGTGTAAATAAATTGATGACTTCAGCGTATGAGTTATACACGTTAGAAAAGGATTCGCATTCTCTGCTGCATACCAGGATTACGATGGATTGAACTTTCTTAGTGTTATATCGACCGGGTGGAAATCCTCCGGAATGCAACGGCCGCCGGCGTTATTGTTGACGTCAGCGGTCGTTGTCGCGCTTGCGTCATTACTTCCGGTTGCCTACTTGATCGTACGTTCGGCGGGAGCTGGATCTAACTTACTGGATATTGTCTTGGAGGCACATGTTCTTCCAGTTTTCGGTCGGACTTTATTGTTGATAACCATCGTTACTTCACTGTCCGTATTAATAGCGGTGCCAGTTGCCTGGCTTACTGTAAAAACGAATATACCATTGCGGCGAGTGTTATCTGTTGCGTCTGTTTTGCCACTGGTTATGCCAAGCTTTGTGATGGCAACCACGGTGATAGAGATGTATTCCCCTAAGGGGATTTTGCAAGGGTGGCTTTCAGTATTTGGAGTCAGTCGTCTTTCGGATATCTACGGTTTACCAGGGGCTACTTTGGTTCTGGTTTTGATGACGTATCCTTACNCTCTTTTGATGATTCGGGGGACATTACGAAGAATGGATCCCTCTCTTGAAGAGGCTGCGAGGGCGATGGGTTATGGTGCTGTTCGAACCTTNATAGCGGTCACTTTNCCCTTGATCCGGCCCGCAATAGCGGCCGGATCTCTTCTGATCGCTTTGTACACTCTTAGTGATTTCGGTGGGGTGGCATTGCTACGCTATCAGACCTTCACATCGACAATCATGATCCAGTATGAGTCATCAATGGACAGAACCGTTGCGGCCGTGCTGTCACTGGTATTGGTGGCTTTTGCCGTATTGTTGTTATTGGGGGAGGGTTTTATTCGGGGAAGTGGTGCTTATCACCGGAGTACGGTCGGTGCCGTTCGAGTATCGCGCAGATTTGATCTTGGAAGATGGCGTTGGCTAGGTTTTTTTGTAGTTGCAATACCTGTTCTTGTGGGTTTGATAATTCCTGTTGGCGTCCTCTGTCACTGGCTTGTGCGGGGGCTTTTCAATGATCAAGAACTGCTGCCATTGTTGATACCGGCACGAAATTCATTGTACGTTTCGCTTGTGGCNNCACTGGTAACAGTNATTGNAGCANTACCAGTAACGATATTGGTGGTGAGATTCAAAAGNAAACTGAGTCGATTGATCGATCGATCGACTTATATTGGTTTTGGNTTACCTGGGGTTGTCGTGGCNCTTTCNTTGGTGTTTTTCGCGATCAACGTTGCTCTTCCGCTTTACCAGTCGATTTGGCTGCTGGTGTTTGCTTATGGGGTCTTGTTTTTGCCTACTAGCGTTGGCGCACTTAGAAGTTCTCTTTTGCAGGTAAATCCAAGGATAGAAGAAGCTGCTCAAGGTCTTGGTAAATCACAGTTGGGAGTGTTTTTTTCGGTTACTGTGCCTCTTGTAATGCCTGGAGCNTTCGCGGGNGGTGCGATGGTTTTTTTGCTCACAATGAAAGANCTTCCCGCAACTTTGATTCTTTCGCCTATTGGNTACAGGACTCTTTCGACGTCTATTTGGTCGGCTGCNTCGGAAGCCTTTTTCGCTAAAACGGCGGCAGCAGGTTTGTTATTGATTTTGGTTGCAGGGGTTCCAACTGCGTATTTGACTTTNCGAGGTTATGGCAGTAATTCTGAAAACCTTAACCAAACTTTGACNGTGAATGAGNCAGAATAATGAGAGTTCCGTGGTGGGGAAACGCTTCTGAAACGTCGATTTTAGCCACGAATAGCTCAAGCTCTGCTGTAAGTGGAATGATTCATTTAGAAAGTGTTGAATGTAGTTATCCAGGTTCAGATCTTCCAGCCATCAGTGATTTTAGTTTGCTTGTTCAACCCGGTGAATTTGTAAGTATCTTGGGTCGCAGTGGAGCCGGTAAGACGACCGCTCTGCGGGTTATTGCTGGTTTCGAACAGGTAACATCCGGTTATGTTCGTATTGGCGGACAGTTGGTTGGATCATCGTTTGTTCACATACCATCGGATCAGCGCAGAGTTGGGTTAGTATTTCAGGACTACGCGCTTTTCCCCCATCTTTCAATTGCTCGTAACGTAGAGTTTGGGCTTAAAGGCCGTTCAACCTTGGATAAACGCGCTAGGATGACTGCAGTACTCGAGATGGTCGGGATGGCTGGGTACGAATCTCGTTATATNCACGAATTGTCGGGTGGACAGCAACAACGGATNGCGATAGCGCGTGCTCTTGCTCCNGACCCGTTAGCCCTGTTGATGGATGAGCCGTTCAGTAACCTTGACAAGCAACTTAGGACGGTGCTTCGCCGAGATATCAAAAATATTGTTGTTGAAACTGGTGCTACTACAATTTTGGTGACACATGATCGAGAAGAGGCTTTGGCTACATCAGATCGAATCGCAGTGATGGGTGACCGAAGCATTGAGCAGATTGGGACGCCTGAAGAGGTTTATCAGAATCCAGTTTCCGCAGCAGTCGCTAAGCTTATCGGTCCGTGTGAACTGATATATGGATCGTATAATGGTGGTCAGGTTGAAACGGAGGCAGGAACATTCCCGGCCCGTGAATTAACAAACAATTCTTTATCTGAGCTAAAACAAGTTTTTGTATTGATGCGTGCTTCTGAACTAGAAATTAAACCTGCCAAAGATGTACAGGATCGGGGGGGTACTATCGAGCTTCGNGAGTATGAAGGTGAATTTAGCGAGTATAGTATCCGCCTTGATTCTGGTGCTCTTATCAGAGTCCGTCGACGTGCGGCAGAAGGACTTTCGCAAGGTCAACGGGTTGTTATTCAAACGCGCAATAACTTGCCGTTAATAGTATTCCCAAATGTGTCAGTTAACTTCAGGTTTGATCACGGAATTTCTTAATTACTAGACAGGCGTTCTGTCCTCCGAAACCAAAGCTATTAGATAGCGCTATGTCGATTTTGGATTCTCTAGCNGTGTTTGGGATGTAGTCTAGATCGCAATCAGGGTCAGAACTTTCCTGATTGATTGTTGGATGGAGTATGCCGTCTTCGATGCTTTTGACGCAGGCGATAGCTTCCAGTGATCCTGAAGCGCCAAGTGCATGTCCAACCATTGATTTTGTCGAGCTGATTGGAATATTGTAGGCAAGATTTCCAAATGCTTTCTTGATAGCTGCGGTTTCCGACTTGTCGTTTATAGGNGTGGATGTCCCATGCGCGTTGATGTAGTCGACTTNATCTAATTCGACAAGTGCGTTATCCAGAGCGNGTGAGATGGCTTTACTAGCACCGATGCCATCTGGATGTGGTTGTACGAGATGATAGGCATCTGAAGAAACTCCCCACCCNGCTATNTCCGCGTAAATGTTTGCGCCGCGATCTTGAGCGTGTTTCAGACTTTCGGTGATAAGAATTCCGCCTCCTTCAGCTGGAGCGAACCCATCTCTGTTGAGATCAAATGGGCGGCTTGCCTCACAAGGATCTCCTTCCCATGTTGTGAGAGCGTGCATGGTGCTGAACCCACCCATACCTATCTCACAGATTCCGGCTTCGGTTCCGCCAGTTACAACGACGTCGGCTGTACCTCGACGAATGATTTCTGACGCTTCGCCAATTGCCTGAGTACCCGCGGCACAGGCCGTTATACAAGTATTGGTATACCCAGTTAAACCAAATGTGCGCGAAATGTTTGCGGCAGCCATATTGGCCANCATCATTGGGATGTAATACGGACTCATACGTCCGGTACCGCGTTTAACTCGCACCTCCGCTTGTTGATCAGTTTCTGGAAGTCCTCCCGAACCGCTCCCAATTAAGACACCGACGCGATCAAGGTNTTCTTTCTCGAAATCCAATCCGGAGTCATCTATTGCCTGATGTGCAGCAGCAACAGCGAACTGGGAGAAACGAGCCATTCGTCGGGCTTCTTTGCGATCNATGAAATCGGTTGTTTTGAAATCACGTATTTCGCCAGAGACTTTGCATGGAAAACCCTCAGGACTGACAAGACTTATTTCACGAATACCGGACTGTCCGTTTTTTAATCCTGNCCAAAACTCATCNACTGAATTTCCTAGGCACGTAATTGCGCCCATTCCNGTGATTACAGCTCTATTTTCGGGTTTGGTACTCATGTGACCAATTTGGCGGAACTTTTTCTGATTGTGACGCCCTTGTTATTTTTAGTCCTGTCTGGAAGGGTTGATGTCTGGATATATTTCGGGATCTAAATTGTGTTCGATTTCTATTATCTCGGCGGCTACAAATAGTGATCCTGTAGCAATAATTANATCGCCTGGNTGAGCCATANTTTTGGCTTTGGCTAGAGCTTCAACTGTATTTGTNGTGGTTGTCGTTACGATAATTTTACTCTCATANAAAGTCTCTGNCAGTTTGAAATTGGTCAGAGACTTGGGATGTCTTGATTCTGTNACAATAATTTTAGGATCCAGAGGCATTAATTCCTCAACCAAACCAACAGGGTCGTGTCCTCCGATTATGCCAATTATGAGAATGGTCTGATTTCGTTCAGGAAATAATTTTTGTACTGATTNACATAGTGCTCGTGCCGAAGCGTTATTGTGCGCTCCATCGACGAATATTGCATTGCCGTNGGCTGAAGCGTGAGTTACCAGTTGATTTCGGNCAGGCCAGTCAATATTTTTTATGTGCGCCGCGCTCGCTGCAAAATCTATTGGCAATNCATGATCNTTNAGTTGTTTGAGCACGGTCATAGCGGTACGAAAATTATCGACTTGGTGTGCTCCTAGCAGTTTTAAATGCGATCGTATAGTTTCTTTGTCGACNATGAATTCTANCTTCACTCCATCCAGTCCNAGGTCTTTGGCATTGACAATTTTGACAATAGATTCAGAATCAACCACATTACTTTTTAGTTCATNGGCAGTTGANCAGATTACGTTGNANGCTTTGATTTCTTGAGCNGCCANNANCACTGGTATTCCGGNTTTGATGATTCCNGCTTTTTCCNNAGCAATCAGTTCAATCGTTCCACCTAGTATCTTTACATGATCCAAGCTGATTGGAGTGATTACAGAAACAAGAGGGGTGATGACATTTGTAGAGTCGAGTCGACCACCTAGTCCAACCTCGATTACGCTNATATCTACGTCAGCCTTAGCAAAATGGCAGAATGCCATCGCTGTCTCTAGCTCAAATACAGAGACGANTCCGATATCACCGTCGGTTGTTACTTGCTCGACTGCGGGCCAAAGAGTGTTGATTAAATCTGAGAATTCGTTTTCGGAAATAGGGATCCCGTTTATTCGAAATCGCTCNGTAATTTTATGAATTGATGGCGATGTGAATAATCCAGTTTTATATCCGCTTCCNGCAAGTGACCANGCGATCAAAGCAGAAGTNCTTCCCTTTCCCTTACTGCCTGCAACNTGGATGTATTTTTGTCCTTGGTGCGGATTTCCTAAATAGTGAAGNAATCGTTGTACTCGCTTGAGATGGAAATCNGGNGGGTCATTGGCACGTGATTTTCTCTCGAAATCAGCGAGAGAAAGTAATTGNGATATTGCTTTGTTGTATTTCAACGACATGCTTCAACTACGGTCTTANGTTTGCTTNAATGGCATTANGGCCAATCATACTTGNTGTGACTTTAAAGTTTGCATTGTTAGTATTGATATNTCTTTTTCAACTGTTCGAAAAGAATGANTNGTTTTCTTTNCCNNATGAATGTTAAATAAGNATNTAGGAGATTCGTGAAGTACCGAGATATTATCGAAANNGCCCTTCATAATCATGGTGCTGATTATTGCGAGATTCGNATTGAAGAGACNGACAATACNCGNTTAACCTACCGAGGAAATTCACTTGACACAATTGGACAAACGAGTGGACTTGGTGGAAATGTCAGGGCCGTTACAAGGGGTGGATGGGGATTCGCCAGTTTTAATAGCATTGATGAATTAAANTCGAAAGTATTCGATGCGACTGCACAGTCCAAGGCTGTTGGGGACTCAAAAACAGAACTTTCCCANGNTGACCCATGTGTAGATGTAGTTCCAGCCCATATCGTNAATGACCCNTTTCGAGTTCCCCTTGCGGAAAAGAAGCGAATTATNGATCACTATAAAGATTTGATTTGGTCAGTTAAAGGTATTAATAGCGCCGACATTATTTATGCAGACACTAGTCGGAAAACATTTTTTGGAAGCTCCGATGGTTCTTACATAGAACAAGAGCAAGTCCATGTGATATCACGTATCTCTGCTCAGGCACGAGACGGCGGAGATGTTCAGCAAGCTGGATTTAGCCTCGGATCCCAGGGTGATTTTAACCTAATTCGAAATCTAGACGACCAAGTTATTGCTGCAGCCAAGCGTGCGGTCTCCTTGCTAGATGCGAAATCACTAGACGGTGGGGAGCGAACCGTTATTCTTGATCCAGTGCTCGCTGGAGTTTTTGTTCACGAGGCATTTGGGCATCTTTCGGAAGGTGATAACGTCTACGAAAATGAAAAATTGAAAGATATTATGTACATGGGTAGAAAATTTGGTGGCAAGCACTTGAACTTCACCGACGGTGCCGCCATCCCCGGTTTGCGAGGGAGCTTTAAATATGACGACGAAGGAACTCTGGCAACTCGAACACCGTTAGTTCGTGATGGCGAATTAGTGGGCAGACTGCACTCACGACAGACTGCAGCCAAGCTTGGCGAGCAACCCACCGGTAATGCACGTGCCATTGGCTATAACTTTCCGCCTATTGTTCGAATGACAAATACGATTATTGAGCAAGGTGAGGCCACTTTCGATGACCTTATCGAAGGGGTTGCGGATGGAGTGTATGTCCGGAATTGGTACGGAGGTATGACTCAGCACGAGATGTTCACTTTCTCGTCAGGTGAGGCGTACATGATACGTAACGGCGAGATCCAGGAAGCGGTTCGACCTGTCATGTTGACCGGCAACTTGTTTCAAACACTTAATAACCTTGACGGTGTTGGAAATGACCTAGGCATGAATCAGGGAGGTGGTTGTGGTAAAGGCGGACAGTCTCCTTTACCGGTTTCCAATGGTAGCCCTCATATTCGTATTCAGAAATGTCTGATTTCTGGTGCATAAAGTAGTCATATACCAAAATTCTCATGAACGAATTCGAGTAGAAATTTGAGCGAGGCACTTTTAACTGCTGCTACTTCAAAATTTGACCAGGCTGAGGTTTACCGAGTGCAATCGGAGAGTCACCCAGTTTTATTCGAATCGAATAAGCTGAAAGAAATCATGCGTCGTGATACTTCAGGCGTCGCTCTGCGAGTGATCGACGATGAGCGAATTGGCTTTACTTCGACTACTGATGCGGGACGGGAAATGGAACTATTGGATCGCGCTGGCTCACTTGCTCCATTTGGATCTGAGGCTTTTTTCAGCTTCCCAGTGTCCACTGAGCATCCAACAGTCGACGTTTTTGATCCAGTAGTTTTGCAGGTTTCGCAACGATCGATGGTCGACACTGGGCAAAGATTAATCGAACGTTTGCTTGATGAATGGCCAGATCTACTTTGCGATGCGCGTCTTGGTTGGGCAACCGGCCGAGGTCGGATCATGAATTCGGCTGGGATTGACGAAACATATGAACAGACTAGTTCTTACTGCTCTCTAGGTGTTCAATTGATACGCGGTACTGACATGTTGAATATTTGGACCGGCTACAGTTCGAACCATTTGCTGGGTGAAGATGATCTTGATCGTTTGCTTCAGACGGTTAGGAGGTCGTTGCGATGGTCGAAAAATATCGCACAGGCAACGCCTAATACCGGCGACATGCCAGTGATTTTCACTCCACGCGGTTTTGGTGCAACTTTTCTTCACCCGTTGCTTTCAGGATTTAATGGCAAAAATGTCGCTAATGAGTCTTCGCCACTATGCGAACGCTGGGGTGAGAAGATCGTCGACGAGCGTATTTCGGTTTACGATAACCCGTTGATTGATGGCGCCAGCGGCAGCAGGCCTTTCGATGACGAAGGTGTTGCCAGTCGCAGGATTGCATTGATTGAGAATGGAGTTGCGGGTACGCCTCTGTTAGATCTGCAAACTGCGGGGCAGCTTGGCACTTCATCAACCGGTGCTGCTGGTCGTGGACTCGCCACCACTCCTTCACCAACCTCATCGGTCATAGATATCAAAGTTGGTGACACTCATTTTGAAGATATGATCGCAGGTGTCAAAGAAGGACTTATTGTTGAGGAGCTTCTCGGCGCTGGGCAGGGTAATGAACTTGGCGGTGATTTCAGGGCGAATGTATCACTTGGCTACAAGATTGAGAATGGTGAGATTGTGGGGCGGGTTAAGGACACCATGGTTTCTGGAAATGTTTACGACGTTCTTTCACAGGTTGAGTATATTGGCGATTCATCAGAGTGGATATTTGGATCAATGCGATCTCCGGCGATTCAATGTCNNGGGGTGGAGGTTGCTACGAAAGCNGNATAGAACATTTCATTTCAANTACGGATTAGAATTTATATATGGGTCTGGACNAATTCCTTAATNAACTTCCCGAAGATGATGACGCGGCAATTANCTATGCGTCGCTAGCTGAACTTTCTCGGTTGACGGGCCCTGAGGCAAGNGAATTTGGTCAACTCTGGTTGGAATGGAGTTCTGAACGGGTTCTTGNCATTGTCGAACGGATGGTCTCACTTTGTGAGGATCAGCTCGATGTTGAGTTCGAAGTTATTTACAAGCAGGGCTTGAAGCATCCCAATCCAACGGTGCGTGTTGCTTCGCTCAAAGGGCTCGAAGAAAGTGAAGACCGAGCGCTTGTAATTCAGCTCAGTAAGATACTGAAGTTCGATCCCGTAGCAGAAGTTCGTGCAGCGGCCGCTGTTCCGCTTGCGCACTTTTCGATAATGGCTGAGGCCGGCAAGCTGAGTGCAAGGTACCGAGAAGCTCTTGAAGANGCTCTCTATGGTGTAATGGAAAACGAACGAGAAATTCAAGAGGTGAAACTCAAGGCGATGGAGGCAGTTTCGGTTTTCGCTGCTGAGCGTTTGAAGTTGCATATTGAGTCGGCATGGTCTTCAGGGGATTTAAACGCTCGGCAGAGCAGCCTTTTTGCAATGGGACGAACGTCGGATCCGAAGTGGATCGAGTATGTAATTCCCGATTTGGAGCATGATGCGGCTTCGGTTAGGTATGAAGCAGCGATGGCAATGGGCGAACTCGGGGANGAACATCATTTACGTGTGATGGACGCCCCTCTTGATGATGAAGATTTAACAGTTCAACTCGCTGCGATTTCTGCTGTGGAACGAATTGGTGGTGATGNTGCTAAGGCAAAACTGGAGTTGAAGTTGGCGAGTCCAGAGCCTCAGGTNGTGGAGCTTGTTCANCAGGCCTTACAGACTATGAAGGATGAGNAAGATTTGGACGAGGTAGTGACGCAAGAGNTGGCACGNTCGATGTTCGGTGCCGCCGANACCTTACCTGGAATTGATNCTGAAGGTTATGANCCNGCAGAAATGGAAGGNTGGGAAAATCTACCNGATCCGAGTGAGGNAGATGACTTTGGAACCGGGATTACTGANGAGGCTGAGGANCTGGGTCTTGATCGTGGTGACCCGTTTGATATTGATCTTCCNCCCGAAGATNCGTGGGACCATGAAGAAAACTTTTANCTTNCTTTGTTTANCCGANTGATTTGTGTTTTTGTGTTCTGAACGTTTTATAGTGCTAAAGTCTGCGGGCTTGCCTGAATGCTAGCTGAGCCGCTCCAAGTAAGCTGACATCATCTCCAAGACGGGTGGCCGTTAAAGGGGTAGTTTCCCCGTATCCTGGAAGTGATCGCTCGATAACNGCTTTCCTTAGTTTGTCCCAGTGCCGTTGTAACCCTTGGACTACCCCGCCACCGATGACTAATGCTTCGGGATTGAAAACATTTAGGAGTGCGCCTAGTCCAATGCTGACATTTTCGATTGTTAATTCGACCACTTCTTGGGCTATTTGGTCTCCATCGTCAGCGGCATCGAATACCATCCTTGAAGTTATATTGCCCGAGACCCCGCCGGCCATTTTGGCAAGGGGACCTTCGCCGGTCCAACGGTCTTGAGCGATGCGTGCTATTGCTGGCCCTGACGCGTTGCCTTCGAAGCAACCGTCACAGCCAACGTTACATTTATAAGCNCCTGTTCTTACGGAGATGTGTCCTACTTCACCCGCACTACCAGAAGTGCCAGTGACCATTTCTGAATTTGCGATGATTCCTCCCCCAACACCTGTGCTGATCGTCACGTAGATGAGGTTCTCGGCTCCGAGGTGNTCACCGAATCGAGTTTCTGCAAGTGCGGCAAGAGTAGCATCGTGCCCGACCCAAACTGGTAAACCCATAGAAGCGCTCAGTCCAGGCTTCATCGTTTTATCATGCCACCCAGGGAGGTTGGGAGGATTATTGTAGGTCCCTGTGTCAGGTCGAATTGGACCTGCTGTTGAAACCCCGANTCCAACGATCGCAGTATCGANTGGCGCCGTTGCNTTTGCAGCGTTGAGTAGTCGAGCCAGTCGGTTGCTCGCATCTTCAATACCACGTTTGGGCTNTGTGTTTATCGAACCACGTCCGGTTATACGACCTTCAGAGTCTACTAGCGCGGCTCTGATATTTGTTCCTCCGATATCGGCGGCGAGGGCGAATTGTTTGTTTGCTGTGGTCATAGTCCAGATATTAGCAGTTAGTTTCAACTANACGGTTNTTGTGATANGNGATTTGTTANANGCATCGATTGAACGCTGTAGGTTTTGNNTTGCANATANATTTTTTGCTNGNANGTGATNTAAACCATNCTTTTTCTAANTGGNTTTTCTGAAAAAACAAAGGCTTGTTGTTTGTGTGCTGGACGCTTCCTAAAAAGGCGTTCATTATTTAACTATGGCCGAAATTACTCATGACATAGATCTTTCATCAGTCCCGCATCGGGCTGGCCAATCTCAGGATTTGGAAGCCAAACGTCAGCGAGCTTGGGACCGTTTGTCTGAGGAAGAGAAGTTGTGGGTCGCTGATGCGTGGGACTTGACAGGAATGATTCCATCGGCACCGGCGTTTCGAGAGATGCAGACTGCGTCTGACCGTGTTTTGTACGTGTTGGTCGGGACCGAAGAAAGCTTGACTCCTCTTGAATTGTGCTACCTGATGATAGCTAGATGGTTTCGAAATATTGATCCAGCGACTGCGCGAGCCAANATGGCTCAACTCGTTAGCCAGGGCAACGCGAGGTACACTGGTATTGGCCGAACCACTGCGACAGAGGCAGGTTTGGAGAAGCTTGAAGAGATGGCTAAACAGCAGTACGGTCATTCGGGTGGTGGTGAAGAGAGNCGTTTGGATCACCGGCGAACAACATCTANNAATAGGGTTGTGGATCGAGGCGAGTCTGCCGGATCGAGCTTCGGTGACCGGAGTGCACCTACTGGTCGTTTCCGTAAGGAAATTCAGGATGATGGTCGCCGAGATGGCCGGCACCGTTATCGATAATCTTCGGCGTTGTCGATTGGTGCATATCCAATAGTCTTTTTGGCGTGGTCGGTATCCCAGAATCTCCATGTGTTGTCTGAAACGCCGTAGAAGATTTCATATTTTAGAGGTTGGGTGAGGCACTGTCTGATCAGATTCGTTAGATCTCGGTGGCTGAGCCATGTTGCCATTGACCGNACCGAACCTTTGGGGGTGTNTTGTGGGTTTACCGTGCCGATTCTAAGGCACGCTACTTCAAGTCCAAAATGCTCATGATAGTACCGCCCNGTTGCTTCGCCAAAAACTTTACTTACACCATAATCAGAATCTGGTCTGATTGAAACACTATGGTCAATTTGTTTGAACTTACCCGGGGTCANCCCTTCGTAGTCNCCAACACGAATTCGACTATATGGTTCATCCATTTCGAAATTTCCAACAGCATGGTTTGAGCTTGCAAAAATTACACGCTTGACACTGTTGGCTCGACACGCCTCGTAAACATTGTGCGTAGTTGATATGTTGTTCTTTAGAACATCAGCCCAAGGTGTTTCAACTGGAGCGTTTGCTGCCAGGTGTACTACCGCGTCGAGTCCNACNAACGCTTTTGACATTGATTTGTAATCAGCACCATCGGCGATAACCGTTGGTACGTCTGGAGCGCGATCTGACTTGTGTACGTCGAGTCCTGAGAAGTTGAATTGAGTAGACAGTTTGTTAATTAGTGTCGATCCGATGAGCCCTGATGAGCCTGTTACGAGAACTTTCATGATGATCTCCTGAGTTAGGGTTTTGTATTTTGTCGGTCGTTATGAATGACNTGAATAATAATTTTCAGAACGTTAAAATTGGCGCTTTTCCAACTCGCTATTATCCTTTGAATTTACACCAAACACTATGGGATGTTTTACTTTTTATGCGGTTTAGTACTAGCACCGAGGGGAATAATTTACGTTTGTAAAATCTCAACTCCCTTGAACTCCGCTCAGAGAACCAGCGAAATCTGAAATAGAGCTTTTTACTATGGGAATGTGCACTCAGCAGATTTTGTAAGAGATTTTGCGTTGATCATGGTCGCTGCAGCTGTGGCCTTGATTCTTTTCCGCTTGATTCGGCAACCGCCGATTCTTGGCTATCTGCTCGCGGGCGTGCTGGTGGGTCCTTTCGCGTTGCAGGGCAGATTCGTTCAAGATACTGAAACGGTTTCACTGGTCGCTGAGGTGGGATTAGTTGTGCTGCTGTTTGCGATCGGCGTTGAGTTCGGCTGGGAACGAATTCGCAAAGTCGGACTACGTGTTGTAGTGATAGGCGCAGTGGAAATCACAGGGATGATTTCGCTGGGTTACTTTTTGGGCCGTGCACTTGGATGGTCTTCTACAACATCAATATACCTTGGAGCCGCTCTAGCGTTTTCTAGTTCAGCGGTACTTGTACAGATTCTGAGAGAAAATGGGCAATTGATGTCTCTTAGAGGGCAGTTAGTTGTAGGTGTATTAGTTGTCGAAGATTTTGTTGCAGTAGTTCTTTTGGCGGTATTTTCCGGATACGCGAACCATGGTGATGAAAGTGCTGTGCAAGTATGGCCAATCGCAATCAAAATGGGTGTATTTGCAATTGGAGCCCTTGTATTTGGCACTCTTTTCGCCCCTCGCTTGATGGACTTGTTAGATTATCTGAAATCTCGCGAGACCCTATTGATCGGAAGTCTGGGCATATGTTTTGGTGTGGGACTTTTAGCTAGGGAGATGGGGTTGTCTGCTGGAGCCGGTGCTTTCTTGATTGGAACGGTGCTTGGCGATACTCGACATCGAGATCAAGTTGCTCGACTTATTACTCCTGTTCGTGACGTATTCGCAGCGTTATTTTTTGTTTCTATTGGGATGTTGGTCAATATGGGCGACATACCTCAGTTCTTTGGGACTGCTTTGATTGTTACAGGAGTACTCGTGGCTGGAAAAATCTTTGCAGCCACTATCGGTACGCTTTTGACAGGACACGATAGCGAAACCGCACTTCGGGTAGGCACATCTATGCCGCAACCGGGGGAGTTTTCGTTAGCGATTGCCCGTTCTGGCAGTGAATCAGCTGCTGTTGGATCACAACTATATCCAGTAGTAACCATGAGCACATTATTATCATCATTTATTTATCCGATTGTATTTAGATCGCATAAACCGATCGGTTGGTTTTTTGCATGGTTGTTGCCAAGGAAAATCAAGGAAGATCTAGCGGCTTTTACATCAACGATTGGAACGGCCAGAGGTGTAATCACTCCGGGAAAATCTGCTCCACATGATTTTGTCGGTGATCTGCGTTCGCTTACGGTCAACTTTGGGATTATTGGACTTATCGTGGTTGCGGGGATACTGGTTTCAAAGGTTGGAATGGGATTAGCCGTTGAACTTGGGATTATGCCAGATCTTGTTGGTGTTGCAATACTTTCCATNGTTGTCACTCTTGCTGTACCGGCGGCAGTTGTTGTGTGGGGAGTTTTATCAAAAATTTGNACGANANTCGCCCGACGTNCATTTATTCGTTTCAAAGTGACGACCAATCTAAATGTGGCTGGTGANGTNATCATCATTANTGTTTCGAGTGTGTTCCTACTTGCCGTAGGTATCTGGGTGGTAACACAGTTACTAGAAGTCATCCCTGTNTCAGATATTACGTCGCCTATCGTAGCGATNGTNATGATCTTCACTGCGGCTTTAACCGCAACCATAGCAATGAAAATNCACTATCAAATGGATAAGACATTTCGCAGAACAGTTNTAGGGGATTCTTCGGCGCATTCAGGCGATAAGNNCGATGTCGGAGGGACGGATAGAGATTAGTNATAGCGAATTACNTNNTTCATGTTTTATAAATNAAAANATGTATAGCTTGTGGACCGTATACTTTTGCCANANTCAAATCATTAAGCATCAGATGGATTGTCANACATGACCTATGTTTCAGATGAAATAATCGACCGGTTTAGGAANGTGACATCTGCTACGGCCTATAGCGCTGTATGGAGGCTTGCTCCGCCGNCTGGNCAGGAATGGTTTGCGTCGGCCAACTACCAGTTGTGTCTTATGCGCAGTGTTAANGCTTTCACGCCTGGGAANAAATTAGTAGGTCGCGCACAGACCCTCCGTTACCTTCCTGCGCGGCCAGATTTATTGGAAGAAACAAGGAGGGGGGCGGATTCTCCTGAATATCGCGCGATGGCTAANTGCGGNCCTAACGATGTGCTGGTTATAGAGGCGCATACNTTTGANCAGTANTCGTGCACTATGGGTAATATGAAAACGCGACAGCTATGGCANAAAAAAGCAGAGGGTCTTGTTACTGATGGAGCCATCCGTGATCTTCAAATGATCGATGATGAGTATGATCTCGCTGTTTTTGCGAAAAATCGTTCACCCGCAGGNAACTTGCCGTTTTTAGAGTCTTTTGAAGAGGGACGNCTGGTCAATGTCGGCGGAGTGTTAGTTATGCCNGGTGATGTGATTGTTGCCGATGATGACGGTGTAGTGGTAGTTCCANCTACTAGGGCATNAGAAGTGATTGATTGGATTGACGAACAAGAAGAAGCAGAACAATTTGTAATTGGACTGATTGACGATGAGCAAGTNCCCCCAGGTAAGTACTATCCCATTTCAAATGAAACAAAAGAGCGCTTCAGAGAATGGAAAGANTNAGGGGAGCAATAGATTANGGGATGAGCNTCTAGTTCTAATTCGCTNGCGANNNTTGGGTTACTGGATGGTCGCCANTNTTCNCCACTTANAGAGAAGNCCTTGAAGTTATTTCAGCGATGTCTCAGNTTANATAAACATTATTCANTTCAAGTTGATGTAGCTAATTGTTCGTTATTTCGGNGTTGAAATANNAGAGCGAGTCTAGAANAAAATGNCTTTTAAAATTGCATTGGTTGGTTGTGGTGGGATGGGGCGTCGGCACGCGCATGGGTATGCAGAATTGCGCAAGTATTTCGACACGGTGATTATGTCTGCTGTGTGTGATGTTCANCACGATGTCGCTTCTGCGGTGGCNGGNGAGATCGGTGNTGCCACAGGAANANNACCTGAAATATNTACTGATTTTGACGATATGNTGGCTAATTCTGACNTGGATGGGGTGGCGATCGTCACGAGNACTCCTATGCATCACCANTTTGCNATAAAGGCTATGGAAGCTGGANTGCANGTAATCACCGAGAAGCCGATGGGCCTGACTCTTAANGCATGTCGCCAGATGAGGGATGTGTCTATTGCNACAGGAAAAGTNNTAGCTGTNGCCGAAAANTACCGACGCGATCCAATGAACCGTCTTACAAAGGCNTTGATCACNACTGGAGCGATCGGTGTTCCNTACTTTGCTATCGATATAGGAGTTGGNAGCTCAAACGGTGCTGTGATGCACAGCACCGTTTGGAGAGCTAAAAAGGAACAGGCAGGTGGTATGCCACTCGATGCCGGAGTTCACAATGCTGATATGTTGCTTTATTTGATGGGTCCGGTGAACTCGGTCTATGCGGAGACTTCAATATTCGAGCCCCATCGCACGCTTCTGCCTATGACAGAGGTGGCACCTAGTCTTGCGGCGATGTACGACCACCGTAGAGAAGAAGGGTATTTATTCGGGGATGAGGTAGAACAGACGGCGGTAGATACAGCTTTTGGAGTGATCAGGTTTGAATCGGGTGCAATCGGGCAATTGGGGATGACTGATACATCTCATGGTCAGTCGCTTGGCGTCTCAACTATTTCAGGTAGTGAGGGAACATTGTATCGATCGCAAAGTCGTTCTGGTCAGTCTCCTCGTATCCTCAGAAATGACGGTACAGAGNTTACCGGNGATGCGTTACTCNATTTGGTTCCAGATTTTATGCTGGATAAAACTACTTCGATTCTATGGGANGGAGAGCGACGGATCAGTTCATATGATATGGATTTTCGCTTAATCGATTCCAANATTTTGGCNTATGAGTACATTGACATGGTTCAAGCAGNTGAATCTGGAGGCCAACCGGAAGTAGGACCTGAAGAAGGGATACAAGCTTTAGCATTGGCATACGCGTTGGTAGAGTCTGGCGTTAAGGGTGAATCGATCACTTTGCAGGACGTCGCTGACGGGTTGGTTTCTTTTTACCAGGATGAAATTAATACTCAGATGGGAATATANGTCTAGGATGTGTGGAAAAATGCTTCTAATCGTAGGAGGCTGAGTCGGCAAATTCGGATTTTAATCGCGACAAATCATTGACTGANAGCGTGTTGTCGAGAGCAGCGATGTTTGCCTCAAGGTGCGCGATGCTTGATGTTCCTGAAATTACCGTNGTGATCTCTTTAGGTTCGGCNGCGAANTGGTAGCCCTTGCTTATTAGTTTCGATGAATTTCCATCGGACAGCCAATCGAGTGCTTTGCTTCCTGCTTTTTCTCCCCATTCATTCATGCGTTCACTTAGTTTTTCGGGCAGCGTCAACGTTAGTCGGACAGGAGCCATATTCAACACCGCCGTTGTTGTGGATGCGGCTAGTGGTAGAGCGTGTTTTGCTGCCCATTGATTCATAATTCCATATTTCAGCATTACCGAATCCCATACATCAGGATGTCGTTCCATACATAAAGACATCCCATAGTGTTTCGGGTCAGTTCTCAGCATTTCGGTTACTCCAAGAAACCGAGTTTTNCCCTGTTGCTTAAGTTGTTGTAANACGGGTATGAATATTTCCGACAGTAGATCATAGTGTTCAGGTCTGACNCCATGTATTTGGAAGATGTCGACNTAGTCGGTTTGTAATAANTTAAGGCTTTGCTCTATTGAGCGTATTGCTGTTTTTGGATCCGTTGTCATGCCATTTTGGCGTCTATAAGACCATTTGGTTGCGATTAGGTAGGTATCTCTCGGGTGTCCCTTGAGCGCTCGGCCTAGCATACCTTCGCTCTCGCCGTATTCCTCAGCCGTATCAAATAAGTTAACTCCAAGGTCAATAGCACGATTAACTAATGCAGCTCGTCCGGAGTCATCTAGCCCTGTNTTTTGGCCAAAATGGGAAGGNCCTCCGGTACCGTAGCTTAGCAGCGAAACTTCTGCGCCGGTTTCGCCTATTTTCCTATACTGCAATTACTATGAATCTCAGTATTCTAGGATAGCGCGACCCATAATATTGCCGCTCATTAATTCATCGCAAGCTTGATTGATTTCATCNAGGCTGTATCGTTTTGTGACTAACTTATCGAGAGGAAATTTGCCTTCTTTGTAGAGGCGTAAATACATGTTGAAATCTTTGTCGGGATAAGTTGCACCCAGGGAACCTCGATACTGGCGCTGGTGGAACATAAAGTGTCCTGGCCAGACTGTCATTTCTGGCCCAGGCATTCCTATAAGCACGGCCATACCACCGATATTATCCGCACCGGAACCACCGCTGCGAGTAGCCGGAAGTATTTGTTCGTTCGTGATACGAAGTCCAATGGCATCGAAAGCGTAATCCACACCGCCACCGGTGATTTCTATGATTGCTTCTACTGGATCGACTTTTCCNGCGTTTATCGTGTGAGTTGCGCCAAACTCTTTAGCGAATTCCAGTTTTTCATCCTCAAGGTCAACCGCAATGATTGGATATGCTTCCAATATAGAGGCCATTTGTATTGCCGACATCCCCACTCCTCCGACCCCGAATACAGCGACCGANTCTTCAGGTCGAACTTTTGCTGTGTGTGTAACAGCCCCGGCACCAGTAAGAACGGCGCAGCCGACAATGCATGACAGATCTTTTGGAGAGTTATCTTCGACTTTCACCACATATCCACCCCAGACGATAGCATCCTCCCCCCACGTATATGTTGAGGCATCCAGTGGTTGTTCATTCCAGGTTACCCCTGCTGATGGAGCGCGCCACCGACCCTGCGTTGGTTCACGTGGTACCCAAGTAACGATTGCAGCATCACCTTNTTTGACATGGGTTACTTTTGAGCCCACATGCGTTACCACGCCGAAGCCCTCNTGGCCCAGGAGTGAAGGGGTGACGGTCTCGGGGTTGTGCATTTGGTGCAGCTGCGAATGGCACACCCCGCTTGAGTAGAGTTTCACGATAACCTGATCACCCTGTGGATCGGGAATACTGACCTCGTCGATTACAAGCGGATTGCCGTGACCAGTATGGATGGCGGCTCTACTTTTCATGTTTTATCGATCCTTTATTCCTAATCATCAGCGAATTCGATGTTTTAACGAGTCAAACCCAACAAACCTAATTTGTCGCCCGGGNATATCTGCATACCATGAGTCAGCATGTTGACATTCTACTCATTTAGCATCCATCACTATCTCAGTTTGAGCAGTGAACTCACATCAATACTGCAAGAGGCCAGTACGGGGAACATGGTTATATTTGGCGCACCTCCAGCGAGTAGCTTANCGATCGTNTCTTCTCCTAGTTCTTTTCGCAGGCATTCNAGTTGTTCGTCTGAGAATATGGATTCTAAATCGGGAGAAGTTGTGGAAGTCGCAGTGTCAGAGGGTTGTTTGTCTTCTGTTGATTCCTTAGAAGTTGTTTCAGGGGTTGCCCGTGAAGTTGTTGATTCAGCGGCGGTTGGCTGTGGCGTCACTTGTAAATTGGCTGGCTCTGTAGCGGTTGGTTCGGGGGTTGTTGGTAAGCTTGCTGGTTCGGTGGCAGTTGGCTGTGGCGTTACTTGTAAGCCAACTGCTTGGATTAGATCCGCTAGTGTTAACTCGCATGCTTCGATAGCACCAGATATTTCTATCAGGTCTTTTATTTCCAAAGAGCCATCTGACGCTGAGTCTACTATCTGGATCGTTTTTTCTTCGTTCTTGTTTAGTAAGCATCCTATTTGTCTAGTCGATAACCCTGTGCCCTCAAAGGCTGAATCATCGATGACGTCGCATTCGATAAGCAGCGCGATGTGTTCTGGAATTGCAGATAAGTCAAAAGCCTCTCTTGAGTCACCAGCTTGCAATGCTTCTAGTACGTCCGTAAGGTCTGTTGGTCCGAGTTTATTCGCTGCGCATTCAATGGCGTTGATACCACCAAAGTCATTGAATCCAAAAAAAGTGTCACTCTCTGAAATGGCCTCTCGTTCTTGGCTGTTGAGGCACAACGCAGATTGTAATAGTACGAAAACCGAATCTAGGGCTATGTCTTTTGTGGTGATTGTTAAAATGACTTCAACTGGTACTCCGCTGGTTTTTTCTCTGATGCAATTTACTGTTGCATCGCTTAATTGAACTGCCTCAAGTGTCATTTGACCAACCAGTAATTCATCAATCGTTTGTTGACTGATGCACTTGTTCGTCGCGTCAAGTACCTCTGCTGACAATGAACTACCTAATAAACCGGAGCTATAGCTGAGATCAATAACAGATGCAGCTTTCTCTCTACCGCCAAGGCCTACGGCTAGGCAGGAAGCTTCATCTTTGGGCAAGGCTTTGAATAGACTATCTTTTTGTGGGTTTAAAATGATCGGTTGAAATGGAACTATGGTCGGCGACGGAACTGACGGAGTAATTGCGGCAAGTGTGGGGCTTGGTGGTACTGGTATTTGTGTAGATGCAGGCGTCTTATTTGAGCAACTGACTGATGCCGCTGTCAAAACCGAGATAAATATGAAAACTGCTAACTGCTTATCGAACATTAGGGAGCCGACACCTGTAGAAGACCACCATTTGAAGATAATGATACGGGAACTTATANACANTGAGTTAAGGTTTTGAAAACACACTAGGGCTTTAANGTATGGGTACANTTTTCNTAACTGACCAACTCNTAGTNCTTNGCTTNTCAATCGAGTTGTAGCAGNTCCCGTCTGAGTAAGCTCATAGCACCCATNGCAGCGCGTTTTCTGTCNGGNGCNCCNCTGCCTGCAGACCTAACGTGACGAGNTNTTTCNCCAAANGGNCCCGAAACCACTATGTACGTTTCACCTTTGCCTAAATTCTCGGATCGTTGCTTACCTTCTTCTACTCCGTGGACGGCGATTCCATAGGTCGCGCCAGCAGTGCGTTTGATGGCACGGGCTAGTGCAACTGCCTTATCTGCCCCGTTAGCGAATGGGGGTGTTTCTCCACCGTCGCGCGCTATTTTGTCTAGGGAATTACGTGAATTCACTATGGAACTTTGCAAAAACGATGAACCAGAGGCNTCACGCACAGCAGTTGCAACTGAGCCTCCACTTAGATCCTCGCAGGTTGCAACTGTCGCATTCAGGTCNGATAAAAGATTGCCGATTACAGATTCAATTGTTTCTTCGTCGACTGCAAAAATATTGTCGCCTAGGAGTTCCCGAATTTGATCGTCGAGGTTGTCGATCAGTTTATTTGCTTGTTCAATATTCTCTGCTAAAGCCGCAATTCGTACATCGACTTGACCAGGGTGTGCGAGAACACCAACAGTTGGATTTTTCGATTCTGCAATCAGGTGTCCGATAAGGTCATCAACAGCGCTTTCACCTAAGTCTGCTACTTTCAAAATACGGTAGTGAATCATCTGTTTAAGGTTAAATTTTTTTCTAAGGTACGGAATGACCTCATTTTCGACCAGCCATTTCATTTCAAAAGGTACCCCAGGAAGACTGATCGTCACGCCACGATCAGTCTCTACGATGAAAGCAGGCGCTGTTCCATTAGGATTTTTTACTACGATAGCGCCATTCGGAATTTGTGCTTGGCGTTCGTTATTTTTTGTAAGTACGAAGCCACGCTTTTGAAATCGCTCACGGAGTTCTATAAGAGATCCTGGATCCGTTACTACGTCCCGTTCAGTAACTTGAGCGATTGCTTCACGGGTTAGGTCATCCTGTGTCGGTCCAATCCCACCTCCGGTGATCACGACGTCAGAACGGTCCAAAGCACGATCTAGGATATCGGTCATGCGCTCAAGGTTGTCTCCGACGGTGGTTTTGTAGAACAAGTTCACCCCATTTTCGGCGAGTCGTTTTGCGATCCATGATGCATTGGTGTCGACGATTTGACCGAGTAATAGCTCAGAGCCTATGGAAATGATTTCTGCGTTCATGGACAAGTTACGACCTTAATCGTTTGTATTTGTAATCGTTACCAATGTTTGTTTTCGACAAAGTAGTTTGGATTTTGCCAAGGGTCAACATGTGATTTGGTATGCAATCGTTCAATCTTTATACGTCAAATGACTTGACTAATAGAGAACATATGTTCGATAATAGAACAAATGTGCTAATCACTAACGACTATAGGCAAGGTATTGATATGAGTCTGCTGGCGTCCGAAATTATTGAAACGGACTCCTCATGGAATTCGATGATAATGCCATACGTATCTGTAGATGCGGCAGCATCACAAAATAAGGATGCTTGGGCTCAGGTTGTTTTGAGTATAGCGAACCGCAATACTTTTAGTGAATCAGCCAGTCGAATCATTACCGTTGACCTCACATCAGACGAGAGTATCGTAGAAATTTCCGCACGCTTGCGTCTGCTATTTCTGTTTATAAATCGTGGGCAGGTTTCAAATTCAGCATCGGTGGCGCCGTGTTTTGCGCAAGATACTTATCCGGCAATGCTTGCACTAGTGAAGACTTTAGAGGGTGCTGGGATGGGTGAAGATTGGTCTCCAGATGGTGCTCGGTCTATTCGTATCGGAAAAGCTAAACATCTTTTTGTCAGTGTTGATATGCCGATTGCAGATCAGAGTCCCTCTCCTGACACGTTCCTAGAAATTATTCAGTCACACCAGATCGATGTTTCTTGGTATGACCAATGTGTGTATCCACGTGCTTCCACTCCCGGATTGACCACAGTGATGTTTGGTGTTCCAGATAACTCTGATCCTCACTACTCTACTTCTATTTTCAAGAGGGAGCGTTTGAGAAACCTATCTGGCAGGCCTGGTGGTATGCACTTTTCCTCACAACTGGGATGTTCAGTTTTGGCAGCTGTGTGATCGATATTTTTTATTCACATCTATTTTTGATTATTCGGAGGTCTTTGAATGTCAGTAGTGTTTAATTCTCAAACTGGCGTGGCACTTGCTTACGTTAGGTCTGACACATTACCGGAAAACACCCGCTACAAAGATGAAGGTTGCGATGCTTCTCTTACGTGCTTGGAGTGTCCGTTGTCATTGTGTAAATATGACGATCCGGGTTGGTTACAGCGTGAGAGCCGTCGGACTCGCGATGATGAAATTTTTCGATTGCGGTCTCAAAAGATTGCTGTGGTTGAAATTTCAAAACGTTTTGGGATAAGTACTCGAACCGTCCATCGAATTGTCCAACGAGGAGGGGCGACTCCAGTTTCTTCTGATGAAGAAGGCGTAAATCCGATTGTGTCCCTTAGTGAATTGGATGAGCGTTCTTTATTTCATGAGCGCGCGTCATGGCCCAAAATATCTACCTACAAGCGATCGGTCTTCCTAGGGAATTAATGAACTGCGCTTTATGGGCTTATATATTTTCTAAAAAAGAGCTGTTAGGAGAAGTAAGGTTCATCAATGCTTAAAGAATAAAGGGCATTACCGGATAATGAACAAACCACCTGTATTTATAGCTAAAACTTAGCAATAAGGATTTATTATTCGGCAAGCGCCTCGATTTGAGTTGACCCGCTCACCAGTTCGCCTGTTGCCTGATAGAGTGCTCGTTCAACGATATTCATCGCACGGTCCGCAACACGCTCGACATTATGAGCGACTCGCATTAGGTAAGTTGCCCGCTCAGCGTTTTCAGGGTCAGCTTTCACTAGTCCTAGGAGATCGGCTTGAACCTTGGCGTAAAGGTCGTCTACTTCGTCATCTTCTTTCTCAAGCTCTACGCTAAGGGTGCGCACATGATCTGCATCTCGGCTAATGAACGCTTCGAGGGATCGTTTTAACATTCTTACGGCCATATCGCCCATTCTCGGGATGTCGATTAATTCCTTGAGCGGAGGTTGTCCTCCCATTTTTATGCTGATTTTGGCTATTCCTTCAGCGTAATCACCTATACGTTCTAATTCACCNGCAATATGAAGGGATGCAACAATCCTACGAAGATCACCCGCCATCGGCGCCTCGCGTCTTATCAACTCGATGCAGCTTCGTTCGATTTCTAATTCTGTCTGATCGATATTGTCATCTTCATCGATAACTTTTTGAGATTTGTCAATATCGCGAGATTTCAATGCGTTGAGCGCGTTGAATATAGCCTGTTCGACCAGCCCACTCATGAGAATGAGTTCTGCCTCTAATTTACCNAGATCNCTNTCGAAGTCTTGACGNCCTAGTGGAATAATATTTTTCTGTTCGCTCATGATTGGTACATTTTACGCTTGTATTAGGTCAACCAATTCGCCCAGTTACGTAGGCTTCGGTTCGTTCATCTTTAGGATTTCCGAAAATTTGCTCATTCTTTCCATATTCGATCATTCGTCCTACTCGTTCCTCTCCTGCCATCATGACCGCTGCGTANTCGGAAATACGAGTNGCCTGCTGCATATTATGAGTAACGATGATGATTGTGACTTCGTTTGATAGCTCTTGAATAAGTTGTTCAATTGCCTGGGTTGAAATCGGGTCAAGTGAAGAAGCCGGCTCGTCCATCAGCACGATCTCTGGGTTGACTGCCAAAGCTCTGGCAATGCATATTCGTTGCTGTTGTCCTCCTGAGACGCTAAGCCCATTTTCATTTAAACGATCTTTTACTTCCTCCCACACGGCGGCCCGTCTGAGTGAGTTCTCGACGATTTCATCGAGATCATCTGTAATACCGTTGATACGTGGACCGAATGCTACGTTTTCATAAATGCTTTTTGGGAACGGATTGGGTCGTTGAAATACCATTCCAATGCGGAAGCGAATTTCTGTGGGGTCAACATCGGCGTCATAGATGTTCTGTCCGGCGAAATTTACTGTGCCTTTTACACTGGCGGTCGCAATGAGATCGTTCATTCGGTTAAAACAACGGAGCAGAGTACTTTTCCCGCAACCGGACGGACCGATTAGTGACACGACACTGTTTTTGGGTACTTGGATAGATACATCGCTAATTGCGGTATTGCCGGCATATGCAACGGAAAGATTGTGCGACTCGAGAATTGGTTCAGTTGCATCGAATGTCAAGATATTTTCGGCTGAACCTGCTTTTGATAACAGGTCGGCTTGATTTTGGGGCATCAATTGCTCCGGTTGTTCAAGTATGTACGCTTTTTTCGATTTCGATATTAAAAGATGAAAGTTAACAGAAAGAAATCATTTGTACTAAAACTCAGACTGTTTTTCATGATAGTTAGTAGAAATTTTATAGACATTATTCTGATCGATACTCCATCACCCAAATTACTTTGCCATTGCTAAACTTAATTTCTAAGAAACTTCTTTTTCCGATGCCTATCCCTTTTTCTACTCCTCCTACCTCAATGGGACAAACTGTCCCGAGTACTTTGGACTCATCGCCAATGCTTCCGTCCATTCTTGACCTATCTCGTGAAAACCTTACTGCNTCNATGCTTGAAATGGGTGAGAAAACATTTCGATCTAATCAACTTTGGCGCTCTATTTACCACGANGTNTCGGAGAGCTTCGAAGAGATGTCGACGCTAAGCAAGNCATTTCGGAAATCTCTACGNGANAAATACTCGATCTCATCGTTGACAGAGGTGATGGCGCTTACATCATTNGACCGTACNACTAGTAAGTCNNTGTATCGNCTGCNTGACGGTGAGTTGATTGAAACCGTCATGATGCGATANGAAAGTGACGGGCACCGACGTAATCGCAAAACAGCGTGTATTTCAACNCAGGCAGGTTGTGCGCTCGGGTGTACGTTTTGTGCAACGGGACAACAAGGATTTCGGCGAAATTTGACCGTGGGTGAAATTGTTGCGCAGGTCATAGAGATGCAGCGGGTTGCTATCGCCGAGGATCAAGCTCAAATAGATGGCGGTAAGCGTACTAAAGGGGAACTTCAGGGCGTCACAAACGTTGTTTTTATGGGTATGGGTGAGCCTTTGGCCAATTATAGAAATNCNGTATCTGCCATACGGGTTTTAAATGACGGACAAGGATTGAACATTGGTGCAAGGCATATCACGGTTTCGACAGTCGGACTGATACCAGAGATATTGAAACTCGCTGATGAGGATCTTCAGATTAACCTTGCAATATCCCTTCATGCTCCAGATAACGTGACTCGCTCGCAGACGATGCCTGTGAATAAACGATATCCGGTTGAAGAACTAATTAANGCATGCCATCGNTATGCTGATAAGACAAAACGTCGAATTTTTTTCGAGTATGTTCTTTTGAAAGAGCAGAATGATTCAATTGAGCAGGCTCAGAAACTTGGACGTTTACTCAACGGTTTGCACTGTCACGTGAATTTGATTCCGGTCAATCCGACGGCGCAGGGTCCGTTCGAACGCACGGATCTCGTCAATGCTAAAACCTTCCAGGGTGGCCTCAAACAATACGGAATTCCTTCTACGATACGAATGGAAAAAGGTATTGATATAAATGCTGGCTGCGGACAGCTGCGCGAGAGAGCTGTCGACATACTTAACAACTAATTGCTGAAATCAATTAGCGAGCTCTCTTCTCAAACTGTAGAATTCCGATTTGTTTTGTACATTTCAGATTATTGTTTGTGATTGACGAATTGAGGTGCCCTGTGACCGACCGTGTCTGGCCTGAGGTTTACAAAANACTCGGCGTATCGCCAATTATTAATGCTCAAAGTTGGGTGACGTCATTAGGTGGTTCGATTATGCGCCCAGAAGTNTTAAGTGCAATGGACGAGGCTGCGAACGCATTTGTAGATATTAAAAAACTTAACCGCGCAGCGGGGGAAGTTGTNGCTCTNGCNTGTGGCGCTGAGCANGGATTAGTCACTGCAGGTTGTTCCGCCGCTCAAGTNTTGATGGTTGCGGCGTGTATGACCGGTCAGAGTGAAAACAATGTTGAACAGCTGCCGGACACGACTGGCATGAAAAATGAGGTGGTGCTTTTCAANGGCCAACGTAACCGATATGACAAAGCCTTCGTGANANCNGGAGCAAAACTTGTGCTCTATGGCTCAGAGCATGAAGGAACAACAGATGAATTAGAAGCCGTTATCNATGAGAATACGGCTTGCGTGGCGTTTGTGATAATGCCCTTTGGATTACATGGAGTCGGGTTGGAGGAGACGATACGTGTGGCTCATGAGCGTGGAGTGCCAGTAATAGTCGACGCGGCTGCTGAATTGCCACCACGAGCAAATCTTTCAAAATTTCATAAAATGGGCGCTGATATGGTCGCGTTCAGTGGCGGTAAAGGGATTGGTGGTCCTCAATCATCAGGTTTGTTGGCAGGCAAGGCTGATTTGGTCGAGGCAGCTGTTATGAACTCGTTGAATCTTGATTCATCGGTTGCNGGTATTGGTCGNCCCATGAAAGTTTCGAAAGAAAATATAGTCGGATTAGTNACCGCTATTCAACTTTTCACCGACTCTGACGAGGCAGCTGAATGGGAAAACTGGCAGCTTAAAGCTCAATATGTCGCAGATCGTCTGNAGNATATAGACGGCGTACACGTAGAGATTGAAGATGATCCTGCTGAACGGCAGGGCCCACAACCGGTTCTGTATTTCGAAGATGACTTCCAGGGACCGACAATCCCAGANATTAAAGACCAACTNGAAAATGGAGATCCCGCAATATTTGTTGGAGGCGGTATTGAACGCTCTGAAATTAACATCGTCATGGTCAATGTTCAAGATGGTGAAGAGATTGTGATCGCTGATCGTATGAAAGAGATTCTTCGGCGTTCATAAAGGGGTCAGACCATTCACGAACTAAGATATTTCTTTTCGATATGACGTCTTCAANNCAATAGCNTCTGGATTTCAGAACCTAGCTAGAGNTTTANTNANTGCTATCCCAATGTGTTTCAGTGANGATTGNCCAATCCNGTGACGCGGATGTTTTTACTTTGGTCACAAAATGTNCGGGNNATNATNCCAAAATGAACAATCACTCAATGTTATTGAATGGTCTTTAGTGGGACTGCACCGGTAGACCAGTGAGAAGTCCAGCATCATGCATGGAATTCCATTCATCTAAAAATGTTTTATTCCACTCGTCAGTGAGGTGGCTTTGCATCATGTCTCTGAAGATTGGCCAGAAGACGATAATTCCGTCTACGCCATCCCGCAGTGCCGCATCCGCCGTTTCCACTGACCGAACAAGGGCAGCGGTGATGAAAGGCCTGTCTCCCCAACCATCGAACATTTTCCTGCAGTCACGAATCAACTTGGTTGGATCTCCTCCGACTTCTTTATATGGTTCGCAGAACGGGAGAACGTGAGTCACTCCTGCTTCAGCAACTGCGGCTGCTTGGGGTAACGTAAATACAGTCGTGCAGAATGTGGGAATTCCTGCTTTTTTTAACTCTGAGAATGCTCCCAATGCGTAA
>PBRL01000048.1 GCA_002725925.1 Chloroflexota bacterium
TTACGATTCCAAGAAGGAGGTGGTCTGTTTTAATGTCTAGTACCAAACGAGGTGTCCTACGTTGATGTAGGGCGCCCTACACGTAGGGCACCTCAAGAGTAGGGCCACCCGATCAGCAAATGCCATATGGGCTATTCTGATCCGGTGGCCCTACTCGCGCCTACAATCTTTCCAGACCAGACTATTGCTATAGGTATCTAACTTGCCACATCCTAAAACCCGACATTTCACCGCAACCGGTTTTGTAGTTAACGGCGATGCCACACTATTGCATTGGCATAAAAAGGTGCAGGAATGGCTCCCCCCCGGTGGACATGTCGATCTCAACGAAGACCCTGTACAAACAACGCTTCGTGAAATCAAAGAAGAGACCGGGTTTGATGTGGAGATCGTACCTACCCAAAAGCCGCTGAGGGTAAGTAATCTCGATCAAATCTATGCCCCGCACAGCATCATGATCGAAGATGTAGTCGATTCCGAACACGGTGAGCATCAACATATCGATCACATTTACTTCACACGACTTATCAGCGATATCCCCTCGCCGACGGGGGAGCTTTCCCTCCAAGACAAGAAAGCTACTTCCTGGCTTTGGGCATCATTAACAGATCTGAAATCAGAGACTCCCTTCAAAACACCCAAAGGAGAATTCCGAACACCACCTGAAGACGTCCTAAAATTAGGTTTAGCCGCAATTCGACATGTCAGTGGATGAGCCGTCCAATAAACTCCTTCGCAACATAACAATCTAAATTAACCAACCACTCATTCAACAAAACATCACTTAAATGCAAGCAATCGTCCTACATGGCAAACAAGATTTACGCTTCAACCCAAATCACCGCACACCCAAACCGGGCACTGGCGAAGTGTTGCTGAGAATGACCTACTCATCGATCTGCCAAACAGATATTGAAATGTGGCAGCATGGAATGTTCAACATAAACAGCGGACCCAGGATCCTAGGACACGAAGCAGCAGGCATCGTTGAAGCACTCGGGGAAGGTGTAAAAAGTATTCAGGTTGGGACAAGGGTTGCAGTAGAAAACGTTCGTACGTGTAGAGTCTGTTTCTTCTGTCGTAAAGGCACATCACAACTGTGTGATAATGGTCGCAATTTCGGATTCACAGATGATGGAGGACTGGCTGAATACGGAGTTTGGCCAGCTGATCTATGTATACCACTACCAGATAATGTCACTAACGAAGAAGCCCCTCTTGCCGAACCAACAAGCGTAGCCGTGCATGCTGTGGAAAACGCTAATATCACTACCGGCTTGAGCACCGCGATAATTGGATGCGGAGTAGTAGGGCTCGCCACTCTCCAGGTGTTGAAAGCCGCAGGTACTACGGTCATTGCTATAGATCCACGAGAACAATCACTGGCCATAGCTAAAGAAGTCGGGGCCACAGAGATATTAAACCCCACTAAAACCGATCCGGCACAGGCATTACCTGAACTCACAAACGGGCACGGTCCCGACGTCATAATCGAAACAGCGGGTGCACCTGGCACTGCGCTGAATGCAGCGCAATGGGTACGAAAAGGAGGCCGAGTAGTCATAGTCGGATTCAGCCACCAGGATCAAACCTTGAATTTCGGGCGAGCACATCAGGGTGAAAAAACGGTGATCGCATCATCAGCAACTTCCACAGGGGGATACAAAAAAGCTGTTGAACTAATTGCACGGGGGGCGGTCAATGTAAAGCCTTTAATATCTGATTTAGTTCCCTTGAATCGCGGAATACAAGATGGTTTTGAACGCATGTTAAGACCAAACAAAAACGTCTATCGGATTTTGGTCGGAAATGGTTAAACAACCCGACTCATAATCTTTGAGGTGATAATCCACTACCTAAAAGGCTGAACTACGCAACAACTCCACATTAAGCATGGCCGCTTAGTCATACACTACTACCCTAGGGGGGCATTGTCGCGCACACGTAGTTGTTGTGGCATAATCTCCGGCATGATGGTCGAAGGATTCATATGCTCTTCAGAACGTTCCTGTTGCTCGCCTTATCTCTATTTGTAGTCCATACAGTTGGTTGCTCAAGTGAGATGAGTACTTCAAATTCTGACAATGCTCCTCTAGAAAAAATCACTAATACGAGTGGAATATATTCCATTGACGATTTCCTAAATACAGGATTCAAAGTCGTCAAAGAATATGATGTTTCTGAACTGGAAGATTCTTCGGGAGTCTGGTTTGGTTTTTGGAAAAATGACCCCCATAAATCTATCGTATTGGATTATGAAATAAGAACTTATCCTTCTCACCAATTAGCTTTAGATAAAGGAGTGAAATATGTTGAAGAAGTAATAGGGGAAGAGGCGATATTAGGCAAATCACTCTCATCATGGAAAGAAGGAATTCAAGATAGAAGAACGAGAAGCGGTAGAGGTATGAGCGGAAGTGAATCTAACACCATCAGAGCAAAGTATCTGGACTACATAGTATTTGGAAACACTATGATTTTATGTGAAGGTTTGGATTTGACAGATGCCAGACAAAATTGTTCTGATTTGGTTAATGCTTTGGATAAATAATCTCAGCACTCTGACACCCACTTACTAATTTGTCTTAGTGCGGTGCGTCTATCGAGTATCGACTCAAGAGCATTAAAAGCACACAGCTAACTTTTTTCGAACACTAAGAAATTATCGATAAGTTCGGCACATCTAATCAAAGCCTCCTCAGAATCAAGCCCGTCGCATAGAATCACCAGATTCCCGAGTATCGCCCAGTCCGGGTAAGTTGGACCAACGGACCCTAAAGGATTGGCATGCCATCTGTCCTTCATACCCTCCGTCCAAGTCTGTTTTTTTTTGAAGATCCGGTATCCCGAATTTTCTCCACTGGAAAACAGGGGCTGTGACGTATCGCGGCCAGCTTCAAACTCTGCCCCGGTGGATTCAATAGCAATAGTTTTACCACTTGAAACAGCAAAGTCGTGAGATGGATAAAAACGGATCTCATAATCGTGGCGTTCATAAGGATCCAGACCCCAGAAGCCTTTCCATGCGTCAAGTCCGTCGGGTAAACCCTCGACGTCATAGTGCTTGGAAGCTTTAAAGCCAAAGGCTTTCAGATCTTCTATCGTGTAATTATCAGGAGCCGTTCTGATTTGCACAAAACCGTTGGCTTCCGATCCATCACCTCCACATCCTGTTAATGCAAAGAGCAGCACAAGAATTAACACAATGACGATATTGATTGGTAGCTTCAACATGCCGAAACCATAGCACCGTCTCAGCACCCTGACACTCACCTAATGATTTGTCTTAGTGCGGTAGCTCTTTCGGCGACCTTCAGACACCGAGAATAGGCATTTATTTCGCGCGGAAGGTGTAACTTCGCGAAAAGTCCCTCCATCTCTGCAAGGGCTTCTTCAGTTTGATTTACGTTTGCAAGAAATATAAGAATCGACCCTACTACCGTATGCTTTCGAGACACGCGATATCCCACAGGTAATAAACTCTCGATCCATGGGGTACATGAGCCTTACAACAAACGGAAACACAGAAACGGAAAGAGTGACCCCTCGATCTGTGGTGCTGTTGGCAGCAATGATAATTGTAGTGTTGGTTATCCCGGCACTTCTCGGCCGTTCAAACACAACCGAGGAATTCGATCGATCACCGATATATGATCTGAACATCGCCAACCCGAAAATAATGTTTTTCGGAAATTCATTGCTCGATAACCGTATCGATCCCGAATATATATCGCATATCACAGGTCACAAATCGATCTCGCTGGCAATTGACGGCACGGGACCAGGTGTTTGGTACCTGCAACTGAGAAACATCGTAGGTGCAACGACAAATAAACCCGATACCGTATTCATTTTCTTCCATGATGATCTAATCACTCGCCAAATTTCATTTACCGGCAGTAAAGATCCAGGCCTTATCGAACGGCTTACAGACCCAGACAGGCCTCCTGACCGTTCCGCTACAACAACCCATCAAAATATTGCACAGCGNGCCNCCNANAAATTAGCTGTNATTTANCCCNTATCCAGTTATGCATTCCNACAGCACTTCATCAACTTTGCGGGAGCTCGAGTTNTTGGAATGNAACCAGGAGACATCCAAATTGAAGCCGATCAATTATCCGCTTTAGCCAACAAGCGGGAACAGGCTGCAATTATTCAANANCCNANNTTCCACGGAACATTCGAGTCTACTTTNCCCAACTCATACCTTCCCGCTTTGATACAGACAGCTATCAACATCGACGTTGACCTCGTACTGATACGTGTCGCTGCCAGGCCAAATCANGACGGCTCACCCAACGAACCNAATGATCTNGCAANNTACTCATCTGATCTCGGGCATTACCTCGCAGGCCAAGGTGTCANNTACATGGATTTNACCGGNCNCCNCGGGATAGACGCTGCAATGTACTACGACGGATANCACCTGAAACATCGATTNCGCTCGTACNACACAGAGNTCTTCGCCGAATGGTTGCTGGCAAACGAGGGCACGCACCCGTGACCTTNCAATCNTTCGAATATGCCGTGCTACTCCTGCTGGTCTTCNGCCTCTACTGGTTCCTTCAGCGCCGCCTGCAAAACCTGCTNTTGCTCGGTGCCAGCTACGTTTTCTACGCCTACGTCGATCCCCGCATGGCACTCCTCCTCGGCGGCTACACGTTGGTGAGTTACTTCGCAGCAAGNCGAATCGAAAACGATCNTCAAAACTCCCGGCGATACCTGTTCATTGCTATCGCCGCTTCGNTAGCCACACTGGCGTTTTTCAAATACGCCGGGTTCTTTGTCGACAACGTTGCCGAAGTACTCAATTCAGTCGGTTTAGCCAGCTTCGATTCAACCCTGAAAATCATCCTACCAATAGGTATTTCTTTCTACACGTTCCAGTCGCTCGGCTACGTTATCGACGTTTATATGAAACGGGCCCATGCCCGACGCGATTTCCTCGACACGGCGCTGTTCATCAGTTTCTTTCCGCAACTGATTGCAGGGCCAATCGAGAGGGCCTCAACANTGCTACCNCAGTTCGAACGAGCGCGAAAATTCAGTGCCGACCGAACCGCATCCGGCATTTCGCTACTTGCGTGGGGACTCTTCAAGAAACTGGTTATCGCCGACAACGTTGGAATGATCGTCGACAACATNTTTTCGACCAACCAACCCGGAGCAGCCACGCTCTGGGTGGGCGTCCTTGCCTTCGGCATACAGATCCTCGCCGATTTCTCTGGCTACACCGATATCGCCCGAGGCTCAGCACGCCTACTCGGGATCGAACTGTCGCTCAACTTCCGACACCCGTGGCTCGCTTCTTCACCTGCCGATTTCTGGCAGCGCTGGCACATCACGCTCTCAAGCTGGTTGCGTGACTACGTATANATACCTCTCGGTGGCAACCGGAATCAGCACAGCAGCCANCCTCGCCNCCGAACCGCAATCAACATTGTCATCACCTTCNCACTTGGTGGNCTCTGGCACGGTGCTGCTTGGAACTTCGTTTTATGGGGTNTNCTTCACGCCGCNCTGATCCTGATCTGGCGCACAGTTAGCTCGTCGAATTTCAAATCGCCANGATCCGTCTCGGCAATCCTCACATTCATGCTGATAAGCACCAGTTGGCTGCTGTTTCGAGAAAGTGACATGGCGTTCATCGGCCGCAACATTTTCGAATCACGTGGCGAGCTCCAGGTGGCAGCAGCTCTCGCCGCGACAACCCTGCTCTACTCGACTCCGCTCTGGCTTCACGCCATCATCGATCAGCCGAGGATCGAAAAACTCTGGACACAAAACGACGTGAGCAGGACGGCGGCATTTACCGCACTCACACTCACGTCNTTTATCGGAATCTTNTTGTTGCGTGCCAGCACATCNGCCGAATTCATCTACTTCAGATTCTAGCCGTTTTAGCGCAAACTCGCCCCAAAAGTTATCCTACGAAGCGGTCAGCCACTCTTCGATCTTCGCACAGTTAGTTGAAGGTTCAGTCAGATTGCGTTCNTCGCTTTCGCACATGAGAACAAGGTTGCCGATAACCGTATANTCGTTATACGTCGGATACCGGTTCGTGCAATGGCCACCGACAGCCTGGATATCATCGGACTCACCGATTTCAGGATCAAGATACGACGCCGAGAACGATTTTGAGGTGAGGCCCGTATTCGCCTTCACTGCTGAGGCACCCGCCTTATCACGACATGAGATTCTGTCGATCNTGTCTCCGTCAGGGGCCTGACCGTCCTCTTCACGCCTGAAGGTCTGCCCATCAGCCGCTGTAACCCCAAGAGTTTTAGCGTCTTCTACGCTTGCATAAATAAGAACGCCGACTTCTTTCTGGTTCATGAAACCCCATTTCGCCAGCGATGTTCCCGGATANTCCANAANNAAGTCGCGCTGACCCTTCCAGCCGACCGCTTTCATGTCGTCCTCAGTGAATATCGTTGTCGACTCGACAATCCGGATACGCTTCGGAAAATCGTCGGTGCCGCCTATCACCATGCCATCGGCACNATCATCCGAACCACAGGCCATTGCCACAGCGGCCATTAGCAGTGCAAGGAGCAGAAGGACCTGCAGNCTGGAAATCGTTCGAACGTGCTTGATCAACATAGACCTCGAATTAAGCCGTGAACTCAGGTTCACCGCGTTGTTTAAAAAATGGTTGACGAAAAGCCTACCGAATATCGACAGCGATTGGTGAATTCCAGAGACGAATCGGCAAATTACTCAGCAAACATACTCCGTNCNTAAAGCATCTTGACCCAAGCGGTGAACCCTCGTCCACCCCTGTCTGATTCAATAATCCCCACTTGAACACCGTCGATCCGGGATAATCGAGCNGAAAAATCTTTCTGGGTTTTCCAGCCAATTGTCTTTAAATCGGCTTCGGTGAAAATCATTGCCGAATCGACCATCCGATCCCTTTTCGGATATACCTCACTGCCACCGNCAACCACACCTGCTGCGTACGAACCGCAGGCTGCGACTACGAGAGCAAACGACATTGCGGGGATCACAAGGATTTAGGCAGTGGATATAACTCATAATCGATTCATCAACGTTAATCTCTCGCCACTTCTTGTGCGTTTGAGTGCGAACCACTTCGGCAAAATACCGGGCCAAAACGTACCGGATCTCTGGCTCGTCTATTCAGAACAGGTCAGCGAGGCATCACCCGCCCCACCGTATCCGGGATCTCGACCGGACTTGGATCCTCAGTCTCGATCATCCATCCTGCAAGCAAAGAACGCATTTCTGAAATCACGCTGGCGTTTTCGGGAAAATGAGCAACATTCGTCAGTTCCCACGGGTCTTTGACAAGGTCATANAGTTCGTCGATTTCACCCGGGCCACCGTCCGTCCCAGAAGTTAACGTTGCCCCGCTCGCCATTGGATCAGTCACATATTTCCACTCGCGTGTCCGAACCATTTTNCGACGTCCTTCAGCTTCTCTTGCCCAGAGTGTTTCAATGATCGTGTGGTACCCAAATGGCGCAGTAAGTTGCTCTAAAAGCGCCATGGTTACAGGAGGTCCACCCGCGCCATATTCAGAAAAGGCCGCTTCGCGTGCCGGGAAAGAGGTTACGGTGGGTAAGGGTCGCCCTTGCATATATCGGGTTTGCGACTCACTCAATTGCGAAAACTGGCGTTCCGATCTACGAGCCCACCCAGCACCTATATCCTCAAAAGAAGCCAATCCCTGCAGTTGGAGCAGTGTCGGCAAAATATCAACAGTATTTGACATAGACTCATCCACCTCGCCCTGCGGCACACCACCATGAGGCCACGAAACAATCATCGGCACCTTAACTAACGCGTCATAAAAAACGCCNCCTTTGACTGCCATCCCATGTTCACCCATAAAATCTCCATGATCAGCGGTGAAGACAACGACAGTGTTTTCACGTAAACCTAGCTCATCTAGCTTATTGAGAATTCTCGAAATACCATCATCNACAAATCGAGTCATTGCCTGATAAACNCTGATCACACCTCGCCGGTGGGCTTCGCTATCTTCTGTTTGACGCATCATGCGCGCCAGAACACGGTTTCGTTCTGGGGCACTGCCGTCNNTGTATTCATCTGTACGTTGAGGAGGCATTTGGACATCTTCTGGCGGGAACATGTCAACATAACGTCGGGGAGCTTCGAACGGTTCGTGCGGGTCCGGAAACGAAACCAACAAAGCAAATGGCGGATGCCCTGGTTCGCGATCTGATGGTGAAAACGCTCCATCAACATACCTNTCGAAAAATTCTTCAGTTTGAGAGGCGATGACCGAGGTGCCAAAATGCTCTTCTGGCTTATCAGAAACCTTATAAGCGATACGAGGACTTTGCGCGTTGGAACGAAGTGTTGCGCGATCTTCGTGTGCGATGTTGATATTTTTTTCTGGAACCACCCATTCCATTCCCATGTTGCCCACATTTTCACCTTTGTAGTTACCTTGGGGCAGACCGCCATGNGAGATCTCACAGCGGACATCAAATAATTTGAGATCCCCGGGTTCAATGAAACAGTGATTCTTCCCAATCAATCCAGTGACAAANCCTTTTTCCTTCCAGATTCTAAATGCATGCTGCTCATTTTCTGGCATTAATGTCTCGTTGCGCCTACAACCCGTAGAATGCGGGTAGCGGCCAGTCATCATGGATGTTCTCGCCGGTACGCAAAGGGGATGAGGAGTAATAGCATTTTCGAAACGAACCCCTTCGGCGGCCAACCGCTCAAGTCCTGGAGCGTCGATTCCTATCTCCGAATACATCTTCAGAATAGATGCCTTCATTTGATCGGCCATTATGAAAAGGACGTTCGGTGTTGGCTTATCGCTCATTAGTCACCCATGCACCAAACTAAATACATGTTTCATCGAAAGTTTTTGCTCCATAAACCGATAGAATTCGNACTNCTAACTACAGCATTTATGAGTACCTTTTTGGACCCGTTCATTTAGCACCACACAAGTCGTAGGCAAGTGCCAGCATACTCCGAGNGCCACTGATCAGTGACGCTATTCCTACGGATTCGTCAGTACCGTGCGCACGAGCCAACATAGGGTCATCGTCCGGGTGTGATCCCGTAAAACCATACGTGATAATACCTAAGTCCCGTGTGAATCGAGAATCAGTAAAACCATTACTAATTGCCGGAATCCACTGAATATCATCACGGCCAATAGCAGCCCTTTGAGCATTTCTGATCGATTCGGTCAACTCNGTTTCAAAATCCGAAGAATTCGGAACAGACATGTAATCAATTTCATACTCGAGGCCTTCGATNCCATCGAATGCCTGATCAAGTTGGCGTCGAACATAGGTTTCATCCTGAAACGGCAATGTCCGAATATCACACGTCAACATGATTTCCTCTGGCACGCTGTTGGACTTAATACCNCCTGAAACCATCGTCGGTGTAAGAACCAGTCGCGACAAAGCCTTGAGCAAAGAACCTAACCTAGGAGAAGTTTCGNTNATCTCNGNAANCAAGTGATCGATATTCGTTGGCGAAGGTTTCTCTTCGATACCGAAAGAACCCAGATGATCAAAAATTTCTAAAGAAGTATCGAGCTCCGGCTGGTACTCCTCGATTGCATTTAGTGCGCGCGAAAGGCGATAACTAGCGTTCACTCCCGTCCATGGCACCGAGGCATGAGCGCTTTCTCCACGCAAGGTAATATGTAGCTCCATACGGCCTTTTTCCCCTGTCCCAAGAAGATAAGTCAGCGAGTTACCTATCTCTACTGGGGTTCCGCCACCTTCATTGACAGCAAACTCAGAACTCAACGATTCAGGGTGAGTATCGGCAAGCCAGCCGAATCCCCAGCGTCCGCCATGCTCTTCGTCAGCTCCACTCACCAATCGCAACCCGTGGGCGAGTCTCACACCGGACCGTTTCATAATTGCCATTGCCATCAACTGGCAGGTAAGTAAAGCTTTGCAATCGGATGCCCCGCGACCATAAACACGCCCTCCTGATATCTCAGCAGCAAAAGGTTCGTAATTCCACTTGGTTTCATCTTCTACCGGAACCACATCAGTATGGGACATCAACATCAACCGAGTTTTATCATCGTCCCCGGGGTAAACAGAAATAATATTTCCACGGTCTGGATGCCTTGAAAGAATTTCTGAATCCAAGCCAGTTTGACTAATCCAATCTCGGATGAATTCAGCAACCTCGGTCTCATTACCGGTCGGCATGAAGCCAGTATTTACGGATGGGATTCTAACCAAGGCTTGCTCTAGCTCAACTATCTCATTAGTTGACGATTCAACCTGATCCAACAAGCTTTGCAGTGATGGCATTCTATGATCCTAAAATAATCGATCGTCGATCGTTGTGTGCACCGGACGCTAGCATTCGTACGCAGGACAGTCAACATGTTGAGATTATCGAAATAACTTTACCTTTCGAAACGTGTGAAAATTTCGCAAACTCGCAGTGGCCGTCGACTACATCCATTTCCTCTCTGTTGGTAGGCTTAGATTCGCACGAGTTGGTCATACAATCTCTTTGTCCGGCACAGTATGAAATGAAAAGACACTTCGAAAAATACAGATCACTACCCACAGGCAAAATGTTCAGTGTCGGGTCATTATTATTTGCAATCACAATTGCGCTAGCGGCTTGTGGAAATGATAAATCAACAGCACCCAACGATGAAGTTATTTTTTCAGCTGACCAAAAAGGTAATATCGACATTTACAAACTGAGAGGTATCTCAGGTGAAATATCCCGTCTCACCACTGCTGAGGGCACAGATCACTCACCGGCATGGTCGCCAAAACGAGACATTATTGGCTTCCTAACCGATAGAAACGGCTCTAATGAACTCTGGTTAATGGATTGGAACGGAGAATCAAAGCACCAATTATCAGGGCCCGGTAAAACCATCAACNCTTTTCGTTGGGCACCCAACTCAGAAGTGATTGCTGTAGAAATCGCGGAGAAACGTTCAAGTTGGATTGCTGTTATTAATATCGAAACAGGTGAACTTACACCCCTAACGTCCATAGAAGAAGATGCCAGAATCGGTGGATGGTCACCCGATGCTCAATGGCTGCTTTACGCCATCGTAAATAGCGATTCTGATGGACTAAGAAAGAGAAATCCCAATGGAGTCGATGAGATAACTATAACCTCAGGATTCCACACTAATCCGATTTGGTCGCCAGATGGACGCTGGATCGCATTCAGTCGAAAATCAGATCAAGGCACGTCTGATCTGATCATAACGGACAATAATGCAGAAAATGTTTTAACAGTTAACCCTGATGCATTCGATGAAACCGAATTTGAATGGGCTCCAAACAGCGAACATATAGTGTTCTCCAGCGAATCGTCGGGCAACGCTGAAATTTACACAGCTACACCCGATGGCAAAACCATCAAACAACTCACGTCTAACAGAGTTACCGATACCCTTCCCCGTTGGAATTCTAACGGCTCATCCATCCTTTTCTTATCGGGAGGGAACGGCACATTTGATCTTTACTCTATGGACGAAAACGGTGATCAGCAAAAAAGAATGACTTCCAATTCCAGCAGAATCATTAATGCAGACTGGTAATCCAAAATAACCCGTTAGAGCTAAAGATTACTCATCCTTCGTCTCAGTCAGTCCAAGGCGGCCGCGCCAACTACGACGTGGCGTTGGGCTTTCGGCCGTTTCGGGTTCTGACTGTTTAGGTTTAGCCTCAATATTTTTTCGTAAAGCAGGTGGCCTGGGAGTTGAACGTCCATTACTAGCCCTATCTGCAGATTGTGAAGATGTACCCCCAACCCGTCGACGTGTAGGTGTACGGCGCATTTTCGAACCATTCTCATCGGCTGAAGTTTTAGTCGAGGAAGCCGGCCGTCTGGTTGAAGGCTTTTGAGTTCGGGCCGTGGGTGATCGACGAGTCCTTGCAGTTGCTGAAGTTGTTTTACGACCACTTGAACGTCGCGCTGTCGCAGCTTTGGTTGCAGCCTTATCTTCACCATTTGGCGAAGCTGCTTCATCAGAAACCTCTGGTCTAGCTGATGCCGTCGCACGAGATCGAGCCTGAGCGCGAGTCATCCAGAGCCCTGTGAAATATGTCTTATTAAATTTAATTGTTACGTCTGAAACTCGGCCCGATTCTGACGACAGGTTCATATCGAATGCCGCAACTTCTATATGCTTTCCGACATCTTTTACAGCCTGTAAAGCAGGGTAAAAGTCAGCGTCGCCGCTGACAACAATTGCAGTGTCGTAATGGTTTTTATAGGCATGGGTTATGAGGTCAGTCGCCAACATGACATCTACACCTTTTTCCACCATAATTTCACCACGCTGTTTCCAGATACCAAGTCGTACTTCTACGTACGGGGTGTCATACATCGAATCAAGGAACTTCTGTTGCTCCACACCCACAGCGGGATTGGTGTCAGATTCCTGACGAATGTTGTAGTAGTAAGTTCTTTTGAGATCTCGACCGTTCGCTAATTTCATGGCGAACTTATCGAATTGGAGGTCATGCCTCCCGCAACTCTGAGTCAATACGTGATACAGGTTACTTCCATCGATGAACACCATCACACGATCGTTTTCACGCACTACTGACGATTTAGAAGACTTTGAGGGCATGTCAAACCTCCACCTATAGTTCATAGCTAAACGCGCACCGTCAAAACTGCCCGTTTAAGCGGTTATTTTCGAAGTGTGTTGGCGTTGGGAAGGCGGGAAATATATGAAAAAAATAAAATAATAGCGATCACCGATCCAACCACTCCGTGTAATTGTAACTCTGATTTGACTCCGCCTGATAATTCAAATTCGTAACCAGTATTAACAATTACAGCAACTGAGACCGTATTGACTCTTACGTCGTAGGCACAGATTATTGCCTTGTGTCTCTCAATGACCAGCAACTTAAGGGTACTAAGTAGTCATCAGAAAACACGTTTACACAGCACAGGGAAACAAAATGAAAGCCATCAAACAAATAAACCCACCTTGTGAAATGCCGAATGGACTGCAATGGACAGACGAAGGCTTGTTCGTAATGGACCAAAAGACGGACAACGTTTACGTAGTAAATGAAACTGGCGAAATATTGCGGGTCATCTACACCCCCACCGCCAACGGCTCAGGCATTACGGTCGGTGGCGGGTTCTTATGGACAGCTTCGAATGGAGAGTCTGCGTCACGGCCTAAACGCTCAACCGACACTGGTCTAGGATATGTGTACAAACTGGATTTACAGACCGGAGAAGCAATAGATCGGTTCCGCACCCCCGATGGGGGTGGCATTCATGGAATCGAATGGGACGATGGCAAGATATGGATCACCGCTTTCAATCCGCTCGCTATCTTCCTCGTTGACCCATCAGACAAATATACGATAGTTCACAAATTTCGTGTGCAACTGCCAAGACTCCATGGACTGGCGAGGGTACAAGATGGAATCTGGTGCGCACACACGACAGACAACGTCATCGTGAAATATGACATCGACACCGGAGCCGAAAAAGACCGAATAACACTGGATCCTGACGATGCTTATGTTCACGGTCTTTCTATCAAGGACGGTGAACTTTGGTATGGCGACGCAAATTTTGGTGGGAAACACAACACAGCAACTACGGGACAACCTGAAATCGGGAAGATCGTCGCCTAGATCACACAGACGTCAGCACTAGACATCGTCGTAGAGGAACGCATATTGACTAATAACCCGATTGTAGATAGTCATCAACATTTTTGGGAAATCCAACGATTCGATTACTCATGGATGCCTGCCGACAGCCCTTTGGCAACGGACTACGGGCCAGAGGAGTTAGAACCACTATTGCAGTCCTCGTCGGTTGACTACACCGTCATCGTTCAGGCCGTGTCTTCAGCGGATGAAGCAAGATGGCTGCTGGAGTTAGCAGGTAGACATGATTTCGTCGCAGGAGTGGTCGGTTGGGTTGACCTGACAGATCCCAGAGTAGGCGACACCTTAGATGAACTACAGAAAAGCGCCTACTTCAAAGGAGTCCGTCATATTTGGGAGGGTGAGAAAGACCCTGGATGGATCGTCAATTCAGGAGCTATCAAAGGGTTGAAAGAGTTGGCTAGACGGAACCTTACCTTCGACTTTCTGGCAAAGCCACCTAACCTGCCATTCATACCAATAGTTATGGATCAGATTCCTGACTTAAGGGCGGTTGTCGACCACATAGCCAAACCGCTTATCGCCGAAGGTGTAATCGAGCCTTGGCTCTCAGACATGCGTAAAGTTGCCAGCATCAACGGAATACACTGCAAAATTTCAGGGATGGTTACAGAAGCCGACCACCAAAACTGGACGGCAGACGATATCAGACCTTATATGCACCATGTCCTTGGGATGTTTGGATCGGATCGATTGATGTTTGGCAGCGACTGGCCCGTATGCACATTGGCAGGTAAGTACGGTCGAATAGTTGATACCGTCAAAGAAATACTGTCCTCACAACTGCCTTCAGTCAAAACAGATATATTCGGCGGTACTGCCAAACGTTTCTACAGTCTCAACATATAGCCTCAGTATTAGCAGTTTGCGGCTGGAATATCCGTCAATCTACCAAGTGGGCTTGCCAGAACTCCATGCCCAGTTGTCCGGTGGCCAAACATTGCGGCCAACTCGCCCGCCACCATCGCGACTCGTATCATACATTTCCTTGACCGTTTCGACCCATTGTCTGATGTGTGGCGTACCTTTGTGATACTCAAACGCGTCAGGGTTCGCATAAACCTCGTAAAGGTAAATTTCGGTCGGGTCTTTCACATTCTGGTATACATCGAACCGCAAACAACCCGGCTCTTCATGTGTAGACCCGACACCATCAAGTGACACTGCGTCTATGAATGCCTCCACTTTATCTTTCTGGACGAATTTCGGCGCATGAATAACATGGAGACTAGAGGCGAAGTAAGGGTCATCCACAATGTTGGCCCGGTGCGAGTCCCAGTTAGCGTCCCCTCTTGGGAAGACCGGTTTACAAAACGAAACTTCTGGATCTCCGTCAAACATACCCTTAACCGCCGCATCCCATTCCTTGAAGTGCGAATAGGTAGTGTGGGCCGCAAAAGCCTCTTCATCGTTATAGACCTCGCAAAAGGCAAAGGATGTAGGGTCATCTGCAGCCTGAATAATATCGAAACGTCGACATCCAGGCTCATTCAACACGGATCCTCTTGCATCACCAATGGACGCAGCGATGAAATCGTCGATACGATCTTCTTTGACTTTCAGTCGCACCATCAGGATGTACATGACAACTCCAAATAATCAATCTAACTAATCAGCTATATCTGCCATTATCTAGCAACGTTTAATACGCCGGCTGGCGGAGTATACGCGCTGTAGACGACCCTGTGAACACACTTTTGACAACTATCGCCGGACTTCTATGAACAACCCAACGGTATGTGAACTACAAATAAAAAGAATAGTTGAACGCCTGGCGTCAGCTCCGAGAAACAGCGCTAAGAATCCAGATCAACATGCGGCGGTTTCAAGATGGATTATCTCTGAGTTCTATCAGATCGGACTAGATGTCACCCACCAAGTTTTTAATATCCCTGGGCACCAACCCGAACGTACAGGTATAAACATTATTGGCACACTAAAGAATTCTGCCAAGTCTTCTGTAACAAAAACCATAATCATTGGTGCCCATTACGACACGGTGCCTGGCTCACCTGGGGCAGATGACAACGCTAGTGGCATAGCGGCATTACTTGAGTGCGCTCGAGTGCTTCAAAAGTCTAATATCGACAAAAAAGTTACATTCGTCGCTTTCGACGCTGAAGAGGTACAGCCAGGTGCCGGAGCGTTACACGGTTCGAGTCATTTTGTTTCTAGTTTGTCAATGAAAAATTTACCATCATCGGCAATTATTTTCGAATCGATCGGTTTCAGCTCAAAAACTATAAAACAGCGATTGCCTGGCTTATTTCAATTCTTGTTTCCTCGTGCATTCAGGACCTTAAAAAAACAAGCTTTCGCGGCAAATTCTTTGTTGCTACTTTCACGAGGAAAAGGAAGAGAACTATCAAATCATCTCGAGCGTGTCGCCGCGCAACCCGAAATATTGCTGCCCGTCTTGCCGCTCAGAATTCCGATCTGGATGCCAACATTAAAAAACTTCAGGAGAAGTGATCATGCTCCCTTTTGGGCAGCCGGTGTTCCAGCCGTTATGATCAGTGATACAGCGAACTTCCGAAATCCTCATTACCACCGAGAAACAGATACACCCGAAACNCTAGATCTCCTGCTGATCAAAAAAGCAGCGCAAATGGTTATAGACACGATTACATCAGACTTGATCTAAGCGNCGGTTCTATCTGCCGATTCCGGTTCGGGCTCCGGCGGCAATTGATCGNCATTTCCCGATATGGATTCAGAAACTACATCATCTATGGGCTCTCCACTCATCACCTGTGCGCCCTCCCTGTAGGTCCGAGACCATATCGTTCCAGCGGTGAACGAAAGCAGCCCAAGGATAATCCATGGCAATGTTTGATTTCGCCATCTAGATTGCCACGATCCCATCGCGGTCTGGATTCGTTCAGCCGGTGAACCACTTTCCAACTCGTCNGATAAACGAGNATANTCAACTTTCATTTCCTGNCTCACAGGAACGTCTATCGGTAATTGATTTTTCCCANCTGACCAGATGAGCGATATCCCCAAGTAAACAATCAAGCCACAAATTACAACCGCTCCACCAGCCCATTTCAATCTGCCGGGCCATCCTTTTCCTCCAATGAAAGCAATAATCCCAACTGGAATCAAAACAACGAACCAAAGTAACCATTTCAAAGACAACCACATCCTTGCCTGACCGCGTAAATCATCTATTNGCTGAATTTCATCAGGACCCAGACTATCGATGATATTCGTCTCCGTAATCACCACTCCCTCAGTCAGCATTGTGAGTTTTTCTTCTGCTCCATCTAGGGCCTCGGGGTCGTCGCTACCAGCAATAATCCCGACCAAATCGTCCTGTGTGAAACGGATGCCTTCAATTACCTTTTCCCGGACATCTTCGAGTTGCTGGTCTATGCCGTCACCCTGCCCCGCAAAATCTGATAATGAATAGGAAATTTCCCCAGGTATTTGCCCCATCACAAAAGCCTCAACCTGCTGGTCCATTTTTGGTACAAACGCTTCTAACGCCATGTTAATCATCGGTCCTCCGGATAGGCACGGNGGCACCTTTCCAGACACAACGGCCTTTGTTGCAGCGAATGNTGCANCAGATGAAGTGCATGCGGGTGTAGCCTCNAGAGTTGACACNAGCTTTATGCGTGCAAGTGCCTGCAACTCCTTAGCAGCTGCAGCCTTTCGATCGGCCATATCTACAGAGTAATGCAGATCATTGGCATCCCCAAGCAAATACTCCACCAGTGCATCGATCACGCCATCACCATGACCACGAACCCATTCAGGAGGTGCTATTACTTCAACTGCATCTGTGACTTCTTGCTCTGNTAAGGAAACTCCGAANCCNACAGATGTCGATTGGTCGACGGTTCCTTGAATAGCCGGATCGATGACCTTGGCGAATACGAGTTTATAGAGCGTGTCATCACTGGCAATTTTCCCCTTAAGAATCTCCCCAATGATTACAACGCGNTCTTCCAGTTTTATCAGAACGCTGAACCCATCTGAATCTCCTACAAAATAGGNAGTTAACTCATCAACGGTCTGGAATAATTGCTTCTCGACCCATTCAGGTGCAAATATCTCCCGAGCGTTGTTCTCATTTTCCTTTTGCGTAAATTCNATGCCGAGACCACTACCTGATATCTGTGAACTGAAATCCGACATCTGAGGAATAAGAAGATCATCCGTAAGTTGTTGAACCAATCGTANTTCTCCAACCAAGGTACGCAATGAGTCAGGAAGATCACGGAGGCGATCTTGAACTTCTAAGTCAATTTTAAATTCATCAGTTTGACCCGTGGCGTACGGTACAACTTCTCGTAGGCCTTCCTCAATTTTTTGCCGTAGATATTCACGTGGCACCAGAGTTTCTACAAATAACGTAATGGCAGCTGCCGCAATATCAGGATCGTCAAACTCTAGGATAGTCGGCTTTGATGAATCACCTATCCCGGAATTGACCTCAATCCCTTTTTCGACAACGTCATACACCAAATTGGCAATAATCTCGTCATACAGATAGTCATATGCTTCCGCATCATTCAACATAGAGATAATTACATCTGGTTCGGAAAGCGTATTTAGAGCGTGATTAGCCGTCACGACCAGGAACAACAGAACTACTAACCCTGCTGTAAACACCAATGCCAGAAACTTACGCATCATCGATCTCCGTAAAAATGTTCGTATTCCGCTAGCCTAGTAATACGGGAGAAAAATCTAACGCCATGATATTCCAAATCCCTAACTCTTATGACGCTATGAGATTCTGAGATTAACCTCGTCCCAAATATTGTTGACTAACTGGCAATACAATTGCTTCGAGCATGTTCGCATCCGCAGGAAGAGTGGCCATCAAAAGAGCTGTGCGCCCCATATCCTCTGTTGAAATAAGCGGTTCCGGACCCTCATCGCGACCTGTCGCCGATTTTCCATCCCCGCGACGTTCAACCATTACATTTCCAGGATGCAGAACACTCACCGCAATACCGTGATCACGTCCTTCAAGTGCCAACGACTGCGTCAGTCCCCAAACTGCGTGCTTACTCGTTGTGTAAGGAGACGAACTGTGGCGAGGTTTTTGCGCAGCAATACTACCGATATTTATGATCCTGCCACCGCCCTGTTTTTTCATAATCTTGAAGGCTTCTCGTGCTCCGAGGAAAGGACCCGTGACATTAACCTGCATCACCCGTTGCCATTGCTCCATAGTCAAATCCTCTACCGGGCCACCATCAAATGCACCAGAATTACTCACGAGAATATCCAGTCTCCCGAACTGGTCCATAGTCTTCGAAAAAAGGCTAATCATTTGTTCTTCATCGGTAACATCGGTGGGGATCGAAATAACGGTTCCCGGAGCAGCCTTGAGATCTTTGGCCGCGGCGGCGAGTCTTTTAGCATCACGGGCGGCAATCACTACAGAGCAACCTTCTTCAACGAAGGCTTTTGCAATTCCCTTGCCTATACCAGAGCCGCCCCCAGTGACGATTGCTACTTTTCCATCAAGTTGACCCATTTTGCCTCCTGTTGACCGCTAGGTCGTATTAATAGGTGAATGCTGGTGATTAATCATCAGCACTAAATACTGTCATGACGATCACTAACAAAAACCTTGGTCCGAACAGCGCACAAAAGCGCGATAACTGTAACTATAGCGAGCACCCTGAAAGTTAAACTCCAACCGGCGAGAAAGGCGTCAGTAACAGCAGGATTATCCGAATCAGACAACTGGTCCAACTGAACCTCCGCGCCACGACTGAGCATGATTCCCGCGATTATGGCCGCTGTCAACGCCTGGCCAATGACACTCCCAACATTACGCACAAGGTTAAGAAATGCGCTCATAGAACCATAATCACCCCGCCCAACGGTAGAAAGCGTAGCACTCATATTGGGAGCCATCCAAAGTCCCATCCCCAAACCGTTAGCAAACAAAACGGACATCACGATCACTAGCGATGAATCCTTAACAAAAAATGAGAACCATACATTACTTACAACCAATGTCCCGAGACCAATAAACGTAAATTTCCTGAACCCGTATTTATCAGACAGTCTCCCGGAAAATTGTGACGCCAATCCCATCCCTAACGCACCTACGAACATAATCATTCCGGCAGATCTCTGGTCATAACCCATAAAGCTTTGAACAAATATCGGCATGAGGAAAAAAGTTGCAGAACCACCGACAAAACCTAGCAACCTAGTGGACGTGGACCACGAAAAAGTCGAATTTTGAAAAAAACGCAAATTTAACATAGGCTCTTCTATTCGCAACTCCCACCACACGAGCATCACCAGCAATCCCATGCTCCCCAAAACTCCTAAAATCACTTGGAGTGATAGCCAATCGAACGCGAATGGATTCGAAATGGTCAGAATCAACAGNGATAAAGCAGCAGCAGACAATGCCGCGCCCAGCCAATCGAATCGCGCACCAATAGATCGAACTTCAGAGCCGATTCTTGAGTCCTCCAGAACAAAAAAAGCAGCGATAATCCCTGCAACAGTGGGTAACGCTGTCACAAGAAATATTGATCGCCATCCCCATTCCTGAATAACTGGGCCCGCCACGATCGGACCTGCAGCAGCACCAATCGCAACAGCGGTGGTAATCATCCCGAGAGCTTTNCCACGCTCACTGGTTGGAAAAACACCAACAATTATTGCGAATACCACGGCTTGCCCCATTGCGCTTCCAATTGACATCACCACTCGAGCCAAAATGAGCATCTGAAGATTTGACGCAGAGTATGCAAGTACTGCACCAACTACAAAAAACATCATTCCCACAATGTGAAAATACTTACGGCCGGTGATGTCCGACACACGCCCAAGTGGAAGCATGAGCGCACTCATAGTCAAAGAACTAGCAATTGCAACCCACGTGACCGCCCGTAACGTGACATCAAACTCGTCAGCAATGGAAGAGAGTGCAAGGAAAACAATCGAAAAATCCATAACCATCGCAAAGAGAGCTATTGCAACGGTCCAAAATACCTTCCAATGGTAATTGCCGGTCGATTTTCCGTTCAGATCAGTTGTTTCGATTGTCAATGGGCGCGACTGTTCTCCATATACGAAATATAAATGTGGAAACGAAGGTGAATTATAGACCCGAGATACGTGACAGTGACAATGTTTCTTCCACTACCGTGATAATCTCTGCGGTCTTAGTCTAATCACAAAATCATACCTCGTTTCATTTATTACTTGCTGGATCGGAGCGGACTATGCCAAGTGATTCAACTGATTCGCCACGTCCACTTAAGGTGGTGGTTTCACCGGTCCCGGAGGGAAGCCAAATAGATAACCGGTGGCCGGTTAGCGTCAATGTCGAATGGATCGTTACTGAATATGTTGACAACAAACCTGAACCCTCGGCATTAGCTGATGCTGATGTCTACATCGGTACGGATTTCAACGTTGCGATGGGCAAAGCTGCGAAGTCATTGAAAGCAATTTTGATTCCGGCGGCAGGGTATGATCGAATAGAGCCAGACGCCGTACCAAAAAACGTGATCGTCGCCAACGCATACCACCACGAAGCACCGATCGCTGAATGGGTGATGGCAGTAGCGGTCGCATTAGACCACGAGCTATTTCACAGTGACAGGTCTTTTCGCAACGGAGATTGGTCACAGTGGCCGGGACGTCATGGCCCATACCGAGAATTGTATGGACGAACTTTCGGAATCATAGGTTACGGTGCAATTGGTAAGAGAGTAGCGCGTCTCGCAAACGCATATGAAATGAGAGTTATTGCGGCAGGACGAAGATCAGAAACGTTACATGAGGCGAAAGCAGATGGAGTCGAGTATGGTGCAGGAAGAGAAGCGATGGATTGGGTGCTTCGAGGATCGGACTTCGTACTGGTTTCCACGCCGTTGATGGACTCAACACAAAATCTAATAGGCGAACGAGAGTTAAGTTTGCTGCGCCCAAACGCCTATCTGATAAATCCAGCACGAGGCCACATCGTAAATGAAAAAGCACTCTACAATGCTCTTGTAAGTAAATCTATTGCCGGCGCGGCAATAGACACGTGGTATGAATATCCAGTCAGCAGTGACGATTCCCCACGCCCCTCGAAGTATCCATTCTGGGAACTAGAAAACGTAATCATGACACCCCACCACTCAGGCGCAACAATTGGTACGCTCGATCGCCGCGCAGCGACCGTTGCAGCGAATATCGACCGGCTCGCCAAGGGTCAGCCGTTAATGAACGTAATATCGGGTTTTGGAGCGGAGTAGTCTTATTTTCTCAACCAAGCGATAAAACGATTGCCTAACCTGCTTTAGAACGCTGGTTAAATGCTTCATAGAGCACAATAGCCGCGCTTACTGACACGTTCAAAGATGAAAGCTGNCCACTCATCGGAATTGACGCAATCTTGTCGCAATTCTCACGCATCAATCTCGACAGACCTTTCCCTTCAGATCCCACAACTATCAAAACGGGACCTGTGAAATCGACCTGACTATACTCAACCTCTCCTGCGGCATCGAGGCCCACGATGAATACACCTCGTTCTTTAAGTTTTTCAACCGTACGATTGAGATTGCCCACCTTGGACACCTTCATATGCTCAAGTGCACCAGCTGAAGCCCGCATGGCCCCCGGGGTCACACCAACCGCCCTTCGTTCAGGAATTATCAANCCGTGCACACCTGCGGCTTCCGCTGTACGGGCGATCGCTCCCAAATTGTGAGGATCCTGAATNCCATCCAACATCACCAACAGNACAGGTTCGTTTTTGAGNTCAGCCAAAGATAATAGGTCGTCAGGTTGGTGATATCGAGGATCCGGGACAACCGCTATAACACCTTGATGTTTTTTGGTCTGGGATTGGGATTCAAGTTCNCGTTTGGAAACAGCCTCTATATGAATACCAGCCTCAGTGGCTAAAAAGACTATTTCACGAAGCTGCGGTCCCAATTCAGAATTTTCAAGCATGATCAGGCGTTCAATATCCCGCCTTGCGCGCAGGGATTCAAGAACAGCACGCCTGCCTTCTACTGTTTGACCGTGAACTTTTCGCGCCCTAGAAAAGCGTGACATCTTTTACCCCAACTGCCTGAAAGCATCTACTTGCAAAAATTTGGAATCAAAGTGACCGGAAATTTCTAACAAAGAAGTGTAAGTTTCATCNACACAATACGATANCAATCCAAACATTTGTTAAATGCTACAAGNTCACCAAGGAAACACATATGGTCCGCGAACGCGAATATAGCCCCAACCAGCTAAAAAATACGATCGNAAAAGGTGGTATAGGTGTAATTGCCAACGGCCCAAACACCGCAGAGATGTGTGACTTTCTCGGTCACGTTGGATTCGATGCNGCTTTCGTTGATTTCGAACACGGCAAAGTTTCATGGTCTGAGCTCCCTGATATAACCCGTGCATGCGAGCTNTGGGGTATGTCCAGTGTAGTGCGCGTGAACAGGCTGGACGAGGCACAAATTTTAAGAACTCTTGATCANGGAGCGAGCGCAGTGATGGTGCCACACATAATNACATTAGAAGATGCCAGACTAGCTGCTAGTGCATGCAAATATCCNCCAACNGGAGTTCGTGGAGTTGCGGGAAGCAGACGCGCTTACGGCGTAGATGACTATTTCGTAAAGGCTAACGAGGAAGTCCAGTGCATNGCACTTATCGAAGATTTCGCAGCTATAGCCAATCTCCCGGAACTTACTAAAGTCGATGGTATCGATATTTTCTATGTAGCCCCGTCGGATATGGCCGCATCNATGGGACACGTCGGCAACCCCGGACACCCAGATGTTCAAAACGCTATAAAACGAGCAATTGAACTAATTGTCAAGAGAGGAGGNGTTGCAGGNACATTGGTGAATGACGACAACCTGGAAACGTTCCTATCCATGGGCGTGAAATGNGTAGGCACCGCATGGCCNCAGTGGCTCAAACAATCTGGCGAANTATTTCTANANCGGATACAAGCAGCAAGTTAATCCCGGTCAAAATCTTCTCTAACAACAAACGACANTANTTTGGGAGAAGATTGCAAAGAGGTTTTTCTGATAACCNCCCTNTGATCGTTGACACTTAGCTGCTNCAGTGCCAGCATTGGTCGGNCTCTGAACTGNTGATCTAAATCGCAAAGATCGAGTCAACAACTCGAAACGTTGAACTTATCGAATTCNGGAGGGAACGTCATGGCCGAGCGGTATCAAAACTATGTTGGCGGTGTTTGGGTTGATTCAGCTTCGAGCAAAGTTACTACCAGCACAAATCCAGCTGACCACTCAGATGTGATAGGNGAGTTCCAGGCATCCGAGCCAGCCGATGCGCACGCTTCGATTTCAGCAGCNTCAGAAATCAAAGAAAGCTGGAGGCGAACCTCCTCGCTGGCCCGTGGTGGATATCTAACAAAAGCAGCGGCGTACCTAGAGGCCAACCTTGAGGAATATGCCCAAGCAATAACTCGAGAATCTGGCAAAGCAATTATCGAGTCACGCGGTGANGTCGGTCGCGNTGTTGCATTGCTCCAATATTACGGGGTCGANGGTTCAAATCCTGTAGGTACGGTAGTCCCGTCAGTCAACCCCAACATTCTTCTTTACACCGACCGTATGCCCCTAGGCGTTATAAGTCTCATCACACCATGGAANTTCCCNCTGGCGATACCGATNTGGAAAATGGCACCAGCTCTTGTTTANGGAAANACCATAGTGCTGAAGCCTGCTTCNGCAACNCCTCATGTNGCAACNTTNATCGCGAANATGTGGGAATNCGTCGATCTNCCNNCAGGAGTGTTCAACCTNATCACCGGTNCAGGCNGANCAATNGGTAANGAACTCGTNACNAATTCANATNTCAGTGCNGTTTCATTCACCGGATCGACCAAAATTGGCATGCAGATAGCCTCAGAGTCAGCCAAGCGAGGAAATCGATATCAACTGGAGATGGGGGGTAAAAACCCCATCATCGTTTTACCGGATGCGGATCTGGAACAAGCTGCAGATATTACGGTTTCTGGGGCGATGAAATATTCCGGGCAGAAGTGCACCGCCACTTCTCGGGCTATCGTNGTAGGAAACGTCATGGAAGAGTTCACNAGTCTTGTCGTCGAAAAGACCAACGCATTAAANATCGGTCCGGGATCGGATCCAGACTCTATAGTTGTACCTGTCATCGACCAAGCCTCAAAANATAACATCCAGTTAATGGTTGATCGCGGAGTTGCAGATGGGGGAAACATTCTGACCGGTGGCGGAGTTCCAACAGGATCTTCATTCGACAACGGCACATTTGTCGAGCCAACAGTAATGACAAAAGTCGCTCCCGATTCATTTATAGCTTGCGAGGAAATATTCGGACCCGTTCTGTCAATAATTCCATCCTCCGATGCCGAGACGGCACTGGAAATCGCTAATTCGGTGGAATACGGGCTAAGTGCGGGGATCTTCACGCGGAATTTGAACTCAGTTCTGGATTTTGCAGACCGGATCGAGGCCGGCATAGTCAAAATCAACGGTGAAACCGCCGGCGTTGAGCCTCAGGTTCCGTTCGGCGGGATGAAGTCAAGTTCATCTGGAAACAGGGAACAAGGCAAGGCTGCGATCGAATTTTTCACTCAACTAAAAACTATCTATGTTGACCGCAGTGCAACATAGATAGTTTTTATCAACAGCTCAACAATCCAAACGAGATCCAGCTCGGTGGTTTGCTAGTTGATGGTTAATTTCATGCTTCTTTATCCGAAACATTCCGCAAAGTCCAAGATTCAAAATAAATCACAATAGGAATGATGATTATCAGGACACCAACCAACGCCAGGATTGCAGGAGGCAAAGAATCCGGTACTCCTGTTGGTATGAAACTCATGAACATCAGAAGCATGAAACCAATCACTAAAGTACCAGCCTTAAAAAGGGCTGCTTGCTTAACGATTGTGCGTACTGATTCTTCACTCAGACCTCTTTCCAAAAGGTCCGACGTTTCCTCTTTTGCTGAATCGATTATCACTCCCAAAACACAGGTCACGATTAGTACTAAAAACGTGAACATAAATACCACTTCAGTCGCTGCTGAATCGGGAATCAAAGATGGTGCCACGTTTAACCAATGTGCACCTGATCCCTGCAAGGCAGCTGGAACATGAAACATCGTTCCGGCAATGGCCAGTGATAGGTTTCTTGGAATGGGATCCGAGTTCCACCTCAATCCAGTGATACCAATCATAATGATCAAAGCTATGCCACCACTAATGTACTCATGAGGCACGGACCCAAAAGAAATTTGCTCTCCTATCAACTGCCCTATGCCAGACAACCCAAATGCTGCAGATGCTGCAGTAGCGGTAACGATCCGCAAACAGATTATGAAAACAAATGTAATGGGTAATGGCATCTTTACCCACGCCCGCTTAATGCATGAGAAAGTAATAGGTCAGAGAACCTAGTGCTAGTCGGGTCCCACGAAATCACGTTTACCCCGTACCGCCGAACACTGCGGGAGATCAGATCCGTTTCAAGACTGCGTATCAAACGGGCGATCGAATTGCCTTCATCATTCTGCGACGTATAAGCGTAACCGGCGATCGCTACAATATTCACCCTAACGGATTTGTGTCCACGCGAACCGTATGCCATCAGAGCCTTTACACCGCTTACCAGAGAATCAAGCGCCGGTGGAACTTGATTTGACTGAACCGGTTCGTCGGTGTCCAACCTGGTGATTAGAAAACACTCAGGCACATATCGTAGAATCTGTCGCCGACACACTTGAACAGAGCGGCGGAAATCGTAATTACCTTCCTGACTCGACAACTCCGAAAGCTCTCTGCTTATTTTCCGCAATTGGGCCTGACCAGAGTCAGGGTGAATAACTCTGGAGTCTTTATGACTGAAATGGGCTCCAACCTGGTAGCCCCTTTTCAAGTAGTAGAAACTGAGGGCTCCAGCGGCTTCAATCGCATGTTCAAGTGGATTAACCAACGAGCTACCAACGTTCATAGATGAAGTTGTATCCATGAAAAGCCAGATGGCTTTTTTACCCTCCCGCTCATAATCATTCACCAAAATATCTCTGCTGGTTAATTCCCTCGAAGATGCTTTACGAGCCGTCGCCCTCCAATTAATTGATTTAACTGAATCTCCGGAGGTGAAATTACGGATCTCACGGAANTCGGTNGTTTGNTTNCCNATTACCGACATNTCCATCATCGGNTTGGGATTGACNGCNAANCCNCGNACATTNGTTACCCTGGATATCTCATTGATCCCNGCTCGAACNANAATGTCCTCNGGNNNTCCNNNGGTTTCATNNANNGGTGTTCNGAATCTNAATGNGTGNTGNGCCTCCCANCGAACTGGTTCGAAGGTAAAGACCCCTCTGACGGTCGTACGAAACTTAAACTTCAAATCGACTGTTTTAGANCCNCGCCCCTTCCAAATCCCAAATAAGTTGCTTCCATCGACCAGTTCCATAACTTGGGGTATCGGGCACCGTACGAAAACCGGCCCGATACCTTTTTTAACGGTCAGCTTGAGCACAACTTCAACCTCATCTCCAACCCAAACCGAATCCTTTGGAATAATTCTTTCAACTGAAATACCTGATGGCCCTCTCATCAGGTTCGCGACCGCGTACATAGAAGCCAAAATCAATGCGCCGGGTATGAAAACAAAGCTGCCCAACACAACACCAGCCGCCACAAGCAAAACGATCGAAGCAGCCAGCACAACAACGCCCTGGTTAATACGACCAGAAAGTGAAACCGTTGCTATGCGTTCGGCAGTGCTCATGTTTGATTTTCGGCATCCTCTGACGATTCATTTGAATCATCCAAAGTCAACTCGCCTGCCGTCTCAAGGTCCTCGCTAGAATCCGACACAAAATCATACTGCCCATCCCCCAAACTCACAGGTACGGGTACTTTGTCCAACACGCTTTTGACCACGGTCTCTTCCTTGACACCGTCCAAGATCACCTCTGTGTGAAGTATGACCCTGTGGGATAGAGCATCGATCGCAACTTCTTTAATATCATCCGGGACAACAAAATCTCGTCCATGAATCAGCGCCATCGCTTTCCCCGAATCCAACAGTGCTACTCCACCACGAGGGCTAGCACCAACCATAGCGTTCTCGTGCTCTCTCGTCCCTCTCACAAGCTCCGCTATGTACCTGACAATCGAATCATCGATATGAATTTCATTACGGCACAATCGTTGAAGTTCGACAAATTTTTTACGATTGAATACCTTAATTGCAGCAGAGGAAAGATCAGCGGCACTAAATTTGATCCTTCTGGAAAGAATTTCAACCTCACTATCAACTGAATCAGGGTAGCCAGTTGATAATTTAAACATGAAGCGATCGAGTTGCGCCTCAGGGAGCGGATACGTCCCTTCTTGCTCAATTGGATTCTGGGTGGCCAAGACCATAAACGGCTGATCTAACTTATATGTTTCTCCCTCGATAGTTATAACGCGCTCTTCCATCGCCTGAAGCAAGGCTGCCTGTGTTTTCGGCGGCGCTCTGTTGATCTCATCCGCCAATAATATCTGTGTGAATATTGGACCTTTTATCAAAGAAAATTCACCAGNNTGNGGCTGCCAAATATTTGTNCCGAGAATGTCTCCGGGCATTAGNTCTGGGGTGAATTGCACNCGGTTCTGATCACATCCAATCACTTCAGAAAAAGTTTTCACAAGCAGAGTTTTCCCAAGCCCCGGAAAATCTTCAAAGAGTACGTGCCCTCCTCCGATGGCCGCCGCCAAGAGCTTTCTCAAGACAAATCGCTGACCTACGAACACATCGCTGATGGCCTNGAGAGCTGCATCGCAATCAGCTCCAGCTTCACGAACTTTAGGGTTAATTGTTGTCGTGCTCGTCACGATATCCCTCCAAATGCCACGGTCTGACGCAAATCTTTTACAGTTCGAGTTCGAATTTCACGTGTAGCAGCATCCCATCGATGTTTCAGCGGGCCAACGTGATACCAAGATGCTGAAGGGTCATCATACTGCGCCAAGGTCGTTAAAATTTCAGTGATCGAATGCCGGTCAGTGCCTTTGCTCCAAATAGCCACACAGTAGGTTGCAACAAGTTGACTTTGGTCAGATCTATCGACAAAGATTTTTTCAGCTTCANCTATCAACTCTCGCAACATATCTTCCGACGGACGAGAATGCGAAGCCAAAGTGCCCGANGANGATTCTAAAACTGATCGGACAGACTGCAGGGCNTCCTCGCGTAATTTTTNGTACNTCGATAAATTATCAACTGTCTGANATAAGGAGAGTCGTCGCTTAAAGCGGTCCTGCCAAGACACTTGCGAGGGTCGACTGGTAAACATTTGGGATACAACCTTTACTATATCGTCATACGACCTACCCGACTCCCACATGACTGTAGATAGTCTGGTAATCAAATCTGTTCGCTGATCTCTTTCAATAAAATTTCTGTACTCTCGGATCAACTTAGACAAAACAACGTCATCGATAAAATCGATGGATTGATCGTGACTAACCCAATCTTCTGAAGGTACTGCTGAGTTACCCGGTTCACCCAATTCTCTTCCGAACGTCCAGATTCTCCGGGTGATATAAACGGAAATAAACCCAATCGCTATCCACTCCACAAGTGTGGCATAAACGAAAACATCAAACATCACTGACCGAACAACAAGCAGATATGCTGCGGCTATGCCACCTATGTTCATTGCACGGAATCTCGAATTAGCAATCCAAGCGGCGGGGTTGGATACCATCCATGGAGTTCCTTCGGTGAAAAAGGTTGCCAGTAAGCTGAAAGCCCCCCCAAACGTGACCCCCAAAACAACTGCACCCGCAATTTTGAAACTCGGACCTAAGACAGTGAACGCATCTGTTACCGCCCATACCGCCCATCCAACCACCACGAAACCGACCGCTGCCATCAGGGTAGGAACTCCTGGGCGGCCTGAAACAATATCGAATGTCCGCGCTGTCTTCCCAAATCCAACAATTGCAATTCCGGCAACGAGCCACCATGATGATGCAGAAATCGAAAGTGCGTATGGCAAGGCACTGTCGGCGAAATTTGCAAGATTTGGAATTGTGCCTAAAACTTCTATCACCGCAGGCAAATTTACGAGCGTAATCGCTGCAAACAAACCAACCCCTAGCCACACAATAGTCCCAGACACCAGAAGTCCCGTTCGTGACACTGCAAGCAAGTCGATCACGCGGGCTACCAGAATCGAGATAATCAGGGCATACGCACCATAAGCAAGCGCTCCAAAGTTAATGTCAATCATCGTCGACACCAATCCACCGTTGTGCACCAATACAAAAGCAAGGAAAAACATTTTCCCGCTATTACGAAGAAGTTGCCGAAACACTAGGGGGTCAGAACCGAAACTACTGATAAACCAACCCTGCCGCGTATTGAACATATGGATTGAAAATGCACCAACTACCATGTCGACTGTGAAAAACACTCCGATCCACATACTCATTTGCCCCAGCATCACTACGTATCGTCCGACCGTAGTTTCTACTCCGCCAGAGTAGGCTGTCCCAATTTCGTTTCCAACAATAAAAGCCACTATGACCAAACCCAGTCCCCAGATCACGTCGGAGGCAGTCTCTCGCCACGGAGGTCGGCCAAAAATCCTTACCACGATCGATCCGACGTGTGTTGCGGCTCCAATCGAAATAGCAACAGCAAGGGATTCCAAAATCACGCCGATCTCCGTTAAGTCCATGACGGGACCTGCCAACATAACCGAAACCCACAGCACAGCAGCCATTCCGATTAATAGAAGTGCCGAAAACATCTGTCTCTTATAACTTCTTGCAGTAATGTAATTTGGATCGGCATTAACAAGGGACCAACCAGCAAGTCTGAGCGCGTCCCTTAGACCTGCGATAACCCCAATAAGCAAAAACAGAAAAAATATTTTTGCGCCATGAAGACCAAACAATTCGAAAACTGACAAAAAGGCGGATTGAATTGGATTAATCGTCCCTGATGCAGTCCAACCATTAGCAAGCAGTCCCAAAACAACGGTTATCGTGTTGAAAAAGAAACCAACGAGAGACCATTTACCAAACGTCCTTATACCTGTCATGGCTATATGAATTTTGCCGGCAGTTTTTCTCTTTACCAGATCCATAACCAAAAGAAAAACAGATATAGCGATAAGTACATATTCAGGAGCAAAAGGCACAGCCCAGCCAAAATCCTCATAAGAAACTGCAAACATCCAAACAAAGCCAAATAGCCCAAGCAAAATGGACTGCCGACCTAAGTGATGTAAGATTTTCATTGCAGTAACCTATTCATCATCGCCACTTCGGGACGAATCAATCTCAGCTGTGGCTTCTGACTCAGCCTCGGCAGTCGACTCCATCTCTGATTGCTGCGACTCACCCGCAGCCTCAGTATTAATTGATCTAATTTCCAATCCCTCGAAAGCACGTCTGGCCTTCAGGAAATCATCTCTGAGAATTTCATGGAGACTGTAGTCGGCCTCCTCAAAAACACTGATAAGGTCATCGAGAAGTTTCTCATCAATAGCGGTGTCTCCCGTGACCAGATTACGTTCGACCTCTCTGGGAGTCGCCTGAATGTCCAGCTCAATCCCGGAAGCTCTAACCTGTTCGAGAAGTCGGTTGTAAATATCTGTGATTGCTTCGCGATATTCGATGACCCAGATCGTCGAATTGGATTCCGCTGCCGAAAGTTGCTCATCGCCTTCAAATCTCACGCTGACACGGTGCTCACCCACTTCAACAGTTTCGGTCTCAACTGAAACCGAACCTCCTTTATCGGTGTCCTGATCCCATGACCCATGACCACCAATCTCAATCGACAAGGACAATCCAGCAATTGGGGAATCTTCCTCGCTGGTCAGTATCGCAGTAATAGTGACAGACTCACCTATTCCAATGACCCCGGGAAGGTCATCGGTTTCCTGATCCAATGAGATCAAAAGTCGAGTCTCTGCCAAGGTCGGCGCATTCTCTTCATCTTCTTCAACAACTGTTACCAAGTCTGTATCGTCAGTGTCCCCAGTATCACCGGTTCCCGTAATATCTGATTTGACAGAAGCGGGCACCACTTCTGCAAGCGTCGCTACCGGAGCACTTACATCCTCAATCTTGGCCCCCAATGTCGACCGACGATTGTTTACAAACCACAAGGTCCCAGCGCCAGAGAATATGCCGAAGAGACCTACTCCGAGAATCACCAAATATACCCAGGATGACAGACCTCGTTTAATGTCAGCAACAACTGTGATACTAGAACCTAAGTACTGGTCTGTGGCAGGTGAGCTGATCAGCACAGACCAAACCTGTTCCTCAACAGGATCTGGAACCGTCAGCGATACCGTCAAGGCACCATCCTCAGAGCTGGACTCTGACTGCTCAATACCATCAACCATCACCGGCAATCCAGTAACCGGCCGGCCAGCCTCGTCCGTCATCTCGATCAAAATTTCAACGATTTCACCAGGACTGACCTGCTCGGGAGCCGATAGTTGAATGTTAACTTCCGAAACAACAAGAGTTTCCGAAGTTAGAATGGCTCCGCTTCCAAGGTTCGGAGCCCTGATGGTGAAGGTTCGCCTGCCCAGTTCAGAAGATACATCTACTTCCCTTATTAATACGAACTTACCCTCATCATCCGTAGATGTTTCCACTACGCCTAATTCAGGCCACTCAAGTTCAATGTTTCTATTTCCCGCAGGTGAACCATCTTGAGTAAGCCGTCCCTTGATTTCATGAACTTTGCCCAGCACTGCCATAGGAGAATCCGTAATCACAATCTCAGCTTGTACAACATCAATCGAAATCTGAGAAGAAGCAGCCTCGATTGGGCCCATGCCAGCAAAATTTGCAAAAACCTCTTGAGAAGGCCCATTGCCCAAAATTACATCGTATTCGAAACTTCCGTCATCTCCGGTCGTCACTACGGACGGTGAAGTGTTTGTGCCGGAAAATTGCAGGTCAAGAGAACCCAGTGGATTGCCATCAGCACCTGTCAGGCTACCGCTAAGCAGGACTGTCTCTCCAGCAAATCCCATCGAAGGCGCTGTCATCTGTATCACGGTCGACTGAACCACTTCAAACGATCCAGAAGTCGAGTCGCTCAGCACAAAATCGCCACCCTTCGTAACCACTTCAACCGTATAAGTCCCTGGTGTCCCTAAAACACCAAGACTTTGAGCGAATGTACCGTCAGATGAGATCTCTACTGAAGAAGCAATCTGTCCGCCTATCAAAATATCGACAGACAACTCATTTGTTTGAACTGAACCTGAAGAAGTTATCTGACCCGAAACGAGCAATTCATCTCCTGTAGTTAGATCAGGCATCACGTCTAAGGAAATCGAGGTGGGCGCAAGTACGGTAATGGTGGCTTCGCCCTCACTTTCCGCATATAAATCGTCACCCTGAAAAACAACTTTTACATTTTCCATACCGGCATCGAAAAATGTGTGAGGAATATCTGCGAGGGAGGTAACCTCAATACCCTCAGCAGATCCGATTGTGACCATGAAAACCCTGTCTTCAATAAGGTCATCGTTGGGGTCGAGAATTCTCACTTGAATGGAAATCTCCGATTCCACCAAGGTTGAAGGCGGCATCAATATGTCGATACTGGATGGAAATCTTGCGGTAGCATCAAATTCAACCGTACTTGACAACAATAATTCTGAACCAGCGTAGGAAGCCAGCACGTTTATAACACCTGCAGCGTTGATGATGACTGATTGGCTGAATGAGCCTTGAGTATCCGTTGTCAGAGAAAACTCTTCAGCACCGATACTCAAGTCAATGTCCGCGTTTTCTACCGGACTGCCTGCGTCATCCAACAGTGAACCGCTAACAACAAACTCATCTCCAACCAAAGGCTGCTGATCTGAGCTCAAGGAAATATTCGTACCAGAAATTATTAATATCGGCGGATCACTATCAGATCCAAGATAAAAAGCACTTTGACTTGTCACGGCTATAACTTGAAGGCTTCCAGTACCAAGTGTTAACGGGAACACGATCTCAATGTCGAACGCACCATCAACAACAGCACCAGATCCCACTGTCGTAGCACCATCTAGTTTGACCTCAAGTGGATCATCCGGAGAAACATCGTTGAGATAAATTGTCACAGTCGGACCGTTCACTACCGAGTTATCTGCCGCCGTCACCAATCCCTTAACTCGCCCCGTACCGCCAAGTCTTACCGTGGCAGGTTGTTCCGTGATTAATGTCTCGGTAGCCACTTGAGCCTTAGCTTCCGCTATCGGACCATCATCCTCAACACCCGTAACGGTACCAATAGGTTCCACTCCAGCAACTACGGTAGCAGTTGGTATAGGTGTCGGGTTAGGTGTGGAAGTGGGGATTAGAACTGGTGCATCAATTATGGAAACCCAATGCGGCTCGGATCCCTTCGGGGCAATACGGGTCGGGTCGGATCCATCCGCATTAACTATCCAGACCGAGTTATTGCCCTTACTTATCACTGTGTATGCAATTTTGCCGCCGTTGGGAGACCATGAGGGCCCAAAGCCCGGCTCCACAACTCGCACTTGATTAGATCCATCTGCCTCCATAACATAGATCTCTTTAACCAGGCCATTAAACGTAATGTTGGTGAAAGCGATCCTGCTGCCATCAGGAGACCAGGAAGGATCGATTTGTTTATCGGCTCTGTCCGAAAGGTTCACCTGAGACGAACCGTCCGTGTTCATGACGTAAATGTCATAGTCCCCATCACGATCAGATGCAAACGCTATCTTCGTTCCATCGGGAGACCAGGAAGGTAATGAGTCTATGGCACTGTTGTCTGTAAGGCGTGTCTGATTAGAACCATCTGCCTCCATAACATAGATCTCTAAAGCCCCTTTTCGGCTAGAGTGGAACACTATTCTTCTACCGTCGGGGGACCAGTGCGCACTGTCATCCAACGCATCGTTACTGGTAAGACGTGTCTGATTAGAACCATCTGCCTCCATAACGTAGATCTCTCTATTTCCGTCTCGCTCGGACGTGAATGCAATTTTCGATCCGCCAAGCGTCATCGACGATGCGTAGTCAAAGGCAGAATGATTGGAAAGATTTATACGACCGGATCCGTCTGACTCCATCACGTAGATTTCATTAACTCCATCAACCGGCGACGAATATGAGATTTTGCTCAACAAAGGAATCGGTGTGGGTGTGCTGGTCGGCTGCGGAATTGCGGTTGACACCGGAGTTGGAGCAGGCGTCGAAGTTGGCACTGGAGTCGGAGTGGGCACTGGAGTCGGAGTGGGCTGCTCAGGTAGATCTTCTATTTCTTCATACACCTCCAGGCTATCCTGGCTCGATACCCCGGACTGATTGCGAATATTGGCACCACCCAGAGTTGGGTCAAATTCGATCCATCCGAGACCATCAAAGGCAACCTCCGCCCACTGATGTGCTTGATCTGAATAAACCACTTGATCTCCTGCGCTGGGCTCAATCCCCCAGCCGGCGACAACACGTGACGACAACCCGACTGACCTCGCCATCAACACAAAAGCACTGGAGAAATTTCCACATGTCCCAACCCAGTCGCGGAACAGAAACGTGACTACAGGATCCGATCCAACCTGCGTAGTTGATGTCGATTGATCAGCAAACCCATATTGAAAGCTAGTATTAAGATATTCGGCAATAAGGACCGCTTTTTCATAATCAGATTTGGCGCCAGACACAACCTGCTCTGCCAATGGAGCAATTCTCGGATCTAAATCAGCTGGCAACTGGATATACTCGGGAACTGGCGAAGATTCAGCGTCGTAAACATCACCCGCCGTAAATTCAACAACCGCCGATGTGAGCACAGTTAGATCGGATCCAGCGTTCGAAACGAATGCCATGGCGGGAACACTGAGTTCACCAGCAACCGAACTGCGGATTAAACGGGCGGGGGTAGGCATTCGCGAGTCAAGGGAAACCGCAGGATTCGCTGCCTGGATGGTTATTGATCGCAAGTCAACTGATGCCGACACAGATGGATACGACGATATCAACCCTGCGGCGAACCTGCCGTCATATGGTGGAATCAAAGGACTTTCGGCTGCGTCCTGTGACTCGATCTGCTGGCCAGGTAGCACCCCAACGGATACATTGGGTCCTGCAGGAATCCACGCCCCACCAGAGTAGATCTCTCCTATGGCAGTTCTAAGGTATCCAAAGTCACCATCGCTTGAAATAGAAAAAACAGGGAATCTAACAGGCTCGCTCGCTCGTTGAGCAGTTGTGGAAGGGCTACCTTGTAAGTTGTTTACCTGATCAAGACCTATTGACCCGCCGGTTTCTGGGTCAATAACCGCCTCTCCCGTCATTGCGCTATAGGCCACAGCACCAGCTGCCGCTCCGAGCAAAAGTAGGCCTTGTTGCTGATCAGTTAAGTTTTCAAATACCGCTGGATCCATGGATTGAGCAAGGTTCTTATAGGATTCCAGAAGGTGCCCTTTTTCCTTATCGGTTAATTCCTCAAATATCTCTGGTTCGATAGACTGAGACAGGCTTTCAAGGGACTGCGGAAATCCAGATAGTTCGAAATTAATATCATCCGAATTAAATTGTTGATTACCGAACAGGTAACCCCCTAGCGGAGACAATGGATCGATACCAGCCGCGTCGATCAACTCCTGTGTGGACCCAAAATCAATCGGGTATCCATCATCGCCAAGCAGGGTCTCCGGCTCCACTTCTATGATATCGCTGGGCCTCAACCAGGTTCTACTTGTCTTGCCAGAACTCGTTCTGGTAGGCGCACCCTCTACGGGTGTCGGGTCGAATCTAACCCATCCAAAACCTTCGAAGGCTACTTCGGCCCACTGATGGGCCTGGTTTGTATATACAACCTGTTCCTTATCTTGAGGTGCAACCGCCCATCCAGAGACGATTCGAGCTGGAAGCCCTATGCTTCTAGCCAAAAGAACATATGCCGAAGAAAAATTCCCGGCTGTACCTATCCGTGACCCAAGTAGAAATTCTTCAACAGGGTCCTCGATTCCGGTCTCCTTAGGCGAGTTCATATCGCGATAGTTATATTCAAACCCCGTCCGCAAGTGCGTCTCCAGAGCAATGGCCTTCTCAAAATCACTAGAAGCTGAGGCGATTTGCTCTTCGGCAATCGATGCCAACTTGACCTGAAGGTTCTGTGGAACTTGTAGATATCCGGATCGATCCATGTCCTCTGATAGAGCCATGCCCTTGGCTCCAGTCAGCATTTGTTCATTGTAAATTCGGATCGGAGAAACAAAGTCTGACTGCAGATAAACAGCATCCGCTGCAAAAACGTGAGCATGCTTGGCATAGTTGCCGGAAATTTGGTTAAACCCGATCAACTGGGTTCCTGGAACAGGCCCAGGAGCAATGGGCAGGTCTAAAGTCTTTACGATTAACCGCTCAGTAAGACTACGAACGATGAATTCCTCACTTGGACCAAAAATGAGTGCAGAATCATCGGTTATATCGTCGGATGCGACGTCTGCCAACACGGTTTGAATAGTTTCATTGGGAGGCAAACTGACAAGTTGTTCATCATTCTGCCGCCACTCGCCACTTGTGTAAATATCCCCTGTAGCCATGCGAAGATAACCGGTTCTGCCGGCGTTAGCCACGCGGAAGACAGGTAACCGCCCTGGATTCCCCGCTCGACTTGCTGACAGGCCCGGAGTCATCGTAAGCAATTCACCAGATTTCACAAGCCCGCCGTTTTCAAGAGTGGTGACCTTAGTGCCATCTTGCAGCGTCTCCGTCGTGTCACCCGGATCTCCAGGGGTCCCGATAAACTTGGCAATTCGCTGGCTCGTTTTTCCCTCAGCAGTGCCGGTCTGGCCAAAAATATCTGAAAATACCGGCAAGAACAGGGCCAGTGCCCCAATCCAAAGAGCAATATAAAGGCCTGTCGCCCATGGGTTTCTATCTCTAATCAGGGCTAGCATCAACAGTGATAAACACCATGCAAATGCAATGCCCAGCACCAAAGGCGTCAAACCCACAGGCAATCCGATAGGGGTAGCCGCATCTCCTCCTGAAGGTAACAATTTGAATAACGGCTGCCCCGGCAATAAGAGCGCGGTGCAAAGCGCCGTACCAAGCCCCACGATCGAAAGTGCAACAACTACGTTAGACCGGAAAATGTAAGATGCGGCAACCGTGATGACGAACGTAGAAGATACAGCGAAAGCCAACAAAGCACCGTTGCCAACCACGAGGTCAGGCCTACCCGCTGATTGGAGATTTTCTTCGAAAAGGCTCTCCGTCCCCTGAGGCGCAGCATCCGCCAAGTTACCAATAGCACCTACGAGAATTAAAAACCCAAAAAACAGCAAAAAAGGTGGCAATGCACGAATAAGTTCACCTTGAATCCGCTCACGGCGCGGGTGAGCGTACGTTTTACGTGCAAATTGTTGGATCGAAGTCAATGCGTTAACTATAGTAAGCGGAGAATTTCCAGATGCGGCTCGTAGTCACAGAGTAAAAACAGCATGAACCGCCCAGTTGGATATTATTTAACATGAAATACACCGTCATAGGCCGTACATGGGACTATACCAACAAGCCCATCCATAGAATATTGCCTGTTGCGCGATCCACCACAAAATTCAACCACATTAAATCGCTGGCCGCAGCCCGACAACGGGCTGGAATAATAGTCTGTGATAATAAGAATGATTCTTAAAATACATAATCAAGCCGCGGTTCAAAGGTCGCAAAATTAAGTGCGAACTCTCCGACCTGCTGTCATCACAATATTGGCTTCGATGACGATAGCCATATTTCTGGGATGCACGGTTCAACCAGCAAGCCGGGGCTCATCTTCAGAAAGCCTTGGCGCAGACGCAGTAAACTCTGAAGCAACCGTGAAAGCCTCAGTCGACTCGACAGTGGAGGCCAGAACAAACACGGCAGACGGTGCCAATGCCGCTGAACAGGCTGTAGAAGCCACTGTTTCCGCAGTTATATCTGCAACCCAACGAGCACAAAGACCTGCGGGTGATAAAGACTCGTCGAATTCCCTGAAGCCAATACCATCCGAAACCGAACTAACTGTGTCCACAATCATATTCGTCTCAGACCGCGTGGGCACAGACACGATCTACCAGTTCGACTTATATACCGACGATGATGGTCAATTAATTCCAGACACCTTTAGTTCAGGAGCTAAAAAATTTAGTGAACTAATAAATAGTTCAGGAGGCGACCATGAACCACAATGATCACCAGATGGAGGAAAGATCGCTTTTGCTTCGGGCCGTGATAGTAACTGGATTCAAGACGACATCGAAATCGCGCATCCATCAGGAGATAACCGAATAAATATCACCAACACTCCGGCATACGAAGGATCGCCGACCTGGTCGCCCGACGGTAGCCAAATCGCTTTCGAATCAGAGGGCGAGACGGCCTCGGACATATGGGTCATGGGTGCAGACGGGTCCAACAGGACGAATATCTCAGACAGCCCGTATAACGACATTGACCCATCATGGTCTCCAGACGGTAATCAGATCACCTTTGCCTCGGATCGTGCTGGTTGGGACATCTACGTCATGAACGCTGACGGATCGAACCAGACAAATATCACCAACTCATCTGCAGATCACGAATATAACCCGAGTTGGTCGCCCAAGGGTGACGAGATCGTTTTCATATCAGACGAAGATAAAGACGGCTCTGGATGGATCAGCACAATATCACCGGACGGCTCTAACAGGAGAGAGGTCATAAGTGGTATGGGGGAAGCTCAGGATCCTGAATGGTCGCCGGACGGCAGCAAGATAGTTTTTACTAAACAACCGCATAATTCATTTTCGGAGATTTGGGTCGTAGATGCGGATGGAACTAGCTCCCATCCCCTATGGTCGTTTTCAGATGGAAACAGCTATAACCCACACTGGGGTCACTAATGAAATGTATTCCCTGGTTATCTACATCGTGCCCAGCACCGCCCCAAGACCCATGATGTGGATTTCTGATCCAGTGACATCATAAGCAGTTCGACTCTACTAATCCCCGTTACGATGGAAGCGGTTCTTTTCCCAGTGAAGCTCGCGGTTCACGACTCGATACGGACCTACTAGGCCACCCTGTTCCCAGAGCAAAAGCCAGTACTCCAAGGAATATCCACGGGATTGTCTGATTCCTTAAAAGCTCCTGCCATGCTTCGAGAATTTCAAATAATTTATCGACCGGTCCATTTGCTTTAAGCTCCTCCGCCAAACTGGGAAAGTTTGTTTCCATCTGCAGGCCCAGATCAACCGTCTTAGGGAAGTATTGCTCATAAAGATCAGTGGAATAATTCGACCAGAGTATCGAGATCGCGGCATATACCATTATGGCCGTGACGGCGAGTATTGCCCCCCCCCACTTTAATCTGGATGGCCATTTATCCGCCGCAAAATAAGCTAAAAGAAATAGCGGCAATAAGATTAATAACCAGATTACCCACCTAAATGATAGAGCCGTTGCCAAGTTCTGACGCAAATCTTCTACTTGTAGTCGGGTAGGTTCATCTAATCCTTCAACAAAATCCTTATCCGTCCATATAACACCATCAGCAATCAAATTAATCAGGTCTTCAGCGGTCACCTGAGCTTCAGGATCAATCAATTGCTCGCGCCGGTAAAATCCAGCCCCTGCAAGTGCATCAAGCAAATCCTGATCAGAAAATTCAACCCCATCTGAGACGTTTTGCCGCACGGTCTCAACTACCGATGTATCCCCACCAATCACCGACTGAAAAAAAGCGTTCGAATAATGCAAATTATCGGGAATTTTTTGGCTTATGAAGTTATCGACTTCCATCCTCAATAACGGATGGAGTGAAT